>NZ_LJBR01000323.1 GCF_001282115.1 Streptomyces sp. NRRL B-24085 | reverse complement strand
GCCCCACCCCGAGCGCCTCTCCCAGCGTCACTCCCCCGGCGAGGATGTCGACCGTGGGCGGCGCGCGGCTCGGCCTCGCGGGCACCCAGGTCAATCTCGCGAGCGGGGTCCCGGTGCTGCCGAAGGACATCACCGCGCGGTCCTGGATCGTCACCGACGCCGAGTCCGGCGATGTGCTGGCCTCGCACAACGCGCACTGGCGGCTGCCTCCGGCGAGCACCCTGAAGATGCTGTTCGCGGACACCCTGCTGCCGAAGTTCGCCAGGAACGAGCAGCACAAGGTCGTCCCCTCCGACCTCGCGGGCATCGGCGCCGGCTCCAGCATGGTCGGGATAAAGGAGGGCGAGACGTACACGGTCCACGACCTGTGGCTCGGCGTCTTCCTTCGCTCCGGCAACGACGCGGTGCACGTCCTGTCGGCGATGAACAAGGGCGTCGCCAAGACCGTCGGCGAGATGAACGAGCACGCCGAGGAGCTCCAGGCCCTCGACACGCACGTGGTCAGCCCCGACGGCTACGACGCCCCCGGGCAGGTCTCCTCCGCCTACGACCTGACCCTGTTCGCCCGCTCCGGACTGCAGAAGAAGGACTTCCGCGAGTACTGCTCGACGGTCACCGCGAAGTTCCCCGGCGAGACCAAGAAGAACAAGAAGGGCAAGACGGTCCGCACGCCCTTCGAGATCCAGAACACCAACCGGCTGCTGAGCGGCGACTACGACATCTCGCAGTACCAGGGCATCGCAGGTGTGAAGAACGGCAACACCACCAACGCCGGCGCCACCTTCACCGGTGTCGCCGAGCGCAACGGCAGGGTGCTGCTCGTCACCGTCATGAACCCGTCCAAGGAAGGGCACAACGAGGTCTACAAGGAGACCGCGAAGCTCTTCGACTGGGGCTTCAAGGCGGCCGGCAAGGTGCAGCCGGTGGGTGAGCTGGTGCCGCCGAAGGGCGCCGCGCAGCCGGGGACCTCGGGGCAGGCGGGGGGCGGCTCCGGCGGCTCCGGCCAGTCCGCGGGCCCGGCGGCCTCGGACCAGCCCGTGGCGTCCGCCACGGCCGACGGCGGCTCCCGCGGCATGGAGACGGCCCTCGCGATCGCCGGCGGCCTCCTCGTGCTGCTCGCGGGCGCCGCGTTCCTCGTCAACCGCCGTTGGCCGCTGCCGGATCTGGTACGCCGTCGCTCGTCCCGTCCGTGAGCTCCTGCTCCTTGCTCCCCGTCGCCGTCCACGCGGCGCAGAACAGCACCAGTTTGGCCGTGAAGTTGATCCACAGCAGCAGGGCGACGGGGACGCCGAACGCGCCGTACATGCTCTTCGTCGCCACGCCCTGCATATAGCCGCTCAGCAGCAGCTTCAGCAGCTCGAAGCCGACCGCGCCGGTCAGCGCGGCGACGAACAGCCGGCGGCGCCCCGGCTCGACGCCGGGCAGCAGGGTCAGGACGTACAGCAGGAGCAGGAAGTCGGCGAGCACGGCGATGACGAACGCGGCGGCCTGGAGCAGGGCCCGGCCCGCGCCGCCCTCCTGGAGGCCGAGCTGCCCGCCGATCCAGTCGACCAGCGCGGAGGCGACGGTTGAGATGGCGAGGGTGACCAGGACGGCGCCGCCGAGCCCGACCAGGATGCCCAGGTCCTTGCCCTTGCGCAGGACCGGGTTCTCGTCCTCGTCGGGCAGCTCCCACACCGCGCGCAGGCACTCGCGCATCGAGCCGGCCCAGCCGATGCCGGTGAACAGCAGGGCGGCCGCGGCGATGAGGCCGACGGTGCCGGCGTTCTGCACCAGGTCGTCGATGTTGAGCTGGTCGGAGATGCCGGGGACCTGGTCGGCGATCTTGTCCTGGAGGTCGTTCTGCTGCTTGGTGCTGAGCGTGGCGGCGGCGATCGCGGCGGCCACGGTGAGCACCGGGAACAGCGCGACGAAGCTGGTGAACGTCATCGCGGCGGCCAGCCGGGTCCACTTCACCCGGTCCAGCCGTTCGTACGACCGCCACGCGTGCGTGGCGGTCAGGCGCACCCAGAGGGGCCCGACGACGGGGAGTCTCTTCAGCCAGTCCATGATCGGATCTTGCCCTCCGCGCGGGAGACCGATGTGTGAGTACCCCGAAAACGCGGGACGGCGGGGCCTGCCGTTCAGGTGAGCCGGTGGCCGCGGGTCATCGTGCCGGGCGCGAGCCGGGACCCCGGCATTATTGAGCGACATCCCACTAATCACCCATTTCGGGTAGAGCAGTGATGTTTGCCAACGAATCGCCTCCATAGCGGCGATACGGTCAACGGCATGTCCGTCGACACCGTTCCCGTCACGGGGTGGGGCCGCACCGCCCCCACCGCGGCCCGTCCGATCCGTCTGCGCGGCTACGAGGAGGCCGTGGCCGCCGTCCGGGGCTGCGGGGCCCGCGGCGGCATTCCGAGGGGCCTGGGGCGTGCCTACGGGGACGCGGCGCAGAACGCCGGCGGCGCGGTGTTCGACATGACCGCTCTCAACCGTGTGCACGCGATCGACGCCGAGGGCGGCACCGTGCTGTGCGACGCGGGCGTCTCCCTGCACCGGCTCATGGAGGTGCTGCTGCCTCTCGGCTGGTTCGTGCCGGTGACGCCCGGCACCCGCCACGTCACGGTCGGGGGCGCGATCGGCGCGGACGTGCACGGCGGGAACCACCATGTGTCCGGCTCCTTCTCCCGCCATGTGCTGTCGTTCGAACTCCTCACCGCCGACGGCGAGATCCGCACCGTGCGCCGCGGCACGCCGCTGTTCGACGCGACCACCGGCGGCCTGGGCCTGACCGGGATGATCCTCACTGCCACGGTCCAGCTCCAGCCGGTCGAGACCTCGTTGATGTCGGTCGACACGGAACGCGCGCGGGACCTCGACGACCTGCTGGTCCGGCTGACGACCGGGGACCGCGGATACCGCTACTCGGTCGCCCGGATCGACCTGATGGCGCGCGGGGCCGCGACGGGGCGGGCGGTGCTCACCCGGGGCGACCACGCGCCGCTGGAGGCGCTGGAGAGGCCGGGGCCGCTCGCCGGGGGCGCCCGCGCGCGCAGAGACCCGCTGGCCTTTCGGCCGGGGCGCTTCCCGGCCCCGCCCGCCCTCCTCCCCGAGGGGCTCGTCAACCGCGCGACCGTGGGGCTGTTCAACGAGCTCTGGTACCGGCGGGCGCCCCGCGCGCGTACCGGCCGGCTGCGGAGGATCTCCGCGTTCTTCCACCCCTTGGACGGCGTGCCCCACTGGAACCGGCTCTACGGCCGCGGCGGCGTCGTGCAGTACCAGTTCGTCGTCGGGCACGGGCAGGAGGAGGCCCTGCACCGGATCGTGCGGCGGATCTCCGGGAGGCGGTGCCCGTCGTTCCTCCGTCCTCAAGCGGTTCGGGGACGCCGGCCCAGGATGGCTCTCCTTCCCGGTGCCCGGCTGGACCCTGGCCCTGGACGTCCCGGCCGCCCTGCCGGGCCTCGGCGCCCTCCTCGACGAGCTGGACGAGGAGGTGGCCGCGGCCGGCGGGCGGGTCTGCGTCGCCAAGGACTCCCGGCTGCGGCCGGAGCTGCTCGCCGCGATGTACCCGCGCGTCGACGACTTCCGCGCGCTGCGCGCGGAGCTGGACCCGCGCGGGGTGTTCACCTCCGACCTGTCCCGCCGTCTCACCCTCTGAGGCCGCCGCACGACCCGGCCGAGTCCGCCGCGCGACCCGGCCCGCCCGTACGACCCGGGCCACCGCACAACCCAGGCCCTCCCAAGGAGCTGCTCGTGAAGGACGCCTTCGGCATCCCCCAGTCCCTGCTCGTCCTCGGCGGCACGTCCGAGATCGCACTGGCCACCGTCCGCCGGCTCGTCGTCCGTCGCACCCGCACGGTGTGGCTGGCGGGGCGCCCCTCCCCCGGCCTGGAGTCGGCGGCCGCGGAACTGCGCGCCCTGGGGGCCGAGGTCCGCACCGTCGCCTTCGACGCGCTGGCCCCCGAGTCGCACGAGGCGGTGCTCGGCAAGGTGTTCGCCGAGGGCGACATCGACATGGTGCTGCTCGCCTTCGGGATCCTCGGCGACCAGGCCCACGACGAGCGCGAGCCGCTCGCCGCGGTGCGGGTGGCGCAGACCAACTACACGGGCGCCGTCTCGGCCGGCCTGGTGTCCGCGCGCGCGTTGCAGGCCCAGGGGCACGGCTCGCTCGTCGTGCTGTCCTCCGTCGCAGGCGAGCGTGCCCGCCGCGCCGACTTCATCTACGGCTCCAGCAAGGCCGGCCTGGACGTCTTCGCGCAGGGGCTGGGCGACGCCCTGCACGGCACGGGCGTGCACGTGATGGTCGTACGGCCGGGGTTCGTGCGCTCGCGGATGACCGCGGGTCTGGAGGAGGCGCCCTTCGCGACCACTCCGGAGGCCGTGGCGGCGGCCGTCGAGCTGGGTCTGCGGCGCCGCTCGGAGACGGTGTGGGTGCCGGGAGCGCTGCGCGTGGTGATGTCGGCGGTGCGGCACGCGCCGCGGGCGCTGTTCCGGCGGCTGCCGCTGTAGGTGCGGGTATGGCCGATGGCCGCTGTAACTCGGGGTATGGCCGGTGAGAGCGCGGTGTCGGCGGCTGTACCTGGAGTTACAACTGGCTCGTGGGCAGGGAGCCGCGCTCCACGTGCCCCGCCTGGGGCGGCACGACGGATCCCCCGAAGGGGAACTCGCGCAGCTTGCGCCACACCCCGTCGGCGCCCTGCTCGTAGAGCGCGAAGCCGGTGCAGGGCCACTCGGCCTCGAAGTCGCCGAGCTCCTCGAAGGCGCGGTCCATGGCCGCCTCGTCGATGCCGTGGGCGACCGTGACGTGCGGGTGGTACGGGAACTGGAGTTCCCGCGCGACCGGCCCGGAGGCGTCACGGACCTGCTTCTGGAGCCAGGTGCAGGCCTCGGCGCCCTGGACGACCTGGACGAAGACGACGGGTGACAGCGGCCGGAAGGTGCCGGTGCCGGACAGCTTCATCGGGAACGGCCGGCCCGCCGCGGCGACCTCGGTGAGGTGCGCCTCGATCGCGGTCAGCGCGGTGTCCGCGACCTCCGTGGGCGGCAGCAGGGTGACGTGGGTGGGGATGCCGTGAGCCGCGGCGTCGCCGAAGCCCGCGCGCCGCTCCTGGAGCAGGCTGCCGTGAGGCTCCGGGACCGCGATCGACACACCGATCGTTACGGTCCCCACGTCGTCTCCTGTTCGTCCCGGTCGTCCTGTCGGACTGGTTCCCAGCCGTCCGGCTATCGACTGTACGGCCACGGCTGTGCTGTGGGCAGGCGCAGGCATAGTGATGTGCAGCGCTCTGCCCGGTGGTGCTGGTGTGCGGTGGTACGCCCGGTGCCCGCGCGGCCGGTGCCGGCGGGCGGGGCGGTCAGTGCTTGGCGGGCAGGAAGCCGACCTTCTCGTACGTCTGGGACAGGGTCTCCGCGGCCACCGCGCGGGCCTTCTCCGCGCCCTTGGCCAGGATCGAGTCCAGCGTCTCCGGGTCGTCCAGGTACTGCTGGGTCCGCTCCCGGAACGGCGTGACGAACTCGACGACGACCTCGGCGAGGTCCGTCTTGAGCGCGCCGTAGAGCTTGCCCTCGTACTGCTGCTCCAGCTCCGGGACGCTCGTGCCGGTCAGGGTCGAGTAGATGGTGAGCAGGTTGCTGACGCCCGGCTTGTTCTCGACGTCGTAGCGGATGACGGTGTCGGTGTCCGTGACCGCGCTCTTGACCTTCTTGGCGGTGGTCTTCGGCTCGTCGAGGAGGTTGATGAGGCCCTTCGGCGTGGACGCCGACTTGCTCATCTTGATCGACGGGTCCTGGAGGTCGTAGATCTTCGCCGTCTCCTTGAGGATGTACGGCTTCGGGATCGTGAAGGTCTCGCCGAAGCGGCCGTTGAAGCGCGTGGCGAGGTCGCGGGTCAGCTCGACGTGCTGACGCTGGTCCTCGCCCACCGGGACCTCGTTGGCCTGGTAGAGCAGGATGTCCGCGACCTGGAGGATCGGGTAGGTGAACAGGCCGACGCTCGCGCTGTCGGCGCCCTGCCGGGCGGACTTGTCCTTGAACTGGGTCATGCGGGAGGCCTCGCCGAAGCCCGTGAGGCAGTTCATGACCCAGGCGAGCTGGGCGTGCTCGGGGACGTGGCTCTGGACGAAGAGCGTGCAGCGCTCCGGGTCGAGGCCCGCGGCGAGGAGCTGGGCCGCGGCAAGGCGGGTGTTGGCCGTGAGCTCCTTCGGGTCCTGCGGAACCGTGATCGCGTGCAGGTCCACGACCATGTAGAACGCGTCGTGGGACTCCTGCAGGGCCACCCACTGGCGGACGGCGCCGAGGTAGTTGCCGAGGTGGAACGAGCCTGCGGTGGGCTGGATTCCGGAGAGCACACGGGGTCGGTCAGAGGCCATGCGCACCATTCTCTCAGGTGCCGGGGGCCGATCCGGAACCAGTCGGAAACAGATGTGCCACGGGTGGGAACCGATTCGGTCCGGGCGGTGTACCCATCATGTGAGGACGCGGGAGGGGGGCCGCATCGTCGATGAGGCCGCGGTGATCGCACGCGTACGCGCCGGAGAGCCGGAGGCGTACGCGGAGCTGGTGCGGGCCCATACGGGCCTGGCCCTGCGAGCGGCCGCGGCGCTCGGGGCGGGTGCGGACGCGGAGGACGTGGTGCAGCAGGCCTTCGTCAAGGCGTACTGCTCGCTGGGCCGCTTCAAGGAGGGCTCGGCGTTCAAGCCGTGGTTCATGTCCATCGTGGCCAATGAGACGAGGAACACAGTGCGCACGGCCGCCCGGCGGCGCACGCTCGTCGGCCGCGAGGCGGCCTTCGTGGAGGCCGAGCCGCTGATACCGGAGTCGGCGGACCCCGCGACGGCGGCCGTGGAGATAGAGCGCCGCGCCGCGCTGGAGGCCGCGCTGAGGAAGCTGAGCGAGGAGCACCGCCTGGTCGTCACCTACCGCTATCTGCTGGAGATGGACGAGTCCGAGACGGCCCAGGCCCTGGGCTGGCCCCGGGGGACGGTGAAGTCCCGGCTGAACCGCGCGCTGCGCAAGCTCGGCAAGCTGCTGCCCGAGTTCGAGCCCCGGGAAGGGGGTGATGAGCGTGAGTGAGTCCTACGGCGGTGAGGGCCCCGGCGAGGAGGCCCGCGAGCGGGCGTCCGGACTGCCCGAGGAGCTGCGGGCGCTCGGGCGTTCGCTGGACGCTCCGGGGGCGGACGGGACCGAGTCGATGGTGGAGCGGGTCCTGGAGCAGATACTCGCCGAGCGGCTGCCGGTCCCGGCGGCCCGGGCGGCGGGGCCCGGTGAGCGGCTGCGGGCGGTACGGCGATGGGCGCGGGCGCGGTGGCGTTCGCTGGCCGCGGCCCTGTGCGGGCTGCTGGCGGTGCTCGCGCTCACGCCTCCGGTGCGGGCGGCGGTCCTGGACTGGTTCGACTTCGGCGGGGTCGAGGTGCGGTACGACCCGTCGGCGGTGCCCTCGCCGGGCGCGCAGGTCCCCGGCTGCGGGCGCTCGCTCTCGTTGGCGCAGGCCGAGCGGCGGGCGGGGTTCGAGCCTCTGGTGCCGACCGCGCTCGGGACGCCGGACGCGGTGACGGTGACGGCCGAGCCGCGGGGGCGGTCCCTCATGAGCCTGTGCTGGCGGGAGCGGGGGCGCACCGTCCGGCTGGACGAGTACCCGGCGCGGCTGGACATCGGCTTCGCCAAGAGGGTGCGGGAGCAGCCGGAGTGGCTCTCGCTGCACGAGGACGCCGCGGATCCCGGGGCGGTCGACGACACGGCTCTGTGGTTCCCGCGGCCCCACCTGCTGAGTCTCTGGCTGGTGGACGCGGCCGGCTCCTACACCCGCGAGAAGCGGACCGCTGGACCGACGCTGCTGTGGACGCACCGGTCGGACGTCCTGGGCGGGGCGGAGGTGACGCTGCGGCTGGAGGGGGTCGCGTCGAAGGCGCGGGCGGTGGAGATCGCGCAGTCCCTCGGCGGACCGCAGGGCGAGGGCGCCGGGAAGTCCTCGGACTAGTGCCGGCCGAGTGGGAACCCCGCCGGGCCGGGCGGTGTACCAGAAGTGACACGCGGCTCGCGGACGGGCCGCACGGGATCGTCTGTGGGGGGTCGACATGAGGAGCAGCACGGGTGGACTGAGGGGCCGTTGTCGTGAACTGGCGGCGGGGGCAGGTGTGTTGACGGCTGTGCTCGCCGTGTCGGTGTGGGGTGCGCCGTCCGCGTCGGCGGGCGGGCCGACGAGCGTGCTGGTGGTCTCACCGGAGAGCGCGGAGACGGCGTCGCTGTACTGCTCCGACGAGAAGTACGGCGAGCTGGAGCGGCTGCTCGGCCCTTCGAGCGCGGGCACCCGCACCAAGCCGCCCGAGGCGAATCTGCTCGCCGCCCGACAGATCAACGTCACTTGGATGGCGCACGACGTCTCACCGTGGCGGCTGGACCAGGTCTTTCCGCTGGCCGACGGGGACCAGGTGTGGATACACACCGCGGCGAACGTTCCGGAGACGGTGAACGGTTATTGGCACCGCACGAAGAACCCCGCCCGACTGCGCGCCCTGCTGGCGGACCTGGGCGTGATGGGCAAGGTGTCCGGCGAGGGCCACGCCATCTTTCCCGCCCCTGCGGAGGAGCCGGTGGACGACGCGGGGGCGGGGGACACGGAGACGTCCGCGACCCCGTCCTCCGCCGCGGACGCCGGCACCGGGTGGTGGTGGGCGCTTCCGGGCCTGGCTGCCGGGGCGGTACTGGCGTGGGTACTGCGGCCGTTCGCGCCGCGGAAGCCGTGGGAGCGGCTGCGAGGAGAGCCGGGGCCGCGCCAGGAACTGCGCGACGTGTGACGAAAGGACGTGCTCGCGAGCTTGAGGAAGCGAGGCCGAGTCGATCGAGGGGGATGACAGTGCGGAGCAGACTCGCATTACTCAGGCACACACCAGGCAGGTCGCTCGCGGTGTTCGCACCGTTGGTCGCGGCGGTGACCGTGCTCGCGGCGCCCGCGGCCGCTGCGGCGACACAGCCGGCCGGAGAGGCGGGCCTGGACAGGTCCGACCAGGCCATGATCGTCCGGGTGCGCTCGGATCCGGCGCCGGAGCGGGAGGACGACGACGTGCACCGGGTTCCGCGGGAGGTCTTCGACCGGCTGGACCGGGCGGGCCCGGCGGGACTTGCCGGCGGTGCCGGGGAGGGGCCGGGCGCGGAGACCGAGCGGCCGGAGGGACCGGACCACGGCGTGTGGTGGGCGGTGCCGGGGCTCGTCGTGGGGTTCGCGGCGGGGATCGGCGGCACGCGACTGATACGCCGCGCGGCGGCCGGGCCGGGAGCCGGACCGCCGCGGGACGAACCACGACAGGAACTCATCGATCTCTAGGAGTCATCCGGTCCAGGAGCCACCGGTCTTTGACAACTCAAGAGAGGACGCGGGTCAGCCGAGGTCGACCTCCGGGTACAGCGGGAAGCCCGCCACGAGGTCGGTGGCCCGGTGGGAGATCTCCTCGGCGACCTTCGGGTCCAGGACGTGCTGGGCCTTGGAGGGAGCGCCCTTGCTGGTGGTGCCGGGCTCCGTGGTGGTGAGGACGCGGTCGATGAGACCGGCGACCTCGTCCATCTCCGCGGTGCCGAGGCCCCGGGTGGTCAGGGCGGGGGTGCCGATGCGGATGCCGGAGGTGTACCAGGCGCCGTTGGGGTCGGCCGGGATGGCGTTGCGGTTGGTGACGATGCCCGACTCCAGCAGGGCCGCCTCGGCCTGGCGGCCGGTGAGGCCGTAGGAGGAGGCCACGTCGATCAGGTTGAGGTGGTTGTCGGTACCGCCGGTGACCAGAGTGGCGCCCCGGCGCATCAGGCCTTCCGCGAGGGCGCGGGAGTTGTCGACGATCCGCTGGGCGTAGTCCTGGAAGGAGGGCTGCCGGGCCTCGGCGAGGGCGACGGCCTTGGCGGCCATGACGTGCGGGAGGGGGCCGCCGAGGACCATCGGGCAGCCGCGGTCGACCTGGTCCTTGAGGGAGTCGTCGCACAGCACCATGCCGCCGCGCGGGCCGCGCAGGGACTTGTGGGTGGTGGTGGTGACGATCTGGGCGTGCGGCACCGGGTCGAAGTCGCCGGTGAGGACCTTGCCGGCGACGAGACCGGCGAAGTGGGCCATGTCGACCATGAGCGTGGCGCCGACCTCGTCGGCGATCTCGCGCATGATCCGGAAGTTCACCAGCCGCGGGTAGGCCGAGTAGCCGGCGACGATGATCAGCGGCTTGAACTCACGGGCCGAGGCGCGCAGGGCGTCGTAGTCGACGAGGCCGGTGGCCGGGTCGGTGCCGTAGGAGCGCTGGTTGAACATCTTGCCGGAGATGTTGGGGCGGAAGCCGTGGGTGAGGTGGCCGCCGGCGTCCAGGGACATGCCGAGCATGCGCTGGTTGCCGAAGGCCTGGCGGAGCTCGGCCCAGTCGGCGTCGGAGAGGTCGTTGACCTGACGGACGCCGGCCTTCTCCAGGGCCGGGACCTCGACGCGCTGGGCGAGGACGGACCAGAAGGCGACGAGGTTGGCGTCGATGCCGGAGTGGGGCTGGACGTAGGCGTGACGGGCGCCGAAGAGCTCCTTGGCGTGCTCGGCGGCCAGGGACTCGACGGTGTCGACGTTGCGGCAGCCGGCGTAGAAGCGGCGGCCGACGGTGCCCTCGGCGTACTTGTCGCTGAACCAGTTGCCCATCGCGAGGAGGGTGGCCGGGGAGGCGTAGTTCTCGGAGGCGATCAGCTTGAGCATCTCGCGCTGGTCGTGGACTTCCTGGCCGATGGCGTCGGCGACGCGCGGCTCGACGGCGCGGATCACGTCGAGGGCGGCGCGGAAGGCCGTGGACTCGGGGGACAGGGGCTGCTGCTCTGACATGGCGGCCTCCGGGCTGCGTGGCTTGAAGCGGTCACGGTTCACGGTTCGGCCCAGGCGCACGGCACTTGGTCACTCACAGGCCGCTCCCTGATGGTCCGTCCCATCCCAGCGCGCCAGTCACGGCCTGTCGGCCAGCCTACCGGGCACGTCGGAGGGCACCCGTGCGGCGTCCACCATGCGAGCGACGGCTTCGAGGCCGGGCCGCGGGGTCCGGTCCTCGAAGCCGTGGCGAGGTGAAGGTCAGAACAGGGTGTCGGCGAGGCGGTCGACCTGGTCGGCGTCCGAGGCCCAGCAGTAGAGCATCACCTCGTCGGCACCGATGCCGAAGTAGGCGTCGACGGTTTCCCGGATCTGCCGCGGTGTGGTGAGCAGGCCGGCCTCCATGTACGCGACGTGGCCGCTGAAGGCGTAGTAGTCACGCAGGTTGCGAAGGGCCCGCTCCTGGGTGCTGTCCGGGCCGAGCACGACGTTCGCCTGGGCGACCAGGCGGGGGCGGCCGGTCCGGTCGTGCTTCTGCCAGGCGGTTTCGACGTCGCGGAACAGGTTGGACATGAAGGAGGGCGGCAGCGCGGCGCCGAGGAAGCCGTCGCCGAAGCGGCCGACCCGGTCGAGGGCGGCGGGGGCGAAGCCGCCGAACAGGACCTCGGGGCC
>NZ_LJBR01000322.1 GCF_001282115.1 Streptomyces sp. NRRL B-24085 | reverse complement strand
CCGGGCACCCACCCCGCCGCTACTTCAGCGCCAGCCAAGCCACCGCCGCCACGATCGCCACCGCGATCACCACACCCACGATGAGCCCGATGCGCGGGCCGCCCGACGCGGCGGGCGCGGTCTGCTGTCGGCCCTGCGGGCCCTCGTCGACGAACGCGCGGAACATCTGGGTGCTGCCGGCGGGGTCGTAGTTGCCCTGGGGGCCCTGGTTGTCAGCCATGCCCAGAGACCCTAGCGAATCTGGCAGTGGCGCCCAAGTGCGGGGCTGACGGGGGTATCAGCAGGCCCCACGTGCAGGTTTACGTTCGCAATACTTGCCTTTGCCAAGTTTTTATGCCGCCCTCATCCCGATTTATTTGCCTGTAGCAACCAAGCACGCCTATGGTTGCCCAAAGCAACAAATACGGGAGGTGTGATGGCCGTGCAGGCGCGCTACGAGGAGCTGATCCGTCAGTTCAGCGCCTTCGGAGCCGTGAAGCGGGAGATAGGACGGGTGATGCCGTCCGAGTGCCCTGCCGGTTCCGCCGCCGTACTGACCCTGCTCGGGCGCTACGGGGACATGCGCATGAGCAAGCTCTCCGAGTTGCTCGCCGTGGACATGTCCGTCACCAGCCGCCACGTGGCGCACGTCGCCGAGCGCGGCTGGATCGAGCGCTCCCCCGACCCCGCGGACAAACGCTCCCGCATCCTGCGCCTGACGCCGGCCGGCCAGTCGCTCCTCGACCAGCTGTCCCGGCGGACCTGCCACCTGCTCGCCGAGCGGCTGGGCGACTGGAGCGACGACGAGGTGGCCCAGCTCACCGCGCTGATGGCCCGGCTGCGAGCGAGCTTCGACGACACCCGCGCCCACGACACCCGCTCGCACGACACCCGCGCCCTCGGCCCCGACCCCCGGCCACCCGCACCCCCCGTACTCGAACAGACCACCCGTACACCCGCGATCACCCAGTAAGAGAAGGAAGCCCATGGCAACGACCACACCAGCCGGTGTGCGGGCTCACGCCAAGCACGGGGGAGGCTCCGGCGAGTACGCCCCGATGACGCACCGGCAGATCATGGAGGCCCTCTCCGGCCTGCTGCTCGGCATGTTCGTGGCGATCCTGTCGTCCACGATCGTCACCAACGCGCTCCCGCACATCATCAGCGACCTCGGCGGCGGCCAGTCCGCCTACACCTGGGTCGTCACCGCCGCCCTGCTGTCGATGACCGCGGCCACCCCCCTGTGGGGCAAGCTCGCCGACCTGTACAGCAAGAAGGCGCTCGTCCAGATAGCGCTGGTCATCTACGTCCTCGGCTCCGCGGCCGCCGGTCTCTCGCAGAACGCCGGCATGCTGATCGCCTGCCGTGTCGTCCAGGGCATCGGCGTCGGCGGTCTGTCCGCCCTCGCGCAGATCGTCATGGCCGCGATGATCTCCCCGCGTGAGCGCGGCCGTTACTCCGGCTACCTCGGCGCGACCTTCGCCGTCGCCACCGTCGGCGGCCCGCTGCTCGGCGGTGTCATCACCGACACCTCGTGGCTGGGCTGGCGCTGGTGCTTCTACGTCGGTGTCCCCTTCGCCGTCATCGCGCTGATCGTGCTCCAGAAGACCCTGCACCTGCCCGTCGTGAAGCGGGACGTCAAGGTCGACTGGGCCGGCGCGACCTTCATCGCCGCCGCCGTCTCGCTGCTGCTGGTCTGGGTCACCTTCGCCGGTGACAAGTACGACTGGCTGTCGTGGCAGACGTACACGATGGTCGGCGGTTCGATCGTGCTCGGACTGCTGTTCGTGCTGATCGAGGCCAAGGCCACCGAGCCGATCATCCCGCTCCGGCTGTTCCGGAACCGGACCATCACGCTGGCCTCGCTGGCCTCGCTCTTCGTCGGTGTCGCGATGTTCACCGGCACGGTCTTCTTCAGCCAGTACTTCCAGCTGGCCCGCGACAAGTCCCCGACGATGTCCGGCGTCATGACCATCCCGATGATCGGCGGACTGTTCGTCTCCTCGACCGTCTCCGGGCAGTTCATCACCCGCACCGGGCGCTGGAAGGCGTGGCTGGTCAGCGGTGGTGTGCTGGTGACGGCCGGACTGGGCCTGCTGGGCACCATCCGGTACGACACGGCCTACTGGAAGATGTCGATCTTCATGGCGCTGCTGGGTCTGGGCATCGGCATGATGATGCAGAACCTGGTGCTGTGCACGCAGAACCAGGTCGACCCGGGCGACCTCGGCTCCGCCAGCTCGACGGTCACGTTCTTCCGTTCCCTCGGCGGTGCGGTCGGCGTCTCCGCGCTCGGCGCGGTCATGGCCCACCGGATCACGCACTACGTAAAGGACGGCGTCGCCGCTCTCGACCCGCAGTACCGGGCCGCCCTGGCCGGTTCCGGCTCCTCCACCGACAGCATCCCGGACCTGGCCAAGCTCCCGGCCCCGGTGCGCACGCTGGTGGAGAGCTCCTACGGGCACGGCATCGCCGACGTGTTCCTGATCGCCGGCGCCCTCGCGGCCGTCGCGTTCCTGATCACGCTGTTCATCAAGGAGGTCCCGCTGCGGACCAAGGGCGCGCTGGCGCAGGCCGCGGCGGAGCAGTCGCCGGCCGAGGTGGCCGCGGAAGCCGCCGAGGCCCCGGCCGCCGCGCACACCCCGAGCTGGGCCGCCACCGCCCCCGACACCGCCC
>NZ_LJBR01000321.1 GCF_001282115.1 Streptomyces sp. NRRL B-24085 | reverse complement strand
CACCTTCCACCCGCCCGTCCCGCGCCTCGCGCGGACCCCAGCCCGGCCGGCCGCCGCGCCGGGCGCGGACCCTGACGACACCGACACGAACGGGATGCTCCTGATGGCCCTCCCCAAGGCGTTCTGGCTGCTGTGGTGCGGCCAGACCGTCAGCCGGCTCGGCACGCTCGCCCCCGCCTTCCTCGTCCTCTACCTGGAGCAGAACGGCCTCGTCGCACCCGGCACGACCCCGCTCGTCGTCGGCCTCTTCGGCGCCGGAGTGGTGCTGTCCGGGCTGGTGGGAGGGGCCGTCGCCGATCTGATCGGACCGCGCCGCACCATCGTCGCGGCCCAGCCGTTCACCGCCGCGACGGCACTGCTGTTCGCGGTCGCCGACAACGTGGCCGCGCTGTGCGCCCTGTCGCTGATCACCGGGTTCCTGTCGGCCGTCGACCGCCCCGCCGGGGCCGGGCTGATCTCCGCGATCGTGCCCCCGGAGCAGTTCTCGAAGGCGTACAGCCTCTTCCTGGTCGGCTTCAACATCGGCATGTCGCTCAGCCCCGTGCTCTCCGGCTTCCTGCTCGAAGTCAGCCCCGGAGCCCTCTTCGTCGTCTGGGCGGTCTCCAGCCTGCTGTACGCGGCCCTGGTGTTCGCGGTGCCCGCCGACCCGCTGCCCCGCACCGCCGACCGGCCCGGTGGGCTCTCGGCGGCCCTCGGATCGGCCGCGCGCGGCATCGCCGAACCCTTCCGCACCCCGGTCCTGGTCGCCTTCCTGCTGCTGACCTTCCTGCTGGCCTGCATCTACCTCCAGGTCAACTCCGCGCTCCCGCTCGACATGCGGGACAGGGGACTGACCGCCGGCGGCATCGGGTTCGTCCTCGCCGTCAACGCGGTGCTGTCCGTCCTGCTGCTGCCGCTCGTGCCCCGGCTCGTCGGCGGGCTGCGACCGCACGTCCCGCTGATCCTGGCCGCCGCCTTCATGGCCGTCGGCTTCGGCGCCAACGTCCTGGCCGACGGCATGGTCTCCTTCACGCTCGCCACCGTCGTGTGGACGCTCGGCGAGGTGCTGTGGGCCCCCATGTCCGCGACCTTCATCGCCGACCGGGCGCCCGCCGGACGCAGCGGCTCCTACCAGGGCTCCTACTTCTTCGCCTGGAACGCGGCCTTCGTCGTCGGCAGCCCCGCCGGCCTCGCCCTCGCCCACGCCCACGGCTACGGGGCGCTGTGGCTGTCCGTCCTCGGCCTCGGGTGCGCGGTGACGCTCGGCTTCGCACTGCTGCCGCGGCTCGCGGGCTTCACGAAGGCACCGGCTCCTCCGACCGACCGTCCCGACACCGCAGAAGAACTGACCCGAGAGACAAGGTGACCCGGCATGTCCGCACCCACCCCCCGCACCGCCCTGCTGATCGGCGCCGCCGGAGGCATCCTCACGCAGACCTCCCGCGAACTCGCCGAACAGGGCCACACCCTCGTCCTGTTCGACCGTGACGCGGCGGCCGTGCACCGGCTCGCCGAGGAACTGGGCCGGATCACCAAAGTCGAGGCCGTCGTCGGCGACATCACCGACATCCCGGCCGCGGAACGCCAGTTGACCGACATCGTGGACCGGTTCGCCCCGTCGATCCTGGTCAACGGCGTCGGCGGCGACACCCGGGTGATCGGCTACGCCGACCTGACCACGGACCACTTCGACCGGACGTTCC
The DNA here is from genome assembly GCF_001282115.1 of Streptomyces sp. NRRL B-24085. Lineage (GTDB taxonomy): Bacteria > Actinomycetota > Actinomycetes > Streptomycetales > Streptomycetaceae > Streptomyces. The sequence goes on along the minus strand of NZ_LJBR01000321.1, from coordinate 5,429 downwards.
TGGAGAACGTCGTCAGCAGCTGGATCGCGGTCAAGGTGTGCGCCCCGCGGATGGCCGCCGACGGGTACGGCCGCATCGTCAACTTCGCCTCGGCGGGCGGCCGTACCTACAGCCACTTCAACAACGCCGCGTACGTCGCCGCCAAGGCCGCCGTGATCGGCATGACCAAGCAGATGGCGTACGAGCTGGCCGGCACCGGAGTGGTGGCCAACGTCGTCGCGCACGGCCCGATCGCGACCGACCGGGTGGCCGGCGCCTTCGAACGCCGTACCGAGGAGTCCAAGAAGGACGTCATGTCCCGGCTGCCCATGGGGCGTTACGGCACCGTCGCCGAGGCCGTCGGCAGCGTGCTGCACCTGTGCTCCGAGAGCGCCGGCTACTCGACCGGCTCGGTCATCGACATCAACGGCGGCCTCTACATGTGAGCTCGGCACGTGTGCGCCCGGCACAACTGAGCCCGACCCCGGTCCCCACCCCGCCCCAGGAGGCACCCATGGCGAAGTTCGTCGTCGAATTCGAGTACAACGTCGACCGCGCGGGCCGGGAGCCCCTGCACCGCGCCCACACCGACTACCTGCGCACCCTCACCGACAGCGGTGTGCTCCTGCTCGCCGGCCCGCTCCAGGACACCAACGGCGGCCTGCTGGTCTACGAGGCCGAGGACCGCGAGCGCCTCCAGGAGATCCTCGCCGCGGAGCCCTACGTCCAGGGCGGCATCGTCTGCCACGTCCGCGTCCGCCAGTGGGCCCCCGGCAAGGGCACCTGGATCGCCGCGCCCGAGCCCTCGGCGGCCTGACCCCGTACGTCCGCCCCTCCCCGCCCGTGAACCCGGAAGGATCCAACTGACGTGTCCACTACGCCAGTCCGGCAAGCCCCCGCTCTGCGCCGCGAAGAACTGCACGCCGGCATCGTCGATCCCGGCATGGACTCCATGCGCCTGCTCAGCGAGACGGCGATGCGGTTCCCCGAGGCCCTGTCGTTCTCCTCGGGAGCGCCCCACGACGGCACCCACGACCTCGCGAAACTCTCGTACTACGTCGACCGCTACATCACCCACCTGCGCCGGCGGGGCGTGCCCGAACAGCGCATCACCCGGCTGCACTTCCAGTACGGACCCGTCAACGGGTTCATCCAGGAAGAGGTCGCCCGCATGCTCGCCCGGGACGAGGACATCGATGTCGCGCCCGAGGCGATCATGATCACGCACGGCTTCCAGGAGGCCGCGCTCGTCGCCCTGCGCGGACTGTTCCGCTCGCCCGACGACGTGCTGCTGTCCGTGTCCCCCGCGTACGTCGGCATCCGGGGTGCCGCCCGCATGCTCGACATCCCGGTCAGGGGCATCACCGAGGGCCCCGACGGCCTGGAGCCCGAAGCCGTGGCCGCCGCCGTACGGGCCGTCCGGGCCGAGGGCAAACGCCCCGCCGCGCTCTACCTGGTCCCCGACTTCTCCAACCCCTCGGGCACGGTCGTCCCGCTGGAGGCGCGCAGGCGACTGCTCGCGCTGGCCGCCGAGGAGGGCTTCACCATCCTGGAGGACAACCCGTACGGGCTGTTCGCGAGCGACGAGGAGCGGCTGCCCACCCTGAAGTCGCTGGACACCCGCGGTGACGTCGTCTACCTGGGCTCCTTCGCCAAGTCCGCGTTCCCCGGCGCCCGCCTCGGCTACCTGGTCGGCGACCGCGAGGTGGCCGGCGAGGACGGCGTGCGGCGCACCCTCGCCCAGGAACTCTCCAAGGCGAAGGCGATGTTCACGGTCGGCTCGTCCTCGCTGTCCCAGGCGGCGATCGGCGGCATCCTCGTCGACGCCGACCACGACCTGCGCTCCGCCACCCGCGATCTCGCCGCCGTCTACCAGGAACGGCTCACCGCCACCCTCGACGCCCTCGCCGAGCACTTCCCGCCCGAGCGGTACGCCGAGCACGGGGTGCGCTGGAACCGCCCGCGCGGCGGGTTCTTCCTGGTCGTCGAGGTGCCCTTCGAGGCCGACCTGGTCGCCATGGAACGCTCCGCGCGCGACTACGCCGTGAGCTGGGCGCCGATGAGCATGTTCCACCTGGAGGGCGGCGGCGAACGCGCCCTGCGCCTCGGCTTCAGCAACCTCACCCCGGCCGCGATCCGCGAGGGCATCGCCCGCCTGGCCCGCTTCATCGGGGCCGAGTCCGCCGTCGGCCCGGTACTGGACGTCGAGCCCGGCTCCCTCCCCGCGTCCCTGCCCGAGTTCGTGTCCGCATCGGAGGCCCACGCATGAGCACCGCGTCCCCCGCACCCGGCCCGCGCCGCGTCGCCGTCGTCGTCGACGGCTACTCCGCCGGCAACTTCTACCCCGCCGCGTTCGCCGCGTACGACACGGCCGTCGTCCACGTCCAGAGCACCCCGGAGCTGATCCCGGCGATGGCCCCGCCGGACCTCACCGCGTACGACGACACCCTCGTCGGCACCGACGAGGCCGCACTCGTCGACGTCCTGCGCGCTCTCGACCCGGTGTGCGTGATCGCCGGCCAGGAGTCGTCCGTGCCGCTCGCCGACCGGCTGAGCGAGGCGGTCGGTGTCCCGTCCAACGGCTCGGCGCTGTCCCCGGCCCGCCGGGACAAGTACGAGATGACCGAGACACTGCGGCGGGCCGGGGTGCGCTGCGCCCGGCAGTTCAAGACCGACGACCCGGAGGCCGCCGTCAACTGGGCCGAGGAGCAGGGCGGTTACCCGGCGGTCGTCAAGCCGCTCAGCTCGGCCGCCTCCGACGGCGTCGTCGTCTGCGCCGGACCCGGCGAGGTGCGCGCCGCCGCCCGCAACGTCCTCGACGCCCCGAACATGTTCGGCGTCACCAACACCGAGATCCTCGTGCAGTCCTACCTCAAGGGCACCGAGTACATCGTCGACACCGTCAGCAGCGGCGGCGAGCGCTATGTGTGCGGGGTCTGGGAGTACGAGAAGACGCTGCTGCCGTCCGGCAAGAACATCTACAACCGCGACCTGCTCGCCGACCCCGACTCCGACCCGGTCGTCGCCGAACTCACCGCGTACGTCGACGAGGTCCTCGCCGCTCTCAATGTCGCCTGGGGGCCGGCCCACGCCGAGGTCATCGTCACCGACGAGGGCCCCGTCCTCGTCGAGATCGGCACCCGCCTCAACGGCAACATCAGCGCCCCCTTCCACGACGTGTGCCTGGGCCACAACCAGGCGGCGCTCACCGCGCAGGCGTACACCCGCCCCGAGGAGTTCCGCGCCCGGTACGGCGGCCGGACGTACACCAGGCTTCAGCCTGCCGTCGTCTACAACACCCCGACCGAGCTCGACGGGACCGTCCGGTCCGTCGACGAGGCGGCGGTGGCGGAGATCCGCTCCCTGGAGAGCGTCTTCTCCGCGACGGTCAAGCTCGCGCCCGGCTCCCGGATCAGCCCCACCGTCGACCTGCTGACCACTCCGCTGAGGGTCTACCTCACGGCACCGGACGAGACGGCCCTCACGGCCGGCTACGAGAAGGTCCGCGCCCTGAAGGACGCGGTGTACCGCGTCGCGTAACACCCCCCTGCTCTCCCCCTCTCTCTTTCCTCGCTCTCAGGAGGCTCATCGTGCACAGCCGTATCGGTCTGTTCCTGTCCCCCGTCCACGAGACCGGTCAGGACCCGAACCTGGCGATACGCCGGAACCTGGACCTCGTCGAGTACGTCGACGACCTCAACTTCGACGAGGCGTGGTTCGGTGAGCACCACACGCTGGGCTGGGGCCTGGTCGGCGCGCCCGAGACCCTGATCGCCGCCGCCTCGCAGCGCACCCGCCAGATCAAGCTTGCCCACGGTGTCGTACCCCTGTCCGGCCACCACCCCTTCCACGTGGCCAGCCGGGCCGTGCACCTCGACCACCTGACCCGCGGCCGGTACATCCTGGGCGTCGGCCCCGGAGTGCCCTTCGACGCGAAGATGTTCGGCCTGGAGCAGCCGGTGCAGCGCCGCCGCCTGGAGGAGGCGCTGCCGACGGTCCTGGAACTCGTCAACGGCGACGAGCGGATCACCCAGCAGACCGACTGGTTCGACCTGCGCGAGGCCAAGCTCCAGCTCCCGCGGTTCTCCCCGCAGGGCATCGAGGTGGCCGTGGCGACCTCCGGAACCTCGCAGTCCAGCCCGCGCCTGATCGGTCAGTACGGGCTGAGCATGACGTCCTTCGCCCTGCCGTTCGCCCTGCTGACCCCGGGTGCGCCCGCCCACATCAACCTCGCCCACCAGTGGAAGTACGCGGAGGAGGCGGCCGCCGAGCACGGGCAGACCCTGGACCGCGACAAGTGGCGCATCGCCCTGCCGGTGCACGTGGCCGAGACCCGTGAGGAGGCCTACGCGGACGTCCGCGAGGGCTACGATCGCTGGCTGTTCGAGTACTTCGGCAAGGCGGCCGGCCGCGAGGTGCTCAGCCCGGACGTCCCCCGGGAGCGGGCGCTGGAGGCCCGGGTCGAGGCCGGGGGCGCGCTCGTCGGCTCCGTGGACGACGTGGTCGCCGGCATCGAGCGACTGCACGAGATCACCGGCGGCTTCGGCACCCTGCTCGTGTACGTCGCCGACTGGACGTCCTGGGAGAAGACCAACCGCAGCATGGAACTGCTGGCCCGCTACGTCTCCCCGCGCTTCACGGGTTCGGCGGCACGGCCGCAGGAGGCGGTGGACTTCGCGATCGCGAGCCGTAAGGGCTAGGTGCGGTGGGCCCCTGTTCTCCCTGCCCTGCCTTGCCGGCTCTGCCTCTGTCAGGCCCTGCCCTGCCCTGCCCTGCCACGCCACGCCGGGTCGGTCCGCCGACCCGGCCGGGCGTCCCCTCCGAACGGAAAGAACTCATGCTGGAGCAACGCTCGTTCCGCGACATACTCGGCCGGTTCACCACCGGAGTGGTGCTGATCACGGCTGACACCGCCGACGGTCCCAAGGGCATGGCGGTCAACTCCTTCACCTCCGTCTCCCTGACCCCGCCGCTGGTCGCCCTGTGCGCCGCGGACACCTCCTCCACCTGGCCGGCCATCCGCGAGACCGGACACTTCGCCGTGACGATCCTCGGCGACGGACACGCGGAGCTGTGCAAGCTGTTCAGCACCAAGGGCGCCGACCGGTTCGCAGGCGACGGCTGGTCGACGACCCGGGCCGGGCACCCGATCCCGGCCGACGGACTGGGCTGGCTGGACTGCCGTATCAGCACGCTGCACCGGGCGGGCGACCACGAACTGGTCATCGCCGAGGCACTGGAGGGAGCCCTGACGGACCAGGCGGGACCGCTGGTCTTCCACGCGGGCCGCTTCACGGCACTGGCGGCGGCCTGAGGACAGACCGAACGGGACCTCCCGGGTGAGGCGGGGCCGCGGAACGGGGTTCTGACAGGCCCGGGCCCGGAGTTCTGGCAGGTCCGGGACCGGAGCCCTGACAGGTCCGGACCCGCCCGTCCCAGACGCCCCGCCC
>NZ_LJBR01000320.1 GCF_001282115.1 Streptomyces sp. NRRL B-24085 | reverse complement strand
CGAGCGCCGAGGCCGTCAGCCGCGCGCACCCGTCGGCGCCCCGCTGTGCCCCCGCCTTCCCGGCGCCGGGACCGCCGCTCCCACGCCCCCGGCCCGCAGCCGGTGCCGTACCCCCCGTACCAGCGTCTGTGCCGTGTAGGCCGCCCCGTGCACGAACCGCATCGCCGGGCCGAACCCCGGTGCGGTGATCAGGCCGGCCAGGAAGAGGCCCGCGTGCGAGGACTCGAAGGCCGAGGTCACCCGGGGTGAACCGGGCGAGCTCGTCACGAGGGCGGCGCGCAGGTCGGGGGAGAGCAGGGTCAGCCGGTCACAGGTGGCCGTGAACCCCGTGGCCGCGACGACGTGGTCGGTCTCCAGGGCCGACAGCAGTTCCGGCCCGTCACCGCCGCGGTGCACCACCTCCAGCCGGACCCCGGCCCCGTCCCGCACCGACCGGGCCGCCGCGACCTCGTGGCCGGGCAGTACCTCCACCGTCCCCTCGACCCGGTCCCGCACCCACCACGCGCCCGCCGGGCCGAGAGCCGTCGCCGCGAGGCGGGTCCGGGTCGACTCCGGGAGGCGGTGGAAGAGGCCGGGGCGTTCGGCGTAGAACCAGTTGCGCCAGCCGCAGCCGAGGCCGCTGTGCGGGGCGCGGGCCGACTGCCACCAGGGGCGTTCCCACGGCGGTGGCACGTCGTTCCAGACCAGGCGGTCGGCGCGCACCAACACCTTTACCCGGGTGCCCTGTTCGGCGAGCAGGGCCGCGGTCTCCAGGGCCGCCTGGCCGCCGCCGACGACCGTCACGTCCCGGCCGCGGAAGCGGGAGAGGTCGTGGTGGTGGCTGCTGTGCGAGACGAGGGAGGCGGGCAGGCCGCGCAGGGCCGGCGGGATCTCGACGAAGGGGATCACGCCGACCGCCAGGGCGACCGTGCGGGCGGGCACGACCTGGCCGTCCTCCGTGACCGCCTCGAAGCCGCCGGGGCAGGGGGTCACCCGGGTCACCGTGCGTTCGTCGACCTCGGGCGCGGCATTGCGCGCGAACCACAGGCCGTACTCGGCGAACGTCTCCACGGGGATCGGCTCCCCGTGCCGGGCCGCCGCCCGCCGGTCGGCGCAGTACCGGTCGAGCCGCCAACGGCCCTTTGGATCCGAGAGGTTGGAGGCCCACGGCTCCGACTTGAGGAACATGCCGCGGGGCATGTGGTCGCGCCAGGACGCCATGGGCCGGCCGAAGACGCGCAGCCTCAGCCCGGCGGCCGCGGCATGGGAGGCGATGGACAGGCCGTAGGGCCCGGCGCCCACCACCAGCAGGTCGTACATCAGCAACTGCTCGCTTTCTCGTCGCAGACGGTGCCGGACAGGTCGTGGGACAGGCCCGGGGAATGGGCGCGGGGTGACTCGGTGAAGCGGGCGGTGGCGCGGGCGCGAGCCAGCAGCCGGTCCGCCACCCGGCGTGCCCACAGGCCCCACAGCGCCCGCCCGGGGCCCCGGTCGTCCCGCGCGTTCCAGGCCAGCTCACGGCCGGCGCGAGGGGCGGGCCGCAGCGCGGTGAGCGGGGCGTAGTTCTCCACCACGAACTCCCGCCCCGGCAGCGGCACCCCGTCCGGCAGCGGACGGTGGGTCAGGTCGAGGTGCAGGGCGCGTACGACGTCCAGCCCGGCGCTGTCGGTGAACAGCCGGAACTGCGCCCCGGGGCGCGGGTTGAAGTCGAGCAGGTGATAGCGCCCCGTCGCGCCGCAGCGGCGGAAGTCGAGGTCGAAGATGCCCCGGTAGCCCAGTGCGCCCGCCAGTTGCTCGGCGAGCAACCGCACCTGCGGGTTGGGCGTCCAGCGGCCGGCCGCCGTCAGCCCCGCCCCGCGCGGCCAGGCCCGGGTCTTGACGCCGGGGCCGCCGCCGCACACGGCCCCGGAGCGGTCGGCGTACCCGTGGAAGAACCAGTCCCGGTCGGGTCCGCCCGGCAGGAACGCCTGGAGCAGCAGCCGGCTGCCCGCCTCCCCGGTCCGCAGGTACAGGTCCCGCGCCTCCTGCGCCGAGCGGACCACGACCGTGCTGCGCAGCCCGGTCCCCGGGGGCAGCAGCCAGGGCCGGCTCCACTTGGCGACCACCGGGAGCCCCAGTCCCCGGGCGGCGCGCACGGTGTGTTCCGCGCTCTCCGGGACGATCGTCTCCGGGTGGGGCACGCCCGCCGCCGCGCACACCTCGGCCAGCTCCGCCTTGTCGGCCACGCGTTCGGGCAGCGAGCCCGGCTGCTGGGGCAGCAGGTAGGCGGGGGCCAGTTCGTCCCGCAGCCGGCCCACCGCGATGGCGCTCGCGTCGTCCATCGGGATCAGCACGGCCGGACGGGCCACACCGTTCGCGATCCGGCGCAGGACGACGGCGATGTCACCGAGGGAGGCGCCGGGCGGCGGCGGGGGGTGGATCTGCCGTACGAACCGTGATGCCCGTACCGGGCTTCCGGTGGAGTCCGCGACGAGATGGACGTGGACCCCCGCCCGGCCGAGTGAGCGTACGGCCCCCAGTGTTCCGTGGTGAAAGGGGTTCCGGTCGATCCGCAGCAGAACGGCGGGGACGCGGGTGTCGAGCAGCGACACGGGCATTTCCTTCGGCTGGTTTCACTCGGGCGGGCGATCGGTGCACTCGAAAGCCGCAACCGCGGTGGCGATGGTCATATTGATGTGACTGAGTGTCAGTTATCGGAGAGAAAGGAGCAGGCATGTCCTCACAGCAGCGAGGAGCCCGTTCCCGACGACTGGCGGTCACCACGGCGGCGGTCGCCGCGGCGGTCGTCCTGGCCTCGGGTCCGGGTTTCGCCGCGGGGACGGCGCGGGTCGCCGATCCTCCCGCTCCGACACCCACGCTCACCCCGCCGGTCCCGACGCCGACGGTCACCCCACCGGTGCCGGCGGTCCCACCGGTCCCGCCGGCGAAGAACGTGCCCGCCTTCGGCGCCTACCTCGACTACGGGCCCCGCGGCGTGGCCCGCATCGCCGAGCTCAGTCACTGGCTGGGCGGTGCCGAGCTGCGCGTCGGGCACACCTATCTGCCCGGCGACCGCTGGAGCAACATCGAGGGCCGGTACGGGTTCCTCGACGTGTGGGCGGACTGGCGCACCCGGCAGGCCGACCGGATGCTCGTCCTCAACGTGCCCATGATGGAGCGCAACGAGGAGAACGTCTCCGACGCCGAGGTGCGGCGGCTGCTGCGCCGGGGCGCCGCCGGCGAGTTCGACCGCCACTTCCGCGCGCTCGCCGAGCAACTGGTCGAGCTGAAGGTGCCGGACACCGTCCTCGTCCTCGGCTGGGAGATGAACGGCACGACGTACACCCACCGCTGCGGGCCCGACCCGCAGACGTGGAAGACGTACTGGAAGAGGATCGTCACCACGATGCGCGCGGTGCCGGGCCAGAAGTTCCGCTTCGACTTCGCTCCGAGCCGCGGCCGGGACGCCGTCCCCTGGACGGAGTGCTATCCCGGGGACGACACGGTCGACATCATCGGCATGGACTCCTACGACCAGCCGAGCGGACTGTCCTTCGAGGAGCAGGTGAAGGAGCCGTACGGCCTCCAGCACCAGGTGGACTTCGCGAAGGCGCACGGAAAGCCCGTCTCCTATCCGGAATGGGGACTCTTCCGCAACGGCGACAACTCCGCGTACATGCGGGGCATGCTGGCGTGGATGGACGAGCACAAGCCGCTGTACAACACGGTGACCGACTACTGCCCGCACGGGGTCTGGCAGTGCGCCGCCAACCCCAGGTCCTCGCAGGTCTACCGGTCCGTGCTCTTCGGCCGCACCGACGGCCCGGCCCCGGAGCCCACCAAGCCCGGCGGGGACACCCCGGCCCCGACACCGACGACACCCACGGCACCGGCCACCCCGACGGCACCGGCCACGCCCGTGCCCCCGGCCAACTGCTCGCCGGTGCAACTCGGCGACTGGGTCGAGTACTGGCTCGGCGGAAAGCTGTGCCTGCGCTTCGACTGGTGGTCGCGCAGCCGGTGAACCCGAGGCGGCGGGTCGGTCACGGCCCGTCGCCACCGCGCTCCCTCCAGCGTCGCAGCAGTTCCTTGCCCCGCCGCCGGGCGGCCACGTCGCACAGCGTCGCCGACAGCAGCGGGGCGGTGCGGCGCCGGGCCAGCAACAGCCGCTGGTTGACGACCGGTTCGGGACGCCAGTGATGCTTGTAGGGCTCGTTGCCGCGCAGCAGGCTCAGGGTGCCGCGCCCGCCGCTCCGGGTGTGCTCGGCGCACGCGTCGAGCAGCATCACCGCCACGTCCGCCTTGCTCTCCCGCAGCCGCGGGTGGGCGCCGTAGAGATAGCCGCCCGCCAGTCGCCGGGACAGCAGCGTCAGGTCCACGGCCACCACGTCCCCGCCGAGGCGGAACTCGGTGACCACGGCGTCCCCCGACCGCACCATCGGCCCGACCGACCGCACCAGGTGGTCGCAGAACCGGCTCCGCAGGTGCTCGGACGTCACCTTCCGCCCCTGCCACTGGAGCCGGTGCAGCTCCAGCAGCCGCCGCAGCGCGGTGTCGACCTCCTCCGGCCGCACCACCTGACGCTGCACGCCGAGCGCGGTCAGTCTGCGCAGCTTGGCCCGCACCCGCTGGGCCTTCGCCGAGGGCAGCCGGGCGACCAGATCGTCCATCGGTACGGCGGGCAGCTCCAGGCAGAGCGAGTCGCTCACCCGGCGACGCGGGCCGCGCCAGCGCTCGTAGATCCGCTCGGCCGCGCCTCCGGGCCGTACCTCGCGGAAGTCGATCAGCGCGGTGCGGGCCGCCGCCGCGAGCCCCTCGGTGAGGGCGGCCACCGCCTCCTCGCCGCGCTCGTCGTCCACCAGCACGTCCCCGTAGTCGGAGATCGCCCCGCCGAGCGGCACCAGCGTCGGCACCGGGCGCCGGACACGCATCAACGGGGCGGCGGCGACGAGGTCGCGGCCGTCGCGGACCAGCAGGAGGCGCAGCCGGCCGCGGCTGCCGTAGGACAGCCACCACGAGTGCAGCCAGGCGTGGTTCTGGAACGGGGTCGCCGCCGCGCACCTGCCGTACAACCGGGCCCAGTCCGGGGCGAGTTCGGCGAAGGCGGTGTCGTCGGTGACGAGTTCCACGGAGTACGTCACGGCTGCCCGTGGACGTCGACGGCGGTGGCCGGGCTCGGCACGGACGGCGGCCGTACGGGTTCGCCCGCGGCCCGCCGGGGCCGGACCAGCAGCACCAGCCCGCCGAGCAGACCGCCCGCGCTCGCCCCGACCAGGCCCGTCACCGCGGACGACGCCGAGGACGGCCCGCCGGGACGGGTGGCGCGGGCGAACTGCCGCAGCTCGACATGGGTGTCGGCCTGGGAGTCGTCGGCGTGCCGGGTCAGCGCGCGCGAGACGGCGTTGGCCATGTCGGCGGCCAGGTCCGGGCGCGAGGAGGTCGCCGTGACCGCGACCATCGGCGCGTCCGGGGAGGTCGCCGTCTGCACGCTCGACTGGAGCGTCTTCACCGGCACGCCTGCCCACACCTGCGCGTCCCCGAGCACCGCGAGCTGTGTGGCGACCCGGCCGTAGGCCTGCGCGAAGCCCAGTGCGGTCGCGGAGTCGGACCGCTCGGTCGGTACGGCGACCAGATAGCTGGTGGCCGTGTACGTCGGCGTCCTGACCAGGCCGTACGTACCGCCGACCAGACCGCCGGCGAGGACACCGGCCGCGAGCAGGGACCAGGCCGGCAGCGACGACCTCGTACGGGTGAGGGCGCGGTACGGGCGGCGGGGGCCGGTGGGATTCTCGGTCATCGGGAACTGACTCCGTGAGGTGACGGGGACGAGGAGTGGGCCGCCGCGTAGACGTCCATGAGCAGCGCGGCGCTGCGGGCGATGCTGTAGTGGTGGGCGGCGTCGGGCGCGGTGCGCGGCAGGGGGCCCTCGGCGCGGGCCGCCGCCAGCGCCCGGGCGAACGCGTCCGCGCCGCCGGCCACCCGGCGGGCGGCCGGCGCGGAGTGCGGGGGCAGGTCCTCGACCGCCGGGCAGGCGGCGTAGCGCACGGGCAGTCCGGCGGCCAGGGCCTCCACGACGGCCAGGCCGAACGCCTCCTCCGGGCACGGCGAGGCGAGCAGGTCCATCGCGGAGGTGAGCGACGGGAGGTCGGGCCCCGGGGAGCCGTCGGGGACGCCGGGGCGCTCGCCGGTGAACAGGACGCGGTCCGCCACCCCGGCCGTGTGCGCGGTGCGCCGCAGGACGTGCTCCTCCGGTCCGCCGCCCACCAGCAGCAGCCAGTAGTTGTCGGGGAGTTGGGCGACCGCGCGGATGAGCACGTCGAACCGCTTGGCCGCCGTGAGACGGCCGATGCCGCCGACGACGTACGCCGTCTCCGGCAGCCCGAGCCGCTGGCGGGTGCGCAGCCGCCGTGCCGGGTCGAAGCGGAAACGGGCCAGGTCGATGCCGTTCGGGACGACCTCGATCCGCGGGGCGGGCACCCCCCAGCGCCGCAGCCGGTCGGCGACCGTGGGGGACACCGCGACGGTGGACCGGCCGAGCCGCTCGCTGGCCAGGTACAGCGCCCGGACGCCCGAGGTGAGCCTGCGCCCCTCCATCTGCGAGTCGCCGAGCGAGTGTTCGGTGGCCACGACCGCCCGGACCCCCGCGAGGCGCGCGGCGAGCCGGCCGTACACGCAGGCGCGATAGAGGTGGGTGTGCACGAGGTCGTAGCCGCCCCGGCGGATGAGCCGGACCAGCCGGGGCAGCGCGGCCAGGTCGCGGTTGCCGGCCATGCCGAGGTGCGTGACCCGCACCCCGTCCGCGGCGAGCCCGTCGGCGACCGGGCCCGGGTTGGTGAGCGTCACGACCTCGCAGTCGACGGGCAAGTGGCGCAGCAGCAGCCGCAGTTGCTGCTCGGCGCCGCCGACACCGAGGCCGGTGATGATGTGCAGGGCCCTCATGTCACAGACCTTCCACGGGGCGCCGCCGCAGCCGGTGCAGCCGGTACTTCAGGAACAGGCGTACGGAGCCGTCGTTCTGTCCGATGTGCAGGCGGGGCAGGGCGAGCGGGCCGGTGAGCGGGCCGGGGTCGATGGCGCAGGCGTAGCGGTACCCGGCGCTCCGGACGGCCTCGACGGCCCGCTGGTCGACCGTGCCGTAGGGGTAGCAGAAGCCCTCCACCGGCGCGTCGAGCAGGTCCTCCAGGGCGGCCCGGCTCTCGACGACCTCCGTCTTCAGCCGGAGGTCGTCCGCCGTCGTCAGGTCGATGTGCGTCAGCCCGTGCGAACCGATCTCGATGCCCGCCCGTGCCGCCTGCCGGATGCCGTCCGCCGTCAGGAGCGGTTTGCGCGGCCCCAGCGGGTCCCAGGCGTTGTCCCCGCCGAGCCGGCCGGGCAGCACGAAGAGGGTGGCGCCGAAGTCCAGCCGGCGCAGCACCGGCAGGGCGTGGTCGACGAAGTCGGCGTAGCCGTCGTCGAAGGTGAGCCCGGCCAGCCGCCGGCCCTCGCCGCGCGCGCGTGCGGCCAGCAGCTCGGCCATGGACACGCCCCGCACACCCCGCAGGGCGAGCCATCTGAGCTGCCGTTCCAGTTGGTCGGGCGTGACGGTGATGCGGTACGGGTCGTCCGGGCAGTCCGTCACCGAGTGGTACATCGCCACCCAGGGAGCGGGACCGGGGCGGGGCGCCGTGCGGGTGCCGGCGGAGTCAACGGCCATGCGGGAGCCTTCGGGTGAGGGTACGGGCGGCCGCCCGTACGGAACGGAGGGCGGGTGCGAAGCCCTGGGCGCCCAGGGCCAGGCCGAGCAGGACGAACACGGCGGTCGCGGTCGCCGCCCCCGCCAGGAGCCCCGGCAGCGGATCCGCGGTGCGGCCGGCGACGAGCCAGCCCGCCGGCGTCGCGGCCGCGGCCGCGCACACCGGCCGGCTCAGCTCCGCGAGCACTTGCCGGGTGCGGACGGGGATGCCGCGCGCGGCGCCCCGGTACGTCGTCCCCATGCCGGCGAGCAGCAGCGACGCCGTCACGGTGATCCCGGCGGCGTTGGCGGCGGCGATCCCGGACACGCCCCAGACGCCCACCGCCCAGGCGCCGGCCGACGAGGTGACCACGATTCCCACGGCCATCGCGCAGACCGGGTACCAGGTGGGGCGGCCCGCCGAGAAGTACGAGCGGATCAGCGCGCCGACCAGGGTCTGGCCGAGCAGCCCGAGGGCGTACACGCGCATCACGCCCGCCGTGGCCGCGGTGTCCCGGGCGGTGAACGCGCCGCGCTGGAAGAGGAGTTCGATGATCTGCGGGGCGCACGCGATCACCGTGGCCGCGCCGAGCAGCACCGTGCAGGCGGCCAGCGCCAGGTCCCGCTCCACGCGGGTGCGGGCCCGCTCGGTGTCACCGTCGGCCAGGGCCCGCGCGACCACCGGGAAGGTGACCGTGCACAGCATCAGCGACAGGGTCATCGGGATCTGGGCGACCTTCTGCGCGTAGTTCAGGTGCGAGATGGCCCCGGCGGGCAGCGGCGAGGCGAGGAAGCGCTCGACGAGCACCTGGGACTGCCGGCACAGCGCGAAGAGCAGGACGGTGGCGACGAGCGCCAGCGTCACCGCCCGGTCCGGGCTCTCGGCGGGCGCCTCCCGGCCCACCGGCGAGTGGCGCAACCGCCGCCACACGGCGGGGAGTTGCACCACCACCATGAGGGCACCGCCCACCGCGACACCCACCGCGGCCGAACGCACCCCCCAGGCGCCGCCCAGCACGAACATCGCCGTGATGATCCCGGCGTTGTACGCCACGTAGATCGCGCCCGGCATCAGGAACCGCCGGTGCGCCCGCAGCACCGCGCTGCAGTACCCGGCGAGCCCGAAGCTCAGCACGCAGGTCGCGGTGAGCCGGGTGCAGTCCACGGCCAGGGCGGGGTCGGGCAGACCCGGCGCCAGGGCCTCGACCAGGTAGGGGGCGGTGGCGACGATCAGTGCGGAGGCGGCGACGAAGACCAGGGCCAGGCGGGGCAGGGTGGCGGCGACCAGGGCCCGGACCGGGTCGCCGGGGGCGCCCTGGGCACGCCGGGCCAGGGCCAGGCTGAACGCCGGGATCAGCACGAAGGCCAGCCCGTCCTCGATGAGCAGCGTGGCCGCGAACTCCGGCACGGTCCACGCCACCAGGAAGGCGTCCGTCCCGCTGCCGGCCCCGAACAGCCGGGCCAGCGACTGGTCCCGCACCAGCCCGAGGAGCGCCCCGGCGACGGACAGGGCGGCGGTGACGGCGGTGGCCTTGGCGAGGAAACGGCGGGAGACGGGGGGCAGTTCGGGGGGAAGTCCGGGG
>NZ_LJBR01000032.1 GCF_001282115.1 Streptomyces sp. NRRL B-24085 | reverse complement strand
CCCACCCAGGGGCGCGGGGAACTGCGCGACAAGCCCCCACCGGCCCGCACCCGCCCGACCAACCGAGTCCGGCACCCCTCTAGGCGCCCCGCCCAAGCCCAGCGCAGCGCGCCGTCAGCGGATGGTGATCGTGATGGTCGACCCCTTCGGTGCCGTGTCCCCGCCCTCCACGGACTGCTCCTTCACCGTGTCGCCGAACAGGCCCAGCAGACCGCGGTCCTCGTCGACCTCGAAGCCCGCGTCCTCCAGCGCGGCCTTCGCGTCGTCGACGCTGTCGCCCGTGACGTCCGGGACCTCGATCATCTCGGGGCCCTTGGAGATCGTCAGCGTGATGGTGTCGCCTTCGGCCGCCTGGCTGTCGGGGGCCGGGGTCTGCTTGGCGACCTGGCCCGCGTCGTACTCGGAGTTGACCCGGGTGGTGGCGACCTCGACCTTCAGCCCGGCCTCCGTCAGATCGGCCTTGGCGTCGGCCAGGTCCTCGCCGGTGACGTCCGGGACGTCGACGGGGGCGCCCTTGCTGACGGTGAACGCGACGGCCGAGCCGGCGCGCAGCGTGGTGCCGCCCTCGGGGTCGGTGCTGATCACGAACCCCTTGGGGACCTCCTCGCTGAACTCCCGGGTGGCCATGCCCGGCTCCAGCCCCTCCTCGTTCAGCCGGGCTCTGGCCTTGCTCAGCACCCACCCGTCCACGTCGGGCACCTTCACCGTCCGCGGGCCCTTGGAGAGCGTGATCGACACGGAGTCGTTGTTCCGTATCCGGGCGCCGACGTCCGGGTCCGTGCTGATGACGGTGCCGCGCTTCACGGTGTCGCTGTAGGCGTAGGTGACCTTGCCGGTCTCCAGGCCGGCCTCGTCCAGCCGGTCGCGGGCCTGTGCCTCGGTCTTCGCGAGGAGCGCCGGGACCTGCGTGAACTGGCCGGAGTTGATGTACCAGACGCCCGCCCCGAGCCCGAGGGCCAGCAGGACCGCGGCGACGATCAGCAGCGGGCCGCGCCGGGAGCCGCCGGAGGAGCGGCCGCGCCGGGACGGAGGCAGCGGCGGGCTCTCGAGGACGCTGGTGCGGTGGTGGACCGGTTCCGGCTCGTTCTCGTCGACCGGGAGCAGGCGCGGCACGGTCAGGGTCCGCGGGATCACGCTCGTACGGTTCTCGGCGCCCGCGTACTCCGTGGCGAGCGCCTGCGGCGGCACCGCGTCCAGTTGCTCGGCGCTCAGCCTGGCGCGGGCCTCACGGGTCTGCGCGAGCAGCGCCACGGCGTCGTACGGGCGCAGGTCCGGGGTGCGGGCGGCGGCGGACGCGACCAGCTCGTCCAGTTCGTACGGCAGGCCCGGGACCACCGCCGAGGGGGGCGGGACGTCCTCGTGGAGGTGCTTGTAGAGGACTATCGCGGGGGAGTCGCCCTCGTGCGGCTGGCTGCCGGTCAGCATCTCGTACAGGACGACACCGCACGCGTACACGTCGACGCGGGCGTCGGCGGCGCCCGGCTGCTCGACCTGCTCGGGGGAGAGGTACGACACGGTGCCGAGGACGGCCCCGGTGCTGCTGGTCACGTTGTCGACCGACCGCACCAGACCGAAGTCGGCGACCTTCACCCGGCCGTCGTCGCCGATCAGGACGTTCTCCGGCTTCATGTCGCGGTGCACGAAGCCGGCGCGGTGCGCGGCGCCGAGCGCGGCGAGCACCGGCTCCAGGATGTCCAGGGCGGCGCGCGGCTGGAGCGCCCCGCGCTCGCGCAGCACGTCGCGCAGGGTGCAGCCGGCGACGTACTCCATGGCGAGGTACACGTACGACCCGTCGGTGCCCTGGTCGAAGACCTGCACGACGTTGGGATGGGCCAGCCGGGCGACGGACTTGGCCTCCCGGATGAACCGCTCGACGAAGGTCCCGTCCGCCGCCAGCGCGGGGTGCATCACCTTGAGCGCGAGCACGCGGTCCAGACGGGTGTCCAGGGCCCGGTAGACCGTGGCCATCCCGCCGACCGCGATCCGCGCGTCCACGCGATAGCGGTCGTCGAGCACCTGCCCGACCAGCGGGTCCTGAAGGGTCGTATCCACGCAGGCGAGTGTACGAGCCGAGGCTGACAGTCCATCCGGTTCGGCCGGAACAGGCGCGCTTCTGCAGCCGAGCTGTGACGCGGATCGCACGTGGCCGCCGCTGCACGGCCTTCGCCGGACGGCCGGACGCGGGGTCACCCGAAAGCCGGTCGCTCCGGGTCCAGGACCGCCCTGCCCTCCGTCGGCGAGGACGCCTCCGCGAAGTGCCGGCGGGGGATCCGGCCCGCCAGCCGCGCCAGCCGCCCCGCCTCCACGGCGTGCCGCATCGCGTGCGCCATCAGCTCCGGCTCCTGCGCCCGGGTCACCGCCGAGGCGAGCATCACACCCGCGCAGCCCAGTTCCATCGCCAGGGCCGCGTCCGAGGCCGTGCCCGCCCCCGCGTCCAGGATCACCGGCACGCGCGCGTGCTCGACGATCAGCTGGAAGTTGTGCGGGTTGCGGATGCCGAGGCCCGATCCGATCGGCGAGCCCAGCGGCATGATCGCCGCGCAGCCCACGTCCTCCAGCTTCCGGGCCAGCACCGGGTCGTCGTTCGTGTACGGCAGCACGGTGAAGCCGTCGTCCACCAGGGTCTCCGCCGCGTCCAGCAGCTCGACGGGGTCCGGCAGAAGCGTGCGCTCGTCGGCGATGACCTCCAGCTTGACCAGGTCGGTGCCGAGCGCCTCGCGCGCGAGGCGGGCCGTCAGGACGGCCTCCCCGGCGGTGAAGCAGCCCGCGGTGTTGGGGAGCACCCGGATGCCGAGCCTCTCCAGCACGGACAGCACCGAGCCGTGCACCGAGGGGTTCACGCGCCGCATCGCGACCGTCGTCAGCTCGGTGCCGGAGGCGATCAGCGCCCGCTCCAGGACGTCCAGGCTGGGCGCCCCGCCCGTGCCCATGATCAGCCGGGACGAGAAGGGCGTACCGCCGATGACGAAGGGATCGTCGGCCATGGGTCAGCCTCCTTGGACGGCGGTGAGGACTTCCACGCGGTCTCCCTCGGCGAGGGACGTCGAGGGCCACTCGGCGCGCGGGACGACGGTCTCGTTGAGCGCGGCGGCCACCCCGGAGGGCGCCGGCGTCAGCGCCCGTACGACGGTGTCGAGAGCCGTGCCGGGAGCGAACTCCCGCGGCTCTCCATTGACGGAGATGTTCATGCCGGCTGCTCCACGGACTCCAGGAAACGCCTCGGGGTGAACGGGCGGGCCACCTCCGGCAGTTCACCGGTGGTCAGCGCGTGCGCCAGCGCGTCCCCGGTGACCGGCGTCAGCAGCACGCCGTTGCGGTAGTGCCCGGTGGCCAACAGCAGGCCGGGCAGTTCGGTCGGGCCGAGCAGCGGGGCGTTGTCCGGGGAGCCCGGGCGCAGTCCCGCGCGGGTCTCCGTCAGCGGCAGCTCGGTGATGCCGGGGACGAGTTCATGGGCGTCCCGCAGCAGCTCGTACACCCCGCCCGCGGTCACCGTGGTGTCCCAGCCCAGCTCCTCGCTGGTCGCGCCGATCACCAGCTCACCGCTCTCGCGCGGCACGAGGTAGACCTGGCTGCCGCGCACCACCGCCCGCACGGTACGGCTCAGGAAGGGCGCGTGGCGCGGCGGCACGGTCAGGCGCAGCACCTGACCCTTCACGGGCCGCACGGGAGGCAGGAGGGCCTCGGGGACCCCTTCCAGACGGCCGCTGAGGCTTCCGGCGGCGAGCACCACCTGGTCGGCCGCCAGTTCCTCGCCGTCGGTCGTGGCGACCCCGGCCGCCCGGTCCCGTACGACCTGGAGGGACCGGGCCCACGCGCGGTGGAACACGACGCCGGCGCGCTCGCAGGCGGCCAGCAACGCGCGCGTGAGGCGGCGCGGATCGATCTGGTGGTCCCCGTCCACCCGCAGCCCGCCCCGCACCCCCGGCGCGAGCATCGGTTCCAGGCGCCGGCACTCCCGGCCGGACAGCCACTCCGACTCCAGCCCCGACTGCCGCTGGAGGGCGTGCAGTTCGCGCAGGTGGGCGCGGTCGTCGGCGTCCAGGGCGACGGCGAGCGTGCCGCACCGCCGGTAACCGAGGTCGAGGCCGGTCAGCTCGGTGAGCTCGGCCGCGAAGTCGGGATACCGGTGGGCGGAGGCGAGGTTCAGGCCCAGCAGGGTCTGCTCGCCGTAGTGCAGTTCGGTGACCGCGGCCAGCATCCCGGCGGCCACCTGGGCGGCCCCGCCGCCCGGTTCGGGGTCCACGACGGCCGTGGCGAGCCCGCGCTGCGCGGCCCGCCAGGCCGTGACCAGGCCGATGATGCCGCCCCCGACGACGAGGACGTCTGACGTACGTGAGGACATGGGCGTCCAGCCCCTCCCTTCGCCGGCATGACCCGGATCAGGTTCGTACGGTCGGAGGCCGCCAGCCTCCCTCTCAGCCCGGTGCGTCCGGGCTCCCGCGAGTGCTCTACGTTGGCCACCCTAGCCCGTGCCCGTGCGCCTCTGTAAGGGAGCCTTCCACCATGCCCCGCTCACTCGACGGTCTCGTCCTCGCCCCGGTGGCCGATCAGGCCCCGGGCCAGGTGGGTACGCGGACCCGGTTCACCTACCACGAGAAGGACGGGGAGATCTGGGCCGAGTACGCGGGCGGCGACGTCGTCCGCGGGCATCTCGTCGGCACGCGCGCGGGGGACCGTCTCGACTTCCGGTACGTCCAGCTCAAGCAGGACGGGACGACCTCCTCCGGGCACTGCGTCTCGACGGTGGTGGAGCTCCCCGACGGCCGGGTGCGGCTGGAGGAGGCGTGGGAGTGGGAGTCGCAGCCGGGCAGCGGGACGAGCGTTGTGGAGCAGGTCACTGCGCACGACTCCTGACTGACTGATTGTCAGCTGGCTATGGTGATCAAATGAGCGAGCGGACGCAGGCGCAGCGGCGGGTGGTCGTGGTCGGCGCGGGCATGGCGGGGGTGCAGACCGCGGTCGCCCTGCGCGAACAGGGCTTCACGGGAACCGTCACCCTGATCGGCGCGGAACCCCATCAGCCCTACGACCGGCCGCCGCTCTCCAAGGCCGTACTGCTGGGCAAGGCCGAGGGCTCCGCCTTCGACGTCGACTTCGAGGCCCTCGGCATCGAACTGCTGCTCGGCCGCGAGGTGCTGGGCGTCCGCCCCGAGGCGCACGAACTGGACACCGAAGCCGGACCCTTCCCGTACGACGTCCTGGTCCTCGCCACCGGCGCCGAACCGATCCGGCTGCCCGGCACGGAGGGTGTGCCGGGTGTGCATCTGCTGCGCACCCTGGACGACGCCGAGCGGCTGCGCCCGGTGCTCGCCCGGCAGCACGACATCGTGGTCGTCGGAGCGGGCTGGATCGGCGCCGAGTTCGCCACCGCCGCGCGCGAGGCGGGCTGCGCGGTGACGGTCGTGGAGGCCGCCGACCGGCCCCTCGCGGGCGCGCTCCCCGCCGAGGTGGCCGCGCCGATGACCTCCTGGTACGCCGACGCGGGCGCCGAGCTGCGCACACGCGCGCGCGTGCAGCGCGTCGAGCCGGGCGCGGTCGTCCTGGACGACGGCTCCCGGGTGGCCGCGGGCGCGGTGGTGGTCGGTATCGGCGCCCGGCCCGCCACGGGCTGGCTGGCCGGTTCGGGCATCGAGCTCGGCGCCCACGGAGAGGTCGTCGCCGACGACCGTCTGCGGACCTCCGCTCCGGACGTCTACGCGGTCGGCGACTGCGCCTCCTTCCCCTCGGGGAGGTACGGCGAGCGCCTGCTCGTGCACCACTGGGACAACGCCCTCCAGGGCCCCCGCACGGTGGCCGCCGACATGGTGGGCGAGACCCCCACGGTGTACGACCCGGTGCCGTACTTCTGGTCCGAGCAGTTCGGCCGCTTCGTGCAGTACGCGGGCCACCACGCGTCCGCCGACACCACCCTGTGGCGCGGTGAGCCGTCCGGCCCGGCCTGGACGGTCTGCTGGCTGCGGGAGAACCGCCTGGTGGCCCTGCTGGCGGTGGGCCGGCCCCGCGACCTGGCCCAGGGCCGCCGCCTCATCGAGGCGGGCACGGAGATGGACCCGGCCCTGCTGGCGGACCCGACGAGGCCCCTGAAGGCGGCGACGGCGTAGGGGGCGGCGCGGCCCACGGGCTGTGCCTGCCGGCGCCGGTTTGCCCCGGAGCTGCCCTGGCCCTGGGAGCGGGGTCTGCCCGGGCCGGGGGCGCGTGGGTGGTGGCGCGGGACACGGGCGGATGGCTGAACCCGCCTACCGCGTCCGGCTCGGGACTGGTCGTGGGGGCGGGGGCCGTGTGGTCCTGAGGGGCGGTCTTTACCGCGCCCTGCCGGGGCCCTGCTTGGTCCGGGGTCCGTCCTGTTCCGACGGTCGGGGCCCGCCTCGTTGTGAGGGCGAGGGTCGTGCGGTCCTGCGGGTCAGCCTTGGCCTGGTTCTGTGGGCGGCGCGGGCGGTGGCGTGGTCGCGGGTGGACGACCGGGCCCGCCTGCCGGGCTCTGCCGGGGTCCGTGGTCCGGGACCCGTCCGGATCCGACGGCCGGGGCCCGCCTCGTTGTGAGAGCGAGGGCCGGGTGGTCCTGCGGGTCGGCTTTGGCCTGGTGCCGCGGGTGGCGTGGTCGACGGGTGGACGACCGGACCCGCCTGCCGGGCTCTGCCGGAGCCCCGCGTGGTCCGGGGTCCATCCGGTTCCAACGGTCGGGGCCCGCCGGGTTCTGTGGGCGGGGATCTGCCCCGGTTCCGACGCTCAGGGTGTGGCGAGTCCTGTGGGCGGGGGACCTGTCTGGTTCCGGCGACCAGGGCCCGAGTGGTCCGGAGGGCGGGGTCCGGCCGGGATTCGCCTGCTCCCGGTGGCGAGGGCTCATCCGACGCCGACGGTCGGATCCGGCTCGTTCCGTGGCCGTCCGTGCCCGGTGATCACGGCCCGCGTTCCCCCGGTGAGGCGCCCCGGCTTCCGACTGTCAGTGCGGGATGGCACGCTTAATCCCGTGACCGAGATTGACGCAAAGATCGATGCTCTCGTCCCCGCCTGGCTCACCCTCCCCGACATCGCAGAGATGCTCGACGTCGAGGTGACGCGTGTGCGGCAGCTGGTCAAGGAGGGCCAGCTCATCGCCGTACGCCGTGGTGAGAACCGCGCGCTGCACGTCCCCGCCGCCTTCATCGACGGGGCCGAGCAGAAGGTCGTCAAGGGCCTGGTCGGGACCCTGACGCTCCTGAGGGACGACGGCTTCACCGACGAAGAGATGCTGGAGTGGCTCTTCACGCCCGACGACAGCCTGCCCGGCACCCCCGCGCAGGCCCTGAGCGAGAATCGCGGCACGGAGGTGAAGCGCCGGGCCCAGGCGCTCGCCGTCTGATCCGAACCACACCGGCGTACGGGCCGTGACCGCCGAGGCCCCGGCCACGGTCCCGCACGGCCCGTACGCCACCGAACCCCGGGGGAGACTCACGCATGCCCGACACCGCCCGCACCCAGCTCGCCGACGCCCGCGTCTACCTGTGCACGGACGCCCGCAGGCGCCAGGGCGACCTCGCCGAGTTCCTGGACGCGGTCCTGGCCGGCGGTGTCGACATCGTGCAGTTGCGGGACAAGGGCATGGAGGCGGCGGAGGAGCTGGAGCACCTCCAGGTCTTCGCCGACGCCTGCGCCCGGCACGGCAGGCTCCTCGCGGTCAACGACCGGGCCGACGTCGCCCACGCGGCCGCCGCCGACGTACTGCACCTCGGCCAGGGGGACCTGCCGGTGCCCGCCGCCCGCGCGATCCTCGGCGACGACATCCTCATAGGCCGGTCCACCCACGCCGAGGAGGAGGCGTCCGCGGCCGCCGTGCAGGACGGCGTGGACTACTTCTGCACCGGCCCCTGCTGGCCGACCCCCACCAAGCCGGGCCGCCACGCCCCCGGCCTCGACCTTGTGCGCCACACCGCCGCGCTGGGCACCGACCGCCCCTGGTTCGCCATCGGCGGCATCGACCTCGGCAACCTCGACGAGGTCCTGGAGGCGGGCGCCCGCCGGGTGGTGGTGGTCCGCGCGATCACCGAGGCGGACGATCCGGGCGCGGCCGCCGCGGAGTTCGCGAAGCGGCTGCGTGACACTCGGTGACGGGCCGTCGCCGACCGGTCGCATGATCGGCCCGGTGTCCGAGGGGTGGACAACAAGTCGACAAAACGGGCAAATTTCCCTGATCTGGTTGGGTGACCGCTGCCCCCTGGCTAACCTGCCGGTATGGCCCTAGGAACCGCATCCACCAGGACTGACCGCGCACGCACCGTGCGGGACATGCTCGCCGCGGGCAAGACGACGTACTCCTTCGAGTTCTCGGCGCCCAAGACCCCCAAGGGCGAGCGGAACCTGTGGAGCGCGCTCCGGAGGGTCGAGGCGGTCGCCCCGGACTTCGTCTCCGTCACCTACGGCGCCGGCGGTTCCACCCGCGCGGGCACCGTCAAGGAGACCCAGCAGATCGTCGCGGACACCACCCTGACCCCGGTCGCCCACCTCACCGCGGTCAACCACTCCATCGCGGAACTGCGCAACATCATCGGCCAGTACGCCGACGCGGGGATCCGCAACATGCTGGCCGTGCGCGGCGATCCGCCCGGCGACCCCATGGGCGACTGGCTGGCCCATCCGCAGGGCCTGACCTACGCCGCCGAACTCGTCCGGCTCATCAAGGAGTCGGGCGACTTCTGTGTCGGTGTCGCCGCCTTCCCGGAGATGCACCCGCGCTCCGCCGACTGGGACACCGACGTCGCGCACTTCGTCGACAAGTGCCGGGCCGGCGCCGACTACGCCATCACCCAGATGTTCTTCCAGCCGGAGTCCTATCTGCGGCTGCGTGACCGAGTCCACGCGGCCGGCTGCGAGACCCCCGTCATCCCCGAGGTCATGCCCGTGACCAGCGTGCGGATGCTGGAGCGGCTCCCGCAGCTCAGCAACGCGAACATCCCCTCCGTCCTGAAAGAGCGGATCCTCACAGCAAAGGACGATCCGGCCGCTGTACGCTCGATCGGAATCGAGTTCGCCACGGAGTTCTGCGCACGGCTGCTGTCCGAGGGAGTGCCCGGACTGCACTTCATCACGCTCAACAACTCCACGGCGACGCTGGAAATCTACGAAAACCTGGGTCTGCACCATTCACCGCAGGCCTAGACCGGCCGCACTGATATACGACACACTGCGTAGCGGTCACTGGGAGAGGGGCGTACATGGGCTGGACGGTCCTCTACATCGCGTTCGGATTCGTCGCGCTGTGGCTGCTCGGCGAGGTGCTGTTGCAGTACAAGGCACGACTGCGCTGGCGGCTGCTCGCCTTCGTCGGCTTCCTCGGCGTGGTCCTCGGTGTGCTGATCCCGTCGGTGATCGTCATCGGCCTGGGCGCGATCGCCTTCGCCGTCGGCCAGACCTACGTCACCCTGTCGTTCCGTCGCGGCTTCGAGCAGGGCTGGGCGGTCAACCCGCCTGCCGCGCTGGGCAGTCTGACGGGCGGCAAGAAGGGCCGCCGGGAACGCGGCCGCGAGGAGCCCGCCCTGGAGGTCTCCGGCCTGGAGGCTGGTGACGCGGCCTACGGCGACGAGTCCGGCTACGACCGGGTCCGGCCGGACACCGCCGGCTTCGGCCACGAGGACGACTACGACCGCGACGACGTCTTCACGCCGACGCGCTCCGGCGCTCCGACCGCCGCCGAGACCACCGCGGTCTACGAGCCGCAGCCCCTGCCCGACGACACCGGCTCGTACGGCGTCTACAACGACTCCGGCTACGCCGGTGACCCGTCCTACACGTCCGCGGGCCAGGCCCAGGACCAGTACGCGACGGCCGCCGCCGACCAGACCTACGGCTACGACGGCTACACCGGCTACGACCAGCAGCAGTACGGCTACGACCCGGCCGGACAGCAGCAGTACGCCGCCTACTCCGACCCGTACATCGGCACCCAGACCTACGGCGCGGGGTCGTACGACGGCTCCTACGGCGGCCAGCAGCAGTTCGCCCAGCAGGGCTACGACCAGTACGGCGGGACGTACGGCGGCGAGACCCCGGCCGGCGGGGTGTGGGTGCCGCAGCAGCGCACCGACGAGACCTACGGCGGCGAACTCCCGCAGGAGCAGGGCTACTACCAGGACAACGGCGGCCAGGGGCAGCAGAACCAGGGCCACGGGTACGACGAGCAGTACCGCTTCTGACGCCGGGCGGCTCCCTCACTGGGAACCGCGGAACTCCGGTCCCTCCACGACCAGTCCGGCCACCAGCGCGCCCGACATGCCCGCGTGGGCGAGGCCGCCGCCGGGATGCGACCAGCCGCCGGCCGTGAACAGCCCAGGTACCGCTGTGCTGTTGGACGGGTGCAGGGTGCCTTCGCCGCCGGCCAGGGCGGGCGGCGGGACGGCTCCGCCCACGGCCCCCGTCTCCCGCTCGGTGTGCACCGGCGTCCGCACCTCGCGCCACAGGATCCGCTCGCGCAGGTCCGGTACCGCCCGCTCGGCGGCGGCCACCATCCGGTCCGCGAAGGCCTCGGCGATCTCCGGTGCGGCCCAGTCGTGCCCGCGTCCGCTGGGCACGGTCGCCGTCAGCACCACGGACTCGTGGTCCGCGTCGGGCCGCAGGGCGGGGTCGCCCGGCCGGTCGACCCGGACCGTCGGCTCGGGCGTCCCCCCGTGCCCGAACAGGTCCAACTCGCCCTCCGGATCCGGGCCGTACACCACCGTGCGGTGCACGGCGTCCGGCTCGCGCGCGCCGCGCAGGGCGAGGCACACCACGACCCGTCCCGGGTGCAGGTCCTCGGCGTCGGGAGCAACGTCCTTCGTGCCGTAGAGCTCACGCCCCGGTACGAGTGCGCGCAGCCGCCAGGGGCCGGTGCCGACGACGGTGTCCGCCTCCACCACCGTCCCGTCGGCCAGCTCGAGTCCCGCCGCCCGGCCGTCCTTCTCCAGGACGCCCGTCACCTCGGCGCCGAAGTGGAACTCGACCTTGCGCCGGACGCACCGCTCGTACACCGCCCGCGCCAACTCCCGTACGCCGCCCCGGACGTACCAGGTCCCGAAGGCGTGCTCCATGTACGGCAGGACGGCCGCGCTCGCCGGGGCGGTGCCGGGGTCGACGCCGTACGCGAGCGCGTGGCCGTACAGCAGGTCCGCCAGGCGGGGGTCCCGCAGCTCCCAGGCGCCGATCTCGGCCAGGGTGCAGGCCCGCCGGGTGCGCAGCAGCCGCTTGTGCGGCACCGCCGGGTAGGGCTCGCGCATCAGCACCTCCCAGTTGGGCCACAGCGGCTCCTCCAGGAGAGGTCTGCGGGTGCGGTCCCAGGCCTCGCGGGCCCGGACGAGGAAGTCACCCCAGCGGGCGCCCGCGCCCGTGCCGAGGGCCTCGTCGAGCGCGGCCACCACTCCCGCGCGGGAGGCGTTCGGCAGGGACACCTCGGTGCCGTCCGTGAACACGTGCCGTGACGACGGGTCGACCTGGACCAGCTCGACGACCGACTCCAGCGGCTCCTTGCCGGTCTTGACGAACAGATCGCGGTAGACCGCGGGAAGCGTGAGCAGCCCCGGCCCGGTGTCGAAGGCGAACCCGTCCCGCTCGAAGCGGCGCACCGCGCCGCCGTACGTCTCCGTACGCTCGTACACCGCCACCCGGTGGCCCGCGACGGCCAGCCGGGCAGCGGCCGCCATCGCGCCCATCCCGGCGCCGATCACCGCAATCCGTGCCATGCCTGCGACTTTATCGGCCGCCACTGACAGCACGGTCCGGGCGGTCCCACCGCAGCGGTGTCCGTGGACTGCCGGGTGCGGGTTCGCCGTGGCTCGTCGCGCAGTCCCCCGCGTCCCTCAGGTGGGTTCCCGTGCCGCCAGTCGTCTCTCCTCGCGGCGCTGGGCCCTGCGTCTGCGGAACCTGCGGATCCGGGAGACCAGGAAGAACAGCACCGCCAGGCCCGCCACCAGCAGGGTGCCCGCGATGATCGCCGCCGCTTCCGGGTGGAACACCGCGAACGTGACGATGCCGGCCACGCCGAGGTCCTCGGCCAAGCTCACGGCGATGTTGCTGAAGGGTTCCGGTGAGGTGTTGACGGCCATCCTCGTGCCCGCCTTGACCGCGTGGCTCGCCAGCGCCGTCGAGCCGCCGACCAGGCCCGCGACCACGTCGTCGAGCGAACCGCTCTGCCCCGCGAGCAGCGCCCCGACCCAGGCGCCGGCGACCGGCCGGACCACGGTGTGCACGGAGTCCCACGCCGAGTCGACGTACGGGATCTTGTCGGCCACCGCCTCGCACAGGAACAGCACACCGGCCACGACGAGGACCTCGGGGCGCTGGAGGGTCTCGGGGACGTCGTCGCTCAGCCCCGTCGCGCCGAACACGCCGAGCAGCAGCACCACCGCGTACGCGTTGACGCCGCTGGCCCAGCCGCTGGTGAACACCAAGGGGAGTACGGACACGGACGCGATCGTAACCAGTCCGCCACGGGCCGTCCTGGGGATGAGTGCGCAAGCCTGAGTATCCGTACCTAGGGGCCGAGATGAGTACGCGCGCGGATGGGCCCCGACCTGCGTGAACGAGAGAGTGGAGGCACGGCGAAGGGGAACGGCTCCGGCACCGGCGACACGGGGCGCCGGAACGGAGCCGCCCCGGACCCGCTCCTTCCGCCGGCCGAGGTCGGCGGGAGCGAGGCACGGGGGAACCCGGAGAGCGGGGGGAACGACCGGAC
>NZ_LJBR01000319.1 GCF_001282115.1 Streptomyces sp. NRRL B-24085 | reverse complement strand
GCGGATACACCCTAGGGGTGGGGGAACCGAGGGGGGACCGTGGAGCGGCGGCACAACCCCGTGATCGCCGCTCCACGGGCGGACCGCCCCGGTGCCCCCACGCTCGGCGTCAGCCGAAGACGGCCAGGCTCTTCGCCTTGCCCTTCTGCTCCTCGACCAGCGCGAGGAACCGGCCCTCGGGGTCGAAGACGGCCACCGTACCGGCGCCCGCGTACTCCTCGGGCATCTCCAGCCGTACGCCGTTGAGAAGCAGCTTGGCCCGGCGGCCGTCGACGTCCCAGCGCCGGAAGGCGGCCGTCGCGGCCTCCGCGATCGGCATCACCGTCAGCTCCTGCTGGAGCTGGTCGAGGGTCCTGGCCGCGTCCAGCTTGTACGGGCCCACGCGCGTGCGCCGCAGAGCCGTCAGATGGCCGCCCACGCCCAGGTCGGCGCCCAGGTCCCGGGCCAGCGCCCGGATGTAGGTGCCCGACGAGCAGACCACGGAGACCACCAGGTCCAGGACCGGGGTCCCGTCCTCGGCGACCGCGTCCCGGACGTCGTACACCGCGAAGGACGAGATGGTGACGGGCCGCGCGGGGATCTCGAACTCCTCGCCCTCCCGCGCCCGCTTGTAGGAGCGCACCCCGTCGATCTTGATGGCGCTGACCTTGGACGGCACCTGCATGATGTCGCCGGTCAGCTTGGCGATCCCGGCGTCGACGGCGTCGCGGGTGACCTTCGAGGCGTCGACCGACCCCGTGATCTCGCCCTCGGCGTCGTCGGTCAGGGTCGTCTGGCCGAGCCGGATGGTGCCCAGGTACTCCTTCTCGGTCAGCGCGAGGTGACCGAGCAGCTTGGTCGCCCTCTCGACTCCGAGGACCAGCACACCCGTCGCCATGGGGTCGAGGGTGCCGGCGTGGCCGACGCGGCGGGTCTTCGCGATCCCGCGCATCTTGGCGACCACGTCGTGCGAAGTGAAGCCCGACGGCTTGTCGACGATGACAAGGCCGTCGGGCGTCCGGTTCTTCTGGGTCATCCGGTGGTGTCGTCCGTCTCGTCCTCGTCGCCCGGCTTGCGGTACGGGTCGGCGTCACCGGCGTAGGCGGCGCCCGCGGACACCTCGCGCACCTTCTCGTCGGACTGCCGGGCCTTGTCGAGCAGGTCGTCGATGGTCTTGGCGGTGTCGGGCAGCGCGTCCGCGACGAAGGTCAGCGTCGGGGTGAACTTCACGCCCGCCGCCGCCCCGACCGCGGAGCGGAGCACGCCCTTGGCGCTCTCCAGTCCGGCCGCCGCGGCAGCCCGCTCCTCTTCTCCGCCGTACACCGTGTAGAAGACGGTCGCCTCCCGCAGGTCCCCCGTCACCCGGGTGTCCGTGATGGTGACGTGCGATCCGAGCCGCGGGTCCTTGATCCCGCGCAGCAGCTTCTGGGCCACCACCTCTCGGATGAGGTCCGCCAGCCTCTTGGCGCGCGCGTTGTCGGCCACTGGTCCGTCTCCTTAAGTACTTACTTGTTGCTTCAGTCTTCGTCGCTGTGGAGCCTGCGTCGAACCGAGAGCAGTTCCACCTCGGGCCGCGCGGCGACCAGCCGCTCGCAGCGGTCCAGTACGTCGGTGAGGTGTCCCGTGTCCCCGGACACCACCGCGAGCCCGATCTCGGCCCTGCGGTGGAGGTTCTGGTTGCCCGTCTCCGCCGCGCTCACCGCGTACTTGCGCTGGAGCTCGGCCACGATCGGACGGACGAGAGAGCGTTTCTCCTTCAGCGAGTGCACGTCACCGAGGAGCAGGTCGAAGGACAGAGTCCCCACATACATGTGTGTCCGGATGTCCCGCCGGTTCGGGGTACGGGCGCCACGCTTCGACGCCGATACGGGAACCGTACACGCAACGGCCGGGGCCGATCGACGGATATTACGTCCGCCGACCGGCCCCGATCGCGTGCTGTGCAGGTCAGCCGCGCGGCTTCTCGCGCATCTCGTACGTCGCGATGACGTCGTCGACCTTGATGTCGTTGAAGTTTCCGAGGTTGATACCGCCCTCGAAGCCTTCGCGGATCTCGGTGACGTCGTCCTTGAAGCGACGCAGACCCTCGATGTTGAGGTTCTCCGCGACCACCTTGCCGTCGCGGATGAGGCGCGCCTTGGTGTTGCGCTTGACCTCGCCGGAGCGGATGAGGACACCCGCGATGTTGCCCAGCTTGGACGACTTGAAGACCTCGCGGATCTCCGCCGTACCGAGCTCGACCTCTTCGTACTCCGGCTTGAGCATGCCCTTGAGGGCCGCCTCGATCTCCTCGATCGCCTGGTAGATGACCGAGTAGTACCGGACGTCCACGCCCTCGCGCTCGGCCATCTGCTGCGCACGCCCGGCGGCGCGCACGTTGAAGCCGATCACGATGGCGTCCGAGCCCATCGCCAGGTCGATGTCCGACTCCGTGACCGCACCGACGCCGCGGTGCAGGACGCGGATGTCGACCTCTTCGCCGACGTCCAGCTGGAGCAGGGAGGACTCGAGCGCCTCGACGGAACCAGAAGCGTCACCCTTGATGATGAGGTTGAGCTGCTGGACCTCGCCGGCCTTGAGCACCTTGTCCAGGTCCTCGAGGGAGACGCGGCGCGTGCGCTTGGCGAAGGCCGCGTTGCGCTCGCGGGCGGCACGCTTCTCGGCGATCTGACGGGCCGTACGGTCCTCGTCGACCACCAGGAAGTTGTCGCCGGCGCCCGGGACGTTGGTCAGACCCAGCACCTGGACCGGCGTGGACGGACCCGCCTCGGCGACGTTGTTGCCGTTGTCGTCGAGCATGGCGCGGACGCGACCGTAGGCGTCGCCCACGACCATCGTGTCGCCGACCCGCAGGGTGCCTCGCTGGACGAGGACCGTCGCCACGGCACCGCGGCCGCGGTCGAGACGGGACTCGATCGAGATGCCCTGCGCGTCCTGGTTCGGGTTGGCCCGCAGGTCGAGCGAGGCGTCCGCGGTCAGGACGACCGCTTCCAGCAGGGAGTCGATGTGCAGACCCTGCTTGGCGGAGATGTCGACGAACATGGTGTCGCCGCCGTACTCCTCGGCCACCAGGCCGTACTCGGTCAGCTGACCGCGCACCTTGGTCGGGTCGGCGCCCTCGACGTCGATCTTGTTGACCGCGACGACGATCGGGACGTCGGCCGCCTTGGCGTGGTTGAGCGCCTCGACCGTCTGCGGCATGACGCCGTCGTTGGCCGCGACGACCAGGATCGCGATGTCCGTCGACCGGGCACCACGGGCACGCATGGCGGTGAACGCCTCGTGACCCGGGGTGTCGATGAAGGTGATCGCGCGGTCCTCGTCGTTGACCTGGGTGGAGACCTGGTAGGCACCGATGTGCTGGGTGATGCCGCCGGCCTCGCCCGCGATGACGTTCGTCTTGCGGATGGCGTCGAGGAGCCGGGTCTTACCGTGGTCGACGTGACCCATGACGGTCACGACCGGCGGACGGACGACCAGGTCCTCGTCGTCGCCCTCGTCCTCGCCGAACTCGATGTCGAAGGACTCGAGCAGCTCGCGGTCCTCCTCCTCGGGGCTGACGATCTGAACCTCGTAGTTCATCTCGCCGGCGAGGAGCTGGAGCGTCTCGTCGGAGACGGACTGCGTGGCCGTGACCATCTCGCCGAGGTTCAGCATGACCGCGACGAGCGACGCCGGGTTGGCGTTGATCTTCTCCGCGAAGTCGGTGAGGGAGGCACCGCGCGACAGGCGAATGGTCTCGCCGTTGCCGCGAGGCAGCATCACGCCGCCGACCGACGGGGCCTGCATGGCCTCGTACTCCTGGCGCCTCTGCCGCTTCGACTTGCGACCGCGACGCGCGGGACCGCCGGGACGGCCGAAGGCGCCCTGCGTGCCACCACGACCGCCCGGACCACCGGGACGACCGCCGAAGCCGGGACGACCGCCGCCACCGCCACCGGGACCGCCCGGACGACCGGCGAAGCCGCCGCCACCGCCACCGGGACCACCGGGACGGCCGGCGAAGCCGCCGCCACCGGGACCGGCCGGACGACCGGCGAAGCCGCCACCCGGACGACCGCCGCCGCCACCGGGACGACCGCCGCCACCGGGACCGCGGCCGCCGGGGCCGCCGCCGGGACGCGGGCCGGCAGCCGGACGCTGCGGCATCATGCCGGGGTTGGGACGCGGGCCGCCGGGGCCGCCGCCGGGACGGGGACCGCCCTGCGGACGGGGCATGCCGCCCGGGGTGGGACGGGCGCCGCCCGGAGCCTGCGGACGGGGACCGCCCGCCGCGCCCTGGGGACGGGGACCGCCCTGGCCCTGACCCTGCGGACGCGGGGCGCCGCCGGGAGCGCCACCGGGGCCACCAGGGCCGCCGGGACGCGGGGCGCCGCCCGGACGGGGCGCCTGCGGGCGCGCCATGCCGGTGGAGCCACCAGAGGTGAACGGGTTGTTGCCCGGACGGGGACCGGCCGGACGAGCACCGGGACGCGCGCCCTGGCCGCCCGGACGCGGAGCGCCGGGACGGTCGCCGCGGTCACCGCGGCCCTGGCCGCCACCCTGGCCGGGACCGCCGGCCGGACGCGGAGCACCCGGACGCGGGGCCTGGCCGGCCGGACGCGGAGCACCCGGACGCGGGCCGGAGCCCTGTCCCTGGCCCTGCGGGGCCGGGGCGGCGGGAGCCGACGGCGGTGCCG
>NZ_LJBR01000318.1 GCF_001282115.1 Streptomyces sp. NRRL B-24085 | reverse complement strand
CTGCCGCCCCCCACCACGAACCCCTTCCAGGCCCCGGACTTCGGGGACGACGAGGACGAGACCTTCCCCCGGCCGGAAGCGGCCTAGCTCCCCTCAGTCGAGTGGACGTGCTTCTGGGGCGGGACGTCCCCCTGGCTCGCGCCGCACGCGCCGGCCAGGGGACCCGGGCCCTGGCCGTCGACCTCGACCCACACCACGCGGCTGTGCACCCGCACGTAGAACGCGGAGTCGTCGGCCGTCCCGCCCGCCCAGGTGACGTACGTGTCCCACAGGTGGGAGCGGACCTCCGCCGACCGCACCTTCGCCACGTCCGCCTTCGCCCGGACGCCGCACAGGAAGTGCAGCGGGTCGAACTCCTTCGCGGTGAGCGCCATCGGCGTCCCGTCCCGCCGCACCCGCCGGGCCTTCTCGGCCGGCACGGCCGTCCCCCTTGGTGCCCTGACGTGGCACAGCCGACGCCCAGAGAGGCATGCGAGCGTGATTTCCGGTTAGGCGCACCGGGATTACTCGTTTCAGCGGGCAGGTGAGAAGAGATCTCTTTCATGGCGAAGGCACCGGACTCGACAGCCGTGGCGGAATCGGAGCAGGAAGGACAGGGCAAAGCGGACACCGCGGCAGGCGTCCGCAGACCTCCGGCCCCGGTCGCACCCCGTGCGAGCCGGGGTTTTCCGTCCGCGGTGGCCCGCACCGGCCGGGTGAGCGGCCTGGACGGACTGCGCACCCTCGCGGTCGCGCTGGTCGTCGTCCACCATGTGGAGCCCGACGCGCTGCCGGGCGGCGCGGTCGCCGTGGACGTCTTCTTCACCATCAGCGGCTTCGTCATCACCCGCCTGCTGATCGCCGAGTACGTCCGCCGCGGCGGCATCTCCCTCATGGCCTTCTACCGCCGCCGGTGGCTGCGGCTGGTGCCCGCCCTGCTGGCCCTGTGCGCGGTCTGCGCCCTGCTCGCGTCGACGACGTCCCTGTGGGGCTTCGACGGTTCGCTCCAGGCCGCGGGCCTGTCCGCGCTCTTCCTCACCAATGTCGTACGGGCCATGGAGCCCGGCCCCTACTCCGACCTCACCAGCCCGCTCGCGCACACCTGGTCCCTGGGCGTGGAGGAGCAGTTCTACCTCCTGTGGCCGCTCGTCCTGCTCGTCCTCCTGCGGCGCGTGCGGGCCCGCACGGTCCTGCTGGGCACGGCGGCCCTGTGCGTGCTGCCCCTGCTGTGGCGCTGCGTCCTGTGGACCCCGGAAGCGGCCCACCGCATCTACAACGGCACCGACACCCGCGCCGACCAGCTGCTGGCCGGCGCCCTGGTCGCCGTGGCCCTCGCCCGCCTGCGCTCCGACGACCCGCGCCTCGCCGTCCTGCGCACCTGGTCCGCCCGCCTGGCCTGGCCGGCCCTCGCCCTGCTGGGCCTGGTCGCCTGGCAGGTGCCGGTCACCGAGGACCTCGGCCCCTGGACGGCCGCGTGGTACACAACCGGTTTCCTCGCCGTGGCCGCCCTGTCCGCCACCCTGGTCACGGCCCTGGAACTGGGCCCCGACGACCGCCTCTCCCGCCTGCTGGCCCTGACCCCCCTGTCCTGGGTGGGCCGCAACCTGAGCTACGGCATCTATCTCTGGCACTACCCGGTCGTCCGCCTCCTCGCCTCCCTCGGCGTGCAGGAGGGCCGTCTCGCGGCGACGGTGCTCCTGACCCTCCTGATGGCCCTGCTGTCCTACTACGCCGTCGAGAGGCCGTTCCTGCGCAGGGCCCATGTGACCCGCACACGGGGTCCGGCGCCGGCGCCGGCGACGTAGGACGGTCCCGGAGCGGGCCCGCTTCCCCGGCCGGTCGGCTTTGCCGGCGAGACGACCCGCCCGGGGGCCTCAGGACCCCGGCCCCCGTGCGGAACGCCGTGCCTCCCCTCAAGCAGTAACCGCCGCCTCCGCGCCCGTCCCCGCGGGAGCCGTCCGTCCCTCCCGCCACCAGGACGCGGCCCAGGCCAGCACCGCTCCGCCCACCGCGTACGCCACCAGTACCCACAGGGCCGGGCCCGTCGCGTGGCCCGAGAAGTAGACCGTGTTGCGGACCAGGGTCGTGCCGGCGCCGGGCGGCAGGGCCTGGCCGATCGCGCTCCAGAAGGCGGGGAGGAGAGGGGCCGGGTAGACGCCGCCGGAGCTGGGGTTGCCGAGCACCACGAAGAGGAGGATGACCAGACCCGTGCCGAGCAGGCCCAGCAGGGTCTGCAGGGCCAGTGCCGTGGTCGCCGAGGCCAGCACGGTCAGGGTGCCGATCGCGCTCAGGGCCCAGAAGTGGCCGCCCAGGGCGTGGAACACCGGGCCCACGATCACCGCTCCGGCCACGCCCGACACCACCGCGTACGGGATCAGGGCGGCCAGGCGGATCAGGGTGCGGGGGCGGTTCGCCGGGCGGGAGCCGGACGCCATGCCCATGATCGTGGCGGTCAGGTAGCCGCCGATCACCCAGCCCAGGACCAGGTAGAAGGACGTCATGCCGCGGCCGTCCCCGGGGTTGGGGGGCCGGATGTCCGTCACGGTGATCCGGCGCTTCTCGGACGCCTCGATCCGCTGGGCGATCTGGGTGGCCGTCTGGGACACCGACGGGCCGCCCGCCGAGGCGACGAGCAGCGTGTCCTCGGTGCCCCTGGCATTGAAGAGGAAGGCCGCGTCCGTGCGGCGCGTCATCACCCACGCGCGGGCGACGGCCGTACTGGAGGCCGCCGTCGCCGTCACCGGTTCGCCGTCCAGCCCGTTGAGCTGCGCCACGATCTTCGCGGAGGCCTGTGGGGGAGCGACCACGGCCACGGGGATGCGGTGGGGCGTGGGGGAGTGGAAGGCGCCGACGTACGAGACGACGAAGGCCAGTTGGACCAGCAGGCCGCCGAGGACCAGGCCGAAGGCCCGGAACGTCACGGCGTCCTTGAACTCCGCCGCGAAACCAGGGGACTTGGGGGCCGGCTCAGTGGGGGGCCGGCCGGTGGAAGGGCTGGAGGGTGCGTTCACGGGCGCATCGTCGCACAGGCGGGTGAATTCACCGTTCCGTTTGCCGTCCCGCTCAAACCGGACAACCCGGGCGACCCAGGACCCGGGCGATCCGGAGCCCGGGCAACCGCGGACGGAGCGACCCCGTCGCCGGCCCCCCTACTCCGCCGGTAATCCCAGCTCCGCCCAGATCGTCTTCCCCGTGGCCGTCTGCCGGCTCCCCCACCGCTCCGCCATCTGCGCGACCAGCAGCAGCCCCCGCCCGCCCTCGTCGAAGACCCGCGCCCGGCGCAGGTGCGGAGCCGTACTGCTGCCGTCGGAGACCCCGCAGA
>NZ_LJBR01000317.1 GCF_001282115.1 Streptomyces sp. NRRL B-24085 | reverse complement strand
GCGTGGGCAGACTGGAGGTACTCACGCCCCCATTGTGGCCCGCGCCCGCCGCGCGACACGCCCCGACGGGCGACTCGCGGCACGACTCGCCGGCCGCACGGCACGACCCGGCCGACCACCGGCGGCCGAGCAGGCGCTCAGCCGCCCTGACCCCGGCCCGCCCCGGCCACGTCCGGCCGTTCGACGCCGGACACGCCCGGACGTCCGCCGCGCGACACGCCCGGCCGTCGGTCACGGACGCGCCCGACTGTCCGCCGCCGCATGCCGCCGTACGCGTCCAGCCGTCCGCCCCCGTGCGCGTCTAGCTGTCCGTCGCCGGAGCGGACGCCTCCGGTGACGTGGACGCCGGCTTGCAGCCCGACTGCTCGGACAGTGCCTTCTTGGTGTCGCCCGACTCCAGGTCCTTCAGCGCGGCGAGCGCGGTCTGGCGCTGCGTCTCCACCTTCGTCATCTCGGCGGAGACGTCCTTGAGACCGGTCGCGAACTTAGCCTGGTCCTTGGTGTCGAGCCCGTCCACCTGCGTCTTCATGTCGGCGTAGGACGCCGAGAGGGCCGTGAGCTGCTTGACGGCCTCCTGGAGCTTCTTCGCGCCGTCCTCGGCACCGGGAGGCGCCCCGGCGTTCTTGATGACCGTGGCGCGCGCCTTGTAGCCGTCGGACAGGTCCTGGAAGGCCTGGGAGTCGGCCTTCTGGAGCTCCGCCGGGGTGCTCTCGGTGTCCTCGGCCGCCTTGGTGATCGCGTCGTAGGCCGCCGTGATCTTCTTGTTCTGGGCCGGCACCAGGTCACAGACCTTCTTGGCCCAGGCGTCGAGTTCCTTGTTGTCCTCGCTGCCACCGCATCCCGTCAGTGCCAGCACCAGTACCGCACCGCCGGACAGTGCGGCCGCGAGCTTCTTGTTCACCGGATCGGTCCCTTCCGTGGCCTCTCAGCCCCCGGACCTTACACAGCGCACGCACCACACTCACACACCGAAAATCCCGTATAGGAGCCTTCTGCGGCTTTTGCACCAGGAGAGAGAAGCCTCACGGCCGGGCGGCGCGCACGCGCAGGGCGGGCGTGCGGCGCTTGAACGCGCGCCGCACGCCCGCCCTTTGAGCTGGGCCTCGTGCCAGGACCTACGAAACCACCGCGGGGTCCGCCGACTTGGCCACCTTCTTGTCGTTGTCTTCGTCACCCACGGCGATGCCGCGCCGCTTGGAGACGAAGACCGCGCCGGCGATCACGAGGAACGCGAGCACGGCGATGAGGATGCGCACGCCGATGCTCTTGTCGTCGCCGTAACTGAACTTGATCACCGCGGGGGCGATCAGCAGCGCCACCAGGTTCATCACCTTCAGCAGCGGGTTGATCGCGGGGCCCGCGGTGTCCTTGAAGGGGTCGCCGACGGTGTCGCCGATCACGGTCGCGGCATGGGCCTCGCTGCCCTTGCCGCCGTGATGGCCGTCCTCGACGAGCTTCTTGGCGTTGTCCCAGGCACCGCCGGAGTTGGCGAGGAAGACCGCCATGAGCGTGCCCGCCCCGATCGCGCCCGCCAGGAACGCGCCGAGGGCGCCGACCCCGAGCGTGAACCCGATGAAGATGGGTGCCGTCACCGCGAGCAGCCCGGGCGTGGCGAGCTCGCGCAGGGCGTCCCTGGTGCAGATGTCGACGACCTTGCCGTACTCCGGCTCCTCGGTGTGGTCCATGATCCCGGGGTGCTCGCGGAACTGCCGCCGCACCTCGTAGACCACGGAGCCCGCCGACCGCGACACCGCGTTGATCGCCAGCCCCGAGAAGAGGAAGACGACCGCCGCGCCGGCGATGAGGCCGACGAGGTTGTTGGGCTGCGAGATGTCCATCATCAGGCTCATCGGCGCGCCCGCCCCGCTGAGCTTCTCGCCGACGTCCTGCGCGCCGGTCGTGATCGCGTCACGGTACGACCCGAAGAGCGCCGACGCCGCGAGGACCGCGGTGGCGATGGCGATGCCCTTGGTGATGGCCTTGGTGGTGTTGCCGACGGCGTCCAGGTTGGTGAGCACCTGCGCGCCCGCGCCCTCGACGTCCCCGGACATCTCGGCGATGCCCTGGGCGTTGTCGGAGACCGGCCCGAAGGTGTCCATGGCGACGATCACACCCACCGTGGTGAGCAGGCCGGTGCCGGCCAGCGCCACGGCGAACAGCGCCAGCATGATCGACGTGCCGCCGAGCAGGAAGGCTCCGTAGACGCCGAGGCCGATCAGCAGGGCGGTGTAGACGGCCGATTCCAGACCGACGGAGATACCGGCGAGGACGACGGTGGCGGGCCCCGTGAGCGAGGTCTTGCCGATGTCCCTGACCGGGCGGCGGTTGGTCTCGGTGAAGTAGCCGGTGAGCTGCTGGATGACGGCGGCGAGCAGGATGCCGATGGCCACCGCGACGAGCGCGAGGATCCGCGGGTCCCCGTCCTTGCCGCTGATCGCCGAGTCGGTGATGCCGTCGAGGTCGGCGTACTTCCCCGGGAGGTAGACGAAGACGGCGATCGCCACCAGCACGAGCGAGATCACCGCGGAGATGAAGAACCCGCGGTTGATCGCGGACATGCCGCTGCGGTCGGAGCGGCGCGGGGCCACCGCGAAGATGCCGATCATCGCGGTGATCACGCCGATCGCCGGGACGAGCAGCGGGAAGGCGAGTCCGGAGTCGCCGAAGGCCGCCTTGCCGAGGATCAGCGCGGCGACCAGCGTCACGGCGTACGACTCGAAGAGGTCGGCCGCCATGCCCGCGCAGTCGCCGACGTTGTCGCCCACGTTGTCGGCGATGGTCGCGGCGTTGCGCGGGTCGTCCTCCGGGATGCCCTGCTCGACCTTGCCGACCAGGTCGGCGCCGACGTCGGCGGCCTTGGTGAAGATGCCGCCGCCGACCCTCATGAACATCGCGATGAGCGCCGCGCCGAGACCGAAGCCCTCCAGGACCTTCGGCGCGTCGGCGGCGTACACCAACACCACGCAGGAGGCGCCCAGCAGACCGAGCCCCACCGTGAACATGCCGACGACGCCGCCCGTACGGAAAGCGATCTTCATGGCTTTGTGGGAGACGGCGGTGAGATCCTTTTCCGGCTCGCCTTCCGCCGGAGTGGCTTCTCGCGCCGCCGCGGCCACACGCACATTGCTGCGCACGGCGAGCCACATGCCGATATAGCCGGTGGCTGCCGAGAACGCCGCACCGATCAAGAAGAACACGGATCGGCCTGCGCGCTGATTCCAGTCGTCCGCGGGCAGCAGCATGAGCAGGAAGAACACGACGACGGCGAATACGCCGAGCGTGCGCAACTGGCGGGCCAGATAGGCGTTCGCGCCTTCCTGGACCGCCGCCGCGATCTTCTTCATGCTGTCGGTGCCCTCGTCGGCCGCGAGCACCTGGCGCACCAGGACGCCTGCCACGACGAGCGCCGCCAGGGCGACGACCGCGATGACCGCGATCAGCACCCGGTTGTCGTCGGTGAGCACCGCGGCCGCGAGGGTGGTTGTGGGCTGGTCCAACTGATCAGGGGTAGAAAGCCCCGCCATTCGTCCTCCTTGACGCTTGGGCTGAGCTCAAGATGTGGACGGATTGTAGGTACCCCGCCGTGATCAAAACAGGGCGCGGTAAACGGAATTAGCCTTTACGGAACCTGAAAGCAGTAATGCCCTGAAGGCATTGTGATCCATTCGCTTGATCGTGAATTGCTTCACGAAATGGACCCACGGACCACTGTAGACACAGAAATGGCCCCGTGACATGCCGAAGGGCCCTAACGGGTAGGGCCCTTCGGTGCAGGAAAACGGGGTACGCGTCAGGGAAGCGTCGCGGCCGGCGGCGTGGTCGGCCAGGTCATACGGATCTGTCCGCCATGCTCCCCTGCGGTGACCTCGACGTCGTCGACGAGGCCGCTGATGACCGCGAGGCCCATCTCGTCCTCCTCGGTCTCCGCGTCGGGCTCCTCGCCCGGTGCGCCCGGCGCCCGGTGGCCCGGGGCCGAGCGCGGTGCCTCGTCGCCGACCTCGATGGAGAACTGCTTCTCCTCCTCGATCAGCAGCACCTGGACCGGCGCGGTGATGCCGCCGCTCTGGTGCAGTCCGACGGCACGGGTGCAGGCCTCGCCGACGGCGAGCCTGACCTCGTCGAGGACGGCCTCGTCCACTCCGGCCCTGCGCGCCACCGCTGCCGCCACCAGTCGGGCGGTCCTGACGTGCTCGGGCAGCGCGCTGAAACGGAGTTCAACGGTGGCCATGCGTCCCCCTCGGAACTACGGGCGTGCTGTCAGGGGACCGGGCCGCCGAAAGCCCGGACCCCTTCCATTGCTTCTGTCGGCGTCCTTCTGGCGCTCCGGGCACGGGCCCGGGAACGGGTCAGTCGGTCGCCGCCACCGCTTCCTCGACCGAGGTGTGGATCGGGAACACCTTGGTGAGGCCGGTGATACGGAAGATCTTGAGAATGCGCTCCTGGTTGCAGACCAGGCGCAGCGAGCCCTCATGGGCGCGCACCCGCTTCAGTCCGCCGACCAGTACGCCGAGCCCGGTGGAGTCGAGGAAGTCCACGCCCTCCATGTCGACGACAAGGTGGAAACTGCCGTCGTTCACCAGCTCGACCAACTGCTCGCGCAGCTTGGGCGCGGTATATACGTCGATTTCGCCACCGACCCTGACGATCGTGCGATCGCCGACGGTCTCGGTCGACAGGGACAGGTCCACGGATCCTCCAGCACCTTGCTATCGAGCGGTCGCCCCTCGGGACACCTCGGCAGAGCCCCCGGGACGGTTCGCCAGCCGCGATGGCATTCAATCACTTACCGGCAGGCGTGCACGACGCCTTGGTCCCATTGTCCGTCACGCCAGTGACACACTCGGTGCCGATGGCCAAGAATCTCCGATCCGATCGACCCTCGACGGACGCCGGTCCCCGCCCCACGCCGAGCACGGTCCTGGACCGGCTCGCCGCCGGGCCGAACCGGGCTGCGCGCATCACTCATACGGAGCACTTGCCCCCACGTGCGGGTCGCCATGCAGTCTGGCCCGACCGGATCCGTTCGGAGGTCATCGCGGCCGTCCAGGCCTGCGGCATCGATCACCCCTGGGCCCACCAGGCACGCGCCGCCGAGCACGCGCTGGACGGCGAGTCGGTCGTGGTCGCCACCGGCACCGCCTCCGGCAAGTCCCTGGCGTACCTCGTACCGGTCCTCTCCACACTCCTGGAGGGCTCCGAGGCCCCGAACGGCCGCGGCGCCACCACGCTCTACCTGTCCCCCACGAAGGCCCTCGCGGCGGACCAGTGCCGCTCGGTGAAGGAACTTTCACAACCGCTGGGCAATTCCGTGCGCCCCGCGGTCTACGACGGCGACACGCCGTTCGAGGAACGCGAGTGGATCCGCCAGTACGCCAACTACGTGCTGACCAACCCGGACATGCTGCACCGCGGGATACTCCCGTCCCACTCCCGCTGGTCCTCCTTCCTGAAGGCGCTCAAGTACGTCGTCATCGACGAGTGCCACACCTACCGGGGCGTGTTCGGCTCCCACGTCGCCCAGGTGCTGCGCCGCCTGCGCCGCCTCTGCGCCCGCTACGGCGCCTCACCCGTCTTCCTGCTCGCCTCCGCGACCGCCGCCGAGCCGTCGGTCGCCGCCCGCCGCCTCACCGGCCTCCCGGTGGTCGAGGTGGCCGACGACGCCTCCCCGCGCGGCGAACTGGTGTTCGCTCTCTGGGAGCCCCCGCTCACCGAGATGCAGGGCGAGAAGGGCGCCCCGGTCCGCCGCACGGCCACGGCGGAGACGGCCGACCTCCTCACCGATCTGGCCGTGCAGGGCGTGCGCTCGGTCGCCTTCGTCCGCTCCCGGCGCGGCGCCGAGCTGATCTCCGTGATCGCCCAGGAGCGGCTGGCCGAGGTCGACCGCACCCTGGCCCGCCGCGTGGCCGCGTACCGCGGGGGCTATCTCCCCGAGGAGCGCCGCGCCCTGGAACAGGCCCTCCATTCGGGGGAGCTGCTGGGTCTGGCCGCCACCACCGCCCTGGAACTCGGCATCGACGTCTCGGGCCTGGACGCCGTACTCATCTCCGGCTACCCCGGCACGCGCGCGTCCCTGTGGCAGCAGGCCGGCCGGGCCGGACGGGCGGGCCAGGGCGCGCTGGCCGTCCTGGTGGCACGCGACGACCCGCTGGACACCTTCCTCGTCCACCACCCCGAAGCCCTGTTCGACCGGCCCGTGGAGTCCACGGTCCTCGACCCCGACAACCCCTACGTCCTCGCCCCGCACCTGTGCGCGGCCGCGGCCGAACTGCCGTTGACGGACGAGGACATGGAGTTGTTCGGACCGGAGACGGAGAGCCTGCTCGGGCAGCTGGAGGCCGCGAAGCTGCTGCGCAGGCGCACCAAGGCCTGGCACTGGACCCGCCGCGAGCCGGCCGCCGACCTGGCCGACATCCGCGGGGAGGGCGGCCGGCCCGTCCAGATCGTCGAGTCCGGCACGGGCCGCCTCCTCGGCACGGTCGACGCGGGCTCCGCCCACACCGCCGTCCACGAGGGCGCGGTCCACCTCCACCAGGGCCGCACCTATCTCGTCCGCTCCCTGGACCTGGACGACGCGGTCGCCCTGGTCCAGGAGGCGAACCCGCCCTACTCGACGGTCGCCCGCGACACGACCTCCATCACCGTCCTGGAGACGGACACCGAGATCCCCTGGGGCGACGGCCGCCTGTGCTACGGCTCCGTCGAGGTCACCAACCAGGTCGTCTCCTTCCTCCGCCGACGCATCGTCACCGGTGAGGTGCTGGGCGAGACGAAACTCGACCTCCCTCCTCGTACGCTCCGGACGCGCGCGGTGTGGTGGACGGTCACCGAGGACCAGCTCGACGAAGCCCGGATCGACCCGGAGATCCTCGGCGGCGCCCTGCACGCCGCCGAACACGCCTCCATCGGCCTCCTCCCCCTCTTCGCGACCTGCGACCGCTGGGACATCGGCGGGGTCTCCATCCCCCTCCACCCCGACACGCTGCTCCCCACGGTCTTCGTCTACGACGGCCACCCGGGCGGCGCGGGCTTCGCGGAGCGCGCCTTCCACACCGCCCGCGCCTGGCTCACCGCCACCCGTGAGGCCATCGCCTCGTGCGAGTGCGACGCCGGCTGCCCGTCCTGCATCCAGTCCCCCAAGTGCGGCAACGGCAACGATCCGCTGCACAAGAGGGGAGCGGTACGGCTCCTCACGGTGCTGCTGCGGGGGGCGCCGGAGGAGGGGCCTCCCGGGGAGCCGGCAGCACCGGTCCCGCAGGGCCCGCCCGCGCCCTGACCTCCGCCGTGAACGGCCCCCGTCCCGAGGCGGCCGTCACGTCGGAGACCTCGCCGACCATCGTGCACCGCACGAGCCGCGCTCCCTGTTCCCGCGCCACGTCCTCCGCACGGGCGCAGGCCGTCTGCGGCCCGTCCGCCCAATGGTCGGCCGCCGCGAGCGCCGCGAGATCCGCCCCACCGGCCGCTCGGTGCCGTACGACGACGGCCTGCCCGAGCGCCAGCACGCCCCCGAACACCACGCACAGCACCGCGATGGCACCGACACTCCAGACGGTGGCCGAACCCCGGTCCGAACGGACGGCGACGAGGTGGGCACGGGCCCGACGAGCGGCCAGGCGGCAGGCGTTGGCGGCCAGCGCGTCGCCTAGGTGGGCGGCCGAGAACCGCGCGCAGACCGGACCGGTTGCGGCGAACCGGGAGCCGGCCATGCCCGCCTTCGCACACCGGGCTCCCCCAAGCCGCACTACGGCGAACCGGACGCCGGCGCCACGGACAGCGGCCAACAGCCCGTCGGCGAACCGTACGGCGGCCAACAACCCGTCGGCGAACCGCACAGCGGCCACCCGCGCACCGGCGAACCGCCCACCACCGGACCGGGCAACCACGTACCACCCGGCGGCACCCTCGTGCTCCCGCATTCCCCCGCTCATCCCCCTTCCCCC
>NZ_LJBR01000316.1 GCF_001282115.1 Streptomyces sp. NRRL B-24085 | reverse complement strand
CCCCCGGCGCCCCCGCGCCCCCCCAAGAGACCTACGCGTCCAACGAAGTCATCACGTGCTTGATCCGCGTGTAGTCCTCGAACCCGTACCCCGACAGGTCCTTGCCGTAGCCCGACTTCTTGAACCCGCCGTGCGGCATCTCGGCGACCAGCGGGATGTGCGTGTTGATCCACACGCACCCGAAGTCCAGCTTCTTCGACATCCGCATCGCGCGGCCGTGGTCCTTGGTCCACACCGAGGACGCGAGCGCGTACTCGACCCCGTTGGCCCAGGACACGGCCTGCTCCTCGTCGGAGAAGGACTGCACGGTGATGACCGGCCCGAACACCTCGTTCTGGATGATCTCGTCGTCCTGCTTGAGCCCGGACACGACGGTCGGAGCGTAGAAGTACCCCTTCTCACCGACCTGGTGACCGCCGGCCTCGACCTTGGCGTGCGCCGGCAGCCGCTCGATGAACCCGGAGACCTGCTTGAGCTGGTTCGGGTTGTTGAGGGGACCGAAGAGCACGTCCTCGTCGTCCGGCTGCCCGGTCTTGGTGTCGGCGGCGGCCTTGGCCAGCGCGGCGACGAACTCGTCGTGGATCGACGACTGCACCAGCACCCGCGTGGCCGCCGTGCAGTCCTGCCCGGCGTTGAAGAAGCCCGCCACGGAGATGTCCTCGACGGCCTTGGCGATGTCGGTGTCCTCGAACACGACGACCGGGGCCTTGCCGCCCAGCTCCAGGTGCACCCGCTTGAGGTCCTTGGCCGCGGTCTCGGCGACCGACATGCCGGCCCGCACCGACCCGGTGATGGACGCCATGGCCGGTGTCGGGTGCTCGACCATCAGCCGCCCTGTCTCGCGGTCGCCGGTGACGACGTTGAAGACGCCCTTCGGCAGGATCCCGCCGATGATCTCGGCGATCAGCACGGTCGACGCGGGGGTCGTGTCCGACGGCTTCAGCACCACCGTGTTGCCGGCCGCGATCGCCGGCGCGAACTTCCACACGGCCATCATCATCGGGTAGTTCCACGGCGCGACCTGCGCGCAGACGCCCACCGGCTCACGGCGGACGATGGAGGTCAGGCCCTCCATGTACTCACCGGCCGACCGTCCCTCCAGCATCCGCGCCGCACCGGCGAAGAAACGGATC
Source organism: Streptomyces sp. NRRL B-24085 (assembly GCF_001282115.1). Taxonomy (GTDB): domain Bacteria; phylum Actinomycetota; class Actinomycetes; order Streptomycetales; family Streptomycetaceae; genus Streptomyces. Next base: position 4,201 of record NZ_LJBR01000316.1, on the reverse strand, counting down.
TGGTCGACCATCGGCGGGATCTCCTCGGACCGCGTGAGCCCGATCGGCTTGCCGGTGTTCTCCACCTCGGCCGCGATGAGTTCCTCGGCCCGCTCCTCGAACGCGTCGGCGATCTTCAGCAGGGCCTTCTGACGCTCGGCGGGAGTCGTGTCGCGCCAGCCGGGGAAGGCGGCGGCAGCGGCGGCCATCGCCGCGTCCACGTCCGCCTGCCCGGACAGCGGAGCGGTCGCGTACGCCTCGCCGGTCGCGGGGTTGACCACCTCGGTGGTCCGCCCGTCGGCGGCGTCCCGGAACTCACCGTCGATGTAGTTGCGCAGACGACGCAGCTCGGTGCTCACTGCCGACCTCCTGGGGGGTTGAAGCTGGGGGTTGAAACTGTCCACTCACTGAGACACCCACCCTAATCGCCAGGCCCACGTTTTCAACACCCCCGATCCCGCCAAGGCTGCGAAATCCGCAGGTCTCAGTCACGTAAACAACGAATTTCATCGCCCCGACCTTGCGAAACCGACGAGACGTCGTGCACAGTGACCTCGTGGCCAGTCGAAGCGCAGACCCCAGGGACTCCCGTGAGTCCAGGAGCGAGACCAGGAGCGAGTCCAGGAACGGCAGCAGCCCGAACCTGGACGCCGTCTCCCTCGCCATCATCGAGCAGCTCCAGGAGGACGGCCGCCGCCCGTACGCCGCGATCGGCAAGGCCGTGGGCCTGTCCGAGGCGGCCGTGCGCCAGCGCGTCCAGAAGCTGCTCGACCAGGGCGTGATGCAGATCGTCGCCGTCACGGACCCGCTCACCGTGGGCTTCCGGCGCCAGGCGATGGTCGGCATCCACGTCGAGGGCGACGTCGAGTCCGTGGCCGACGCGCTGACCGCCATGTCCGAGTGCGAGTACGTCGTGATGACCGCCGGCTCCTTCGACCTGATGGTGGAGATCGTCTGCGAGGACGACGACCACCTGCTGGAGGTCATCAACCGCCGCATCCGGGCCATCCCCGGAGTGCGCTCCACCGAGAGCTTCGTCTACCTGAAGCTCAAGAAGCAGACCTACATGTGGGGAACCCGATAACCGTGAGGACCCGATAACCGTGAGCTCCAAGGACCTCAGCCGCACCGCGTACGACCACCTGTGGATGCACTTCACCCGCATGTCCTCGTACGAGAACTCCCCGGTCCCGACCATCGTCCGGGGCGAGGGCACCTACATCTACGACGACAAGGGCAGGCGCTACCTCGACGGTCTCGCGGGCCTGTTCGTGGTCCAGGCCGGCCACGGCCGCACGGAACTCGCCGAGACCGCGTTCAAGCAGGCGCAGGAGCTGGCGTTCTTCCCGGTGTGGTCCTACGCCCACCCGAAGGCCGTCGAGCTCGCGGAGCGCCTCGCGCAGCACGCGCCCGGCGACCTGAACAAGGTCTTCTTCACCACCGGCGGCGGTGAGGCGGTCGAGACCGCCTGGAAGCTCGCCAAGCAGTACTTCAAGCTCACCGGCAAGCCCACCAAGCACAAGGTGATCTCCCGCGCGGTCGCCTACCACGGCACCCCGCAGGGCGCCCTGTCCATCACCGGCCTGCCGGCCCTCAAGGCCCCCTTCGAGCCGCTGGTCCCCGGCGCCCACAAGGTGCCGAACACCAACATCTACCGCGCCCCGATCCACGGCGACGACCCCGAGGCCTACGGCCGCTGGGCCGCCGACCAGATCGAGCAGCAGATCCTCTTCGAGGGCCCGGACACCGTCGCCGCGGTCTTCCTGGAGCCGGTGCAGAACGCGGGCGGCTGCTTCCCGCCCCCGCCCGGCTACTTCCAGCGGGTGCGCGAGATCTGCGACCAGTACGACGTGCTGCTCGTCTCGGACGAGGTCATCTGCGCCTTCGGCCGCCTCGGCACCATGTTCGCCTGCGACAAGTTCGACTACGTCCCGGACATGATCACCTGCGCCAAGGGCATGACCTCGGGCTACTCCCCGATCGGCGCCTGCATCATCTCCGACCGCCTGGCCGAGCCGTTCTACAAGGGCGACAACACCTTCCTGCACGGCTACACCTTCGGCGGCCACCCGGTCTCCGCGGCCGTCGGGCTCGCCAACCTCGACCTGTTCGAGCGCGAGAACCTCAACCAGCACGTCCTCGACAACGAGGGCGCCTTCCGCTCGACGCTGGAGAAGCTGCACGACCTGCCGATCGTCGGCGACGTCCGCGGCAACGGCTTCTTCTACGGCATCGAGCTCGTCAAGGACAAGACGACGAAGGAGTCCTTCAACGACGAGGAGACCGAGCGCGTCCTGTACGGCTTCCTGTCCAAGGCCCTCTTCGACAACGGCCTGTACTGCCGTGCCGACGACCGCGGCGACCCGGTCGTCCAGCTCGCCCCGCCGCTGATCTCCGACCAGGAGACCTTCGACGAGATCGAGCAGATCCTGCGCGCGACCCTCACCGAGGCCTGGACGAAGCTCTAGCACTCGGCGGTTCAGCCGCTTGTACGACCCGGGGTGCCCCCGTCCGAGTGACAGGGGCGCACCCCGGGCCGTGTGCTGTACGGCGTCCCGCCCCCGCCTCCTTAGCGTGCCTGGTAACCGATCGGCCCTGCTTTCGTTCCCCCGCTCGGGGGATTGCAAGGCACAACGGACCAGAACGAGGTGTACGCCCATGGAGGCCCCGCCCGACAACGATGTGCTCTGGGCACGCTCCCTGCACTTCACCCACCGCGACGGCTCGCCGGCGCTCCAGGGCGTCTCCCTCGGAGTGCGCGAGGGAGAGATCCTCGCTGTGAGCGGCCCGCGCGGCAGCGGCAAGACCGCCCTGCTCAGATGCCTGTCGGGACTCGCCCCGGCCCAGCGCGGCGAGGTCTGGTTCAACAGCGTGCCCGTGCACACCATGGGCCCGATGACCCGGGAGCGCCTGCGCCGCGACCGCTTCGGCTGGATCGACCCCGCTCCGGCGCTCGTCCCCGAGCTCAACGCCTGGGAGAACGCCGCCCTCCCTCTCATGCTGCGCGGCACCGGCCGCCGGCGTGCCCGGACGGCCGCCCTGGAGTGGCTGGAGCGCCTCGACATCGGCGACCGGACCCGCTGCCGCCCGCACGAGCTGACCCAGTCCGAACGCCAGCGTGTCTGCGTCGCCCGCGCCCTGGCCCCGGCCCCGTCGGTGCTGTTCGCGGACGAACCGACGGCCCCGCTGCACCGGGCGGACCGCGCGCACGTCCTGCGCACGCTCACCACGGCCGCCCGCTCCCACGGCATCACCGTGGTCCTGGCGACGCACGACCCCGACACCGCAGCCCTGGCGGACCGCACGGTCACCCTCCTGGACGGACGCCGGGTCAAGACCGTGCACCTGCCCCCGATGGCCGACTCGGAAGGCCGTACCGCGTGCTCGCTCTCCGTCTGACCCGGGGCGCCCGTCCCGCCGTGCACCTGCGCCGCCTCCTGGTGGCGCTCGCCTCGGCGGGCACGGGCTTCCTCCTGCTGTGCACCCTCGGCCACGCGATCAGCCATCCCGAGGACCCCTCGGGCGCGGTGCTACGCCTGGCGTGGTGCCTGACTCCGCTGGCCGCCACGGTCCACTTCGCCCTGGCGGTCGCCCGGACCGACCCGGGCACCCGGCCCCGCCCCGGTCTCTCGGCGATCGGCCTCGGCCCGGGCCGCCTGATGGCCGTCACCGCCACCACCACGGCCCTGTCCTGCACCCTCGGCTCGATGCTGGCGCTGCTCTTCTTCCTCCATCTGCGGGGCGACCTGACGGGCATGCCCTTCGACGGGGCGGCGGCGGACTTCCTGGCGGCGGACGCCCCCCTGCCGCTGCCGGCGGCCCTGACCCTGCTGGGCCTGGTCCCGGCGATCGCGTCGGTGACGGTGGGGCTCGCCCTGCGGCCACGGGACGACAGACCGGCCCCGGCGAAGCGGGAGGCACGGTCGTACGGCCGCTTCGGGGCGTACGGCAGGACGACGGCGAGGGAGCCCTTCGGGGCGTACGGCCGCCTCCGCGCGCGCAGGGCCGCGGGGGAGCCGGCCGCCGGCCGCGAGGCATCCCCGGCGGCCACGGAGACGGGCGGGAACACCGCCGTGGCAGCCCCCGCCGAGGACGGCCGGACCGAGAACCCGGCGGTCCTGCCCGCCCCCCGGGAGGCGCCCAAGGGTCTCCCCTGGGGCATCGCGGTCCTCGCCGCGGGCCTGGCCGTGGAGGGCTACGCCAACCGTCAGGGCGGCACCCC
>NZ_LJBR01000315.1 GCF_001282115.1 Streptomyces sp. NRRL B-24085 | reverse complement strand
CATAGCCAGGCGGGGACCGGCCCCGCAACCCGTCGTTCGGGGACCGTCGCCCCGCGCCATCCGTCCGACGGTCCCCGAACCACCCGCCCCTACGGCGTTCCGCGCCACCGGTATGTCACCCCCCGTCCTCAGGAGAGCCGCTGATGTCGTACCTGAGCTCCCGTCACCGCCGCAGATTCCCGCCCGGCCGCGGCCCCGCCGCCGTCATGGCCACCGCCCTCGCCGCCACCGCCGCCCTCCTGACGGGCGGATCCGCCGAGGCCGTCCCCACCGCGTCCACCACCCTCGTGGTCGACGCGGCACAGACCCTGCGACCCGTCACCCACGTCGCCACTGGCAGCCTCTACGGCCTGGCCGACAACAGCACACCTGCCGACAGCCTGGTCCAGGCGCTGAAGCCGAACACCTTCGTCCAGATGGCCCCCGGCGGCAGCCAGCTCCCCAACGGCGAGCCCAAGCCCGCCGGCGACGCCCTCGTGGTGGCGGCGAAGGCGGCCCGCGCGGGCGCCAAGGTCGTCGTCCGGATGCCGGACTGGTACCCAAACTTCCCCTACCGGTGGGTGAGCTGGAGCGACTGGCTGTCCGCCGTCGACAAGCAGGTGGCCGCCGTCAAGGCCTCCGGTGCCACCAACATCAGCGCCTACGAGCTGTGGAACGAACCCGACTGGACCTGGGACACCGCCAACGCGGGTGCCTTCAACGCCGGTTGGGCGCGCACCTTCAAACAGGTCCGCGCCAAGGACACCACGACGCCGATCCAGGGCCCGAGCTACTCAGCGTGGAACCAGTCGTGGATGAGCTCCTTCCTCACCGACGCGAAGGCCTCCGGCACGGTCCCGGACGTCATCGCCTGGCACGAGCTCCAGGGCAGCCAGAACATCGCCGCGCACGTGTCCGCGTACCGCGCGCTGGAGTCGAGCCTCGGCATCAGCCCGCGCCCGATCGACATCGAGGAGTACGGCACGCCCGCCGAGATGGGCAACTCCGGTGCCCTCATCGGCTACGCGGCCAAGTTCGAGCGGACCGGTGTGCGGGACGCCGAGCTCGCCTTCTGGAACCACTACGGCACCCTCGGCGACACCCTCACCGACACCGGCGGATCGCCCAACGGCTCGTACTGGACGTACAAGTGGTACGGCGACATGTCCGGCAGCATGCTGGTCACCACACCACCGGCCCAGACCGGCATCGACGGCCTCGCCTCGCGCAACAGCGCGGGCAACCAGATCAGCGTGATCGCCGGCGGATGCACCGGCTCCTGCGCCGTGACGGTCAACGGCCTGAACTCCCTGTCCGCCTTCGGCGGCACCGTCCACGTCAAGCTGGAGTACAGCCCCGGCACCGGCCGCACCACCGCGTCCCCCGGCCCGATCACCGTCTCCGAAGCCGACTACACCGTCAGCAACGGCTCCGTCACCGTGCCGGTCGCGATGAACGCCACCGACGGCTACCACCTGGTGATCACCCCGAGCGGCACCAGCACCTCGCTGGCCGGGCGCTACCAGATCACCAACAGGAACAGCGGACTCGCGCTGGCCACCCTCAACGCGGGTACCGCCCAGGGCACTTCGGTCGTCCAGGCCACGTCCACCACCGGCACCGACCAGAACTGGACCCTGGTGGCCGCCGGTTCGGGCCTCTACAAGATCGTCAACCAGAAGAGCGGGTTGCTGCTCGGCATCACCGACGCCGGGACCGCGGACGGCGGCACCGCCCTGATCTGGGGTGACAACGGCACCGCCGACCACCTGTGGCAGCTCGTCCCCGCCCGCGACGGCTACTACAAGATCGCCAACTACAACAGCGGCCGCCTGCTCGGCGTGGACCAGATGAGCACGGCCTCCGGTGCACAGGTCCTGCAGTGGTCCGACAACGGCACGGCCGACCACCTGTGGAGACTGACCGCTCGCTGACCCGCCGCAGCCCGGCCGACGGCCGATGGGCCCCGCACCCGGTGCGGGGCCCACACGGTCAGCAGGTCGAGTTGGTCTGGGTGAGCAGGCCGAGCCGCCAGGGCAGACTGTTGTAGTCACCGCCGGCGTTGGGGTCCTTCCCCTGGTACAGGTACTGGAGCCTGCACGCCGGAATGGTGAGGGTCTGGTCGTATCCCGCGCGGATCATCTCGCCGTGACTGATGTCCCGGGTCCAGGTGCCTGACGGGAAGGTCACGTTGCTGGACCTGGCGAACGGGTTGCTCTCGGACGCGGCCAGCGGCGACCAGGAGCCGGCGAGGCTGCTCGACGTCCAGGAGCGGAAGTAGCGCCGCCCGTCCGAGCCGATGGCCTCGACCAGCAGCAGGTACTGGTTGCTGCCCTGCACCTTGTAGACGTTGCTCGCTTCGAACAGGGCGTACTTCGAGTCCTGGGCCGCGATGACGGTGTCGGTGAATCCGTTGGGGAACTGCCCGACGGTCGTCCGGGAGCGGTAGAGGTGCCCGTTGTCGTCGGAGGAGAACAGGTAGCAGTTGGCGCTGTCGCAGATCACCCACATGTCGACCCAGTAACCGTTGCCGATGTTCTGGCGGATGATGTCCGGCATCGACGAGTAGAAGTTCTTCGGGGCACTCCACCCGTTGGGATTGCTGATGTCGGGGTTCGTGGAGTACGACGCGTTGCCGGTCTGGTAGACGAGGTACCACAGGCGCTGCGGGGCGTTGTAGAAGACCTGGGGCGCGGCCCGGTACCCGGAGCCCACGGCGGTGCGGTCCAGGTAGTGATGGGTGGCCGAGCCCGCCTGGGACCAGTCGGAGAAGCTCAGGTACACCAGGTTGTACCCGGCGGAGTTCGCGGTGCTGGCGAACACGTGGTACTTGCCGTTGTAGTAGACGACCGACGGGTCCTTGATGCCCGCGACGTTGTGCGTGGCGTCCGACTTCGGCGCGATGAGGGCGCCGCTGGAACTCCAGCGGAACGAGGAGGGCAGCGCCGCGGCGGACCGGGTGGCGGGAGCGCCTGCCGGTTGTGCCGCGGCGGTGCCGCCCAGCGCGGTGAGCGTCGACTGGTAGGCGGGCTTCTTGTTGCCGTTGCGGTCGAACAGCAGGGGGTTCTCGCCGCTGCGCCAGGAGTCGCTGTCGCGGATGCCCCAGACGGTGATGCCGGTGCAGCGCGCCACGTTCATGCACGCCCGGACCGTGTTCGCGTACGCGGTCGTCGGCGCCTGCGCGATGTCGAGCTCGGTGATCTGGACGTCCACGCCGAGCGCGGCGAAGCTCGACAGCGTCGTCTGGAAGCCGGCCGGCGGTCCGCCCGTACCGAAGTGGGACTGGAGGCCGACGCAGTCGATGGGTACCCCGCGCGCCTTGAAGTCGCGGACCATGCGGTAGACGCCCTGGGTCTTGGCGTCGTTCCAGTTCTCGATGTTGTAGTCGTTGTAGCAGAGCTTGGCCGACGGGTCGGCCGACCGCGCGGTGCGGAACGCCTCCTCGACGAACCCGGTGCCCAGCACGTCCCGGAAGACCGAGCTGCGCATCTGGCCGCTGCCGCCGTCGGCGAAGGCCTCGTTGACCACGTCCCAGGAGTGGATCCTGCCCTTGTAGTGGTTCATCACCTGGGTGATGTGGTTGTTCATCACACTGCGCAGGGTGCCCGCGTCCCTGATGGAGCCGACCCAGGAGGGAAGTTGCTGGTGCCAGACCAGGGTGTGTCCGCGCAGGCGCTGCCCGCGCGCCTGCGCCCGGTTCGCGATCTGGTCGCCGGGGCCGAAGTTGAACGAGCCGCGGGAGCGCTCGACGGTGTCCCACTTCATCTCGTTCTCGGGCGTCACCGAGTTGAACTCGCGGTCCAGGATCCCGGTGTACGTGCTGTCGCCGAGCCGCCCCGCGGCCACGGCGGCGCCGAAGTACCGTCCGGACTGGGCCGCCTGGGCGCCCAGCGTGGAGGCGCGGACGTCGTCGGGTGCGGCGGTCGCGGCGCCGGGTGTGACCAGGGCGGCCACGGCCAGCAGGGACAATGCCGAGGCTCGGCGACGGCCGATCCGTTTCAGAGGGTTCATGGTTCTCCTCGTGCGGGTGAGTGGGGGGTTGCGCTGTGCGGTCGACGGGACGGGATCAGGGCGTCGACAGTTCGAACCGCAGGACGCGGACCGCGCCGCCGAGCGCCCGGGTGGCGTGGTTGAAGAGGGCGAACCGGTAGCCCATGAAGAAGCGCCAGTCGTTGCCCATGGAGAAGGCGGGCCCGAGCGGGGTGAAGCGGGTGCCGTCGGTGCTGTAGGAGAAGGTGCCGGGGCGGGCCGCGCCGGGCCGGATGTCCGCGCTCGCGCGCAGCCACACACCGCTTCCCGAAAGGGCCGCGCTCGCGACCTCGACGCCGGTTCCGGTGGTGTTCCAACTGCCGTCCATGGTCAGTCCGTTGACCATCACGATCCGTGTCGTCCCGCCGTCGCGCTTGAGTCCGATCCACGCGGAGGAGTCCCGCAGCAGCGCGAGTCCTGCCCGGTCGCCGTCCCGCATCGCCGAGTGGTCGAGCTGGACCGTGGCGGTGGAGGTGGGCCCCTGGATGCGGTGCGTGAGGGTGTTGCGGGCCCAGTACAGGTCGTTGGTGACGGTCGCGGTCCGCAGGGTCAGGCCGTTGCCGACCGACCACTTGGTGTTGTCCGGGTTGTGGTTCCACTCCCACCGGGGCTTGAGGACCGTACCGTCGAAGGTGTCCACTCCGGTCATGGGGGTGACCTGGCGTGGCGGGGCGGGCACGGCCGGGGCGGGGTACGACGTCCCCCAGGCGCCGTTGACCAGTTGGACCACGGGCCAGCCGTCCGAGGTCCAGGTGACGGGCGCGAGGACCGGCACCCGGCCGCCGGGGTAGGCGTCCACGAAGGCCATGTAGTACCAGGCGCCGCCCTGGGTCTGCACCAGCCCGCCCTGGTGCGGGACACCGCCGCCGGAGATCGGCCCGCGCAGGTCCAGGAGCACCTGGCGCATGGTGTACGGGCCGAAGGGACCGCCGGAGGACTTCAGGATGTACTGGCCGTTGGCCGGACGGGTCAGGAAGATGTAGTACTGCCCGTTGATCTTGTAGAAGCGGGAGCCCTCCAGGGTGCCGACACTCGACGGTGTGGTGAACACCTGCTGGGTGCGGACCTGGCTGCGGCCGTCGGGCGAGAGCTGCGCCACGCTGATGGTGGTGTTCCCGTACGCCACGTACAGGGTGTCGTCGGTGTCGACGAGCAACCCAGCGTCGTAGTAAGGGGTGTTGATCGTCGTCAGTCTGCTCCACGGCCCCTCGACGGAGGTGGCGGTGTAGACGTAGGTCCTGGCGAAGTCGATCTGGCCGAGCCAGTAGAACGTCCTGTTGCTCGGACGGTAGGCCAGGGACGAGGCCCAGATGCCTCTGACGTAACCGCGGGCCCCGTTGAGGTCGTACTTGGCTCCGAAGTCGAGGACGGGCACCGAGTGACCGGCGATCTCCCAGTTCACGAGGTCGTACGAACGCAGCACGGGTGCGCCCGGGGAGTAGTGCATGGTCGAGGCGGAGGCGTAGTAGGTGTCGCCGACGCGGATGACGTCGATGTCCGCGAAGTCCTGCCAGACCACCGGGTTGGTGTACTGCGCGGCGGCAAGGGACGTACCCCGAGCGGACGCGGTGGTGGGCAGGGGGCCTGCGAGCGGCAGCAGTGCTCCGGCGACCAGGCCGCCGGCCGCGGTCAGCGCCCGTCGGCGGTCCATGGGTTGGCGAGGGCATGACATATCCATGTGTCGTTCTCTCTGCGAGGGAGCGCTGGGGGAGGGCTGGTCCTGCTCGTTCGAGATTGCGAACGCTGACTGGGGTATCGAGCATCCAGGATGATAGGAGGCTGCTATGCCCCGTCAATGCCTTTCGCAGGATTCGCTGTTGAAGTCGAAACATTTCGACAAATCGGCCGGATCGATGTAGTCCGGCCCGACGATTGGCCGTCCCTGAGGTGTTGACATGTCCAGGTCCACCTCTAGCATCCGTACAGCCAACGATCCGAAAGCCGATCGAAATTTCGAACTGTCGGCACGGGGCGGAACCGGGACACCGGCCGACGGCCCAGTCCACGGCGCCCCCTGAAAGGAGTCCCTGGTGCCCCGATCCACAGGCAGACGACTGCTCCGCGTCTTCGCGGCCACCGCGCTGGCGGTGACCGCGTCCCTGACGGTCTCTGCCCACTCCACCGCCGTGGCCGCCCCGGGCAGCCCCGCACTCACCCCGCCCCTGGGCTGGAACAGCTGGAACAGCTTCGGATGCGGGATCACCGAGGCGCAGGTCCGCCAGGCCGCCGACGCGATGGTGTCCTCCGGAATGCGGGACGCCGGCTACCGGTACGTCGTCGTCGACGACTGCTGGTTCGATCCGCAGCGCGACGCGGCCGGCAACCTGCGGGCCAACGCGACCAAGTTCCCCAGCGGGATGAAGGCCCTGGGGGACTACATCCACAGCAAGGGCCTGAAGTTCGGCATCTACCAGGTGCCGGGCGAGCGCACCTGCGCGCAGACCACCGGCGCCTATCCGGGCTCGACGGGCAGCAGAGGGCACGAGACGCAGGACGCCGCCACCTTCGCCTCCTGGGGCGTCGACTACCTCAAGTACGACTGGTGTTCCTCCAGCGGCACCCGCGACGAGCAGGTCGCGCGTTTCACGCTGATGCGTGACGCCCTGCGTGCCACCGGGCGGCCGATCGTCTACAGCATCAACCCCAACAGCTTCCACGCCATCACCGGCTCCACGTACAACTGGGGCGAGGTCGCCGACCTGTGGCGGACGACCGAGGACCTGCTCGACATCTGGCAGAACGGCAACACCAACAGCTATCCGATGGGCGTCGGCAACGTCCTGGACGTCACCGCGCCGCTGGCGGCCCAGTCCGGCCCCGGGCACTGGAACGACCCCGACATGCTGGTCGTGGGCCGCCCCGGCCTGTCACTGACGGAGTCCCGCTCGCACTTCGCCCTGTGGGCGCTGCTCGCCGCACCGCTCATGGCCGGCAACGACATCCGCACCATGTCCGCCGACGTCAGCGCGATCCTGCGCAACCCGCGCCTGCTGGCGGTGAACCAGGACCCACTGGGCGCGGGCGGCCGCAGGGTCCGCGACGACGGCAACACCGAGGTGTTCGCCAAGCCCCTGTCCGACGGCTCGGTCGCGGTAGGCCTGTTCAACCGGGGAAGCGGCACCGCGAACGTCAGCACCACGGCCGCCCAAGTAGGCCTGTCCGGCGGGCCGTTCACACTGACCGACCTGTGGAGCGGCGGTACGTCCAGCACATCGGGGCAGATCTCGGCGAGCGTGCCCGCGCACGGCGTGGCCGTGTTCCGGGTGACCGGTGGCAGCCCGGTGTCCGCCACCACCTCCCGGCTGCGGGGCAACGCCTCCGGCCGCTGCGTGGACGTGGACAACGCCTCCACCGCGTCCGGGGCCACGGTGCTGCTCTGGGACTGCCACACGGCGGCCAACCAGCTGTGGACCACGTGGGCCGGCGGCGAGATCCGCGTCTTCGGCGACAAGTGCCTGGACGCCTACAACCAGGGCACGGCCAACGGCACCCGCGTCATCACCTGGCCCTGCAACGGCCAGGACAACCAGAAGTGGACCGTCGCCTCCGACGGGACCGTTCGCAATGTCCACGCCGGACTGTGCCTCGACGCCAACGGGTCCGGCACCGCCAACGGCACCGCGCTGGTGCTGTGGAGCTGCAACGGCCAGGCGAGCCAGAAATGGAGCCGCGTGTGACGGCGTGGCGGTGAGCTGACCGCTCGCGGGAGAGCGGTGCCCCGGTCACCGGGAGGGTGACCGGGGCACCGGCTGCTCAGGCCGCCGTGCCGGTGACCGAGCCCTGGGACCTGGTGACGTGGTAGGTCACGGTGGCGCCGCTGTAGAAGTGGAAGGTCAGCGTCACGGGTTCGCCGTCGCGGAGGGCGTTGAGGAAGGCGGGCGTCAGAACGATCGTGCCGCCTGGGTAGTCGGGTGAGAAGGCCTGGTTGAACTCCTGGTACGGCGTCCAGCCGGTCTGGCCGGCGTTGCCGCCGTCGGCGTACCTGGCCTCCATGGTCGCCAGCGCGTCACCCCGGTACCGCGTGGGGACGGCGAACGAGTCGGCCGTGCCCGTGGCGTCGGACAGCACCGGAGTGTCGTGGGTGACCACGTCGATCTGCCAGGGCAGGCCGCGGGAGAAGCGCGCCTGGAGCGTGGCGTTGACCCCGTAGGCGCGGTCGCCGGTCAGCCGGGTCAGCGCGCGGGCCGTGAGGGTGAGCCGGCTGCCGGACAGGGTGTAGTCCTGCCCCGCGACGAGCTGCCTCGTGCCCTGCCACAGACCGCGGAAGGTCGTGCCGTTGGGGTTGAGGGTGAGCGTCTTCGCTGTGATCGGGCTCGCCTTCGGCACGTAGACCCTGTCGAAGGAGGCGGTCCCCGAGCGGGTGGTCCAGCTCGACCTGATCCAGGCGAACAGGGCCGGGTCCCGCCACCGGAGCGTCTCGCGGTTCAGGAAGGCGAAGGGATCCCACAGGGCGGTGGTGACACCGGCGGCGCGCGCCGCGTACCCGACGTGCTCGAAGTACTTCAGCGCCTCACCGCGCTCCACCCGGTCGGGATGGTAGAAGTCGGGCCAGCTGAGCAGGCCGTACTCGCCCAGGTAGACCGGGATGTTCCTGGCGACGAACGTGTCGTGCATCCGGGCGAAGGCGTCGGTCAGGTCCTTCTGGGCGGTGTCGTCGTACAGCGTGCCGCCCGCGACGTTCACGCTGAACGGATACCAGCCGTAGTAGTGCACGGTGGCGACCAGATTGCTGTCGTGCAACGCGCCGATCGTGGCGGACAGGTCGTCCATCAGGCTCTGCGAGGGCGTGCAGCCCAGGGTCGGCAGGACGAGGAGGCGGTTCGCGTTGCCGCCGCCCGAGGAGCGGACGATCGTGTGGAAGGAGGTGTTCAGCTCGTTGAGGAGCTGGGCCTTCTGCGTGTCCGTGGCGTTGTCGAAGACCGGTTCGTTGACGCTCTCGAAGAGCAGGCCGCGCGGCTCGTCGCGGAACTCCGAGGAGACCTGGGTCCAGGTCGCGTCGAAGCGGGCGAGCACGTTGTCGTGGTCGGCGGGCATCTTCGAGATCCACTGCCACGAGTCGTGGTGGACGTTGAGCACGACGTACAGGCCGTCGGCGAGCGCCCAGTCCACCACCTGCCGGACGCGGCTCATGAAGGTGGCGTCGATGGTGTACGGCGCGGTGGCGGACTGGTGGTCGGTCCAGGTCACCGGGATCCGGACGCTGCGGAAGCCCTGGGCGCGGATGGTGTCGAACAGGTCCTCGGTGACCTTCGGGTTGCCCCAGGACGTCTCGTCCGGGATGGCGTCCAGGGTGTTGCCCAGATTCCAGCTCGGCTGCATCGCGGCGACGGCGTCCATGGCGCGGGCCGGCACGCTCACCGTCGTCGACGCCGGTTCGGCCGTGCCGTCGGGCGCCGCGACGGCGGTGGCGGCGGACAGGCCCAGGACGACGAGCATCGCCGTCAGCAGGGCGGCCAGACGGCCGGGCGCGCGGCGGCGGTCACGCGGTGGTGCGGGGTGCCGTGTGTCCCTCATGTTCTCCCCTTCCTCGGGTGGTGCGCTGGAGGCGTGCCTTTCGTGCGGTGGGGACTCAGCCGTCGAGGGGCTCGTAGTCGAACCAGTCGAAGTGGACGGCGCCCGCGGTGGCGTACATGCCGATGACCCGGCCCGTGAAGCCGCCGGCGACCTCGGTCGACAGGTAGCGGCCGTCGAGGCTCGCGAGCTCGGTGCACGTCCCGTCGGACTGCTCGACGCCGAGGGAGACGACGTCGGGTCCGGTGCACGGCCCGTGCGGCGGAGGCGGGTCCGTGACGGTGACGGAGAGGACCACCGGTCCGGCGGGCACGGAGTCCTCGGCCACGACCGTGCGCAGGGAGCCGACGCGCGCGACGACCCGCACCCGCGTGCCCGACACCTCGATCGCGTAGTGGTGCCGCTCGTCGAGCCGGACGGCGAGACCCCCGTCCCCTTCCGCGGCATCGACGAGAACGCGCGCCCGGCACGACGGATGCTGCTGGCGCCGGCCGGTGAAGACCACGTCGGGCTCGTCCAGGGAACCGCCCCGCGCGCGGAGCGTCAGCCACCCGGGTCGCTCCTTGGTGGTGCAGTGCTCGGCGGGCCGGTCGCGCAACGAGATCCAGTACGGCCGCAGTTCGGCCAGTTCGAAGTCGTCGCGCTGCTCCTCGGCTGGGCCGGGGACCAGCGGCCAGGGCGGCACGGGCAGGTCAAGGGCGACCTCGTCGACGACCGGCCAGCCGTCCGCCCAGCTCACGGGGGCGAGGAAGGTCTCGCGCCCGAGCACGTGCCAGCCGGGGGTGCCGCCGCGCGGCCGTACGCCGAGCAGGACCATCCACCAGGAGCCGTCGGGGCCCTGGACCAGGTCCGCGTGCCCGGTGTTCTGCACCGGACTGTCGGTGCCGCGATGGGTGAGGACCGGGTTGTCCGGACACGGCTCGAACGGCCCGTCCGGCCTGCGGGCACGGGCGATCGACACACCGTGGCCGCGCTCGGTGCCGCCCTCGGCGATGAGCAGGTACCAGTACTCGCCGATCCGGTACAGGTGCGGCGCCTCCGGGGCCTTGGCGCCGGGCCCGCCCGACCAGAGGCTGTGCGGAGTGCCGTAGGTCTGCCCGGTGGACGGGTCGATGCGGACCTGCGCGACCCCGGCGATCGTGCACCAGCAGGTGCCGTCCTCGTCCCAGGCGAGGTCGGGATCGATGCCGGGCACCCCCGGCGCCCGGACGGGATCCGACCACGGGCCGGCCGGGTCGGTCGCCGTGACGATCAGGTTGCCGCCGCCCTCGCTGCAGTTGGTGACGATCAGCCAGAAGCGTCCGTCGTGGTGGCGCAGGGTGGGGGCGTAGATCCCGCCGGAGGACGGCATGCCGGCCGGGAGCCGCAACTGCTCCGGCCGGTCCAGGACGTTGCCGATCTGCGTCCAGTGCACCAGATCGCGGCTGTGGAAGAGGGGCACGCCGGGGAAGTACTCGAAGCTGGAGCAGGCGAGGTAGTAGTCGTCGCCGACGCGGCAGACGCTGGGGTCCGGGTGGAAGCCGGGGATCACGGGGTTGGTGACATGTCCGTCCGGCTGGCGCAGAGGGGGCACCCGATGGGTCCTCTCGTCGAGTCGTGGGCGAGGCGCGGGTGGTGCGGGTGGTGCGGGACACAGAGACGGTGACGGCGCTGTCGAAGCGCTTCACCTGGCACGCGAAGGTAACGGACGAGATTCATCCGAAACAAGGGTCTTGTCGCCGTGAGAGCGCGGTTATCGGCTGCGCGGCCGGACAGCGGGCCCTGTTGCGAAGGCCGTCGATGCGCTTCGACATCTGCGCCCGTTTGATGGCCGGGCGGTCTCTGTGCGAGCCTTCTTCCACTCCACCGGAAGGTCTGACCCCGATGCTCGGCATGGTTGTCTGGGACGTCCGCTCTCGCGCTTCGACGCGAGAGCGGTAACCACCACCTGCTTCCACGCACACGCCCGTCCGACGGACCGGCGTGGGTTCGGTCTGCTCCTCGTCGAAGTGCTCTTCGTGTCCCCGCACGTTCGACCACGAGGAGTACGTGGTGTCCACCATTCACTGGACCCTGGGTCACACCCGCCGGTCCGCCCGCTGGCATTCCGAGAGCGCCGTCCCCCTTCCCCGGCGAACCGTCGTCGCCGACGACCGCACGAAGGCGGACGACGCCTACCGTCAGGCGTGCGAAGGAACAGCCCTGCTCTGGCAGGGCGACTTCCACAACGCCCGGCAACTGCTCCAGGCGATGAGCCGCCGCATCGACCGCAGGGCGACCCGGCCCACCGGGCCCGGCACCTCCCTGAGCGAGTCCTTCCACCTGCTCCGGCGCAGCAGCGGTCACCGCGCCCGCGTGCTCGGCAGACTGCTGGTGCTGCTGGACGACGACCACACCCTGGCGTTGCGCCGGGCTCCCGACGTACGCCAGGCGTGTCTGGAGGCCTACGGCCCCCCGCAGGGGCCCATGGCGGTGCCTCTCAGGGAACTGCTGGGAGTCGTCGGCGCCCATCAGTGGCGCCGGAGAGGGGTCGACGTGCCGGCGCTCGGCGCCCGCGTCCATCCCCACTACGGCGTGTTCGCACCCGTGAGAGGCGAGTACGTCGACCTGGTCGCCCGCGCGCCGCTGCCCCCGTCGATCCGACACCGTGCCGACGCCGGTACGGGATTCGATCTCGGCACCGGAACGGGCGTCCTCGCCGCGGTCCTGGCCCGCCGAGGCGTCCACCGAGTCGTCGCCACCGACATCAGTCCCCGTGCCCTGGCCTGTGCCCGGGACAACGTCGACCGGCTCGCCCTGACCGATCGGATCGAGGTGTGGGGCCCCGGCCTGTTCCCCGAGGGCCGCGCCGATCTCGTCGTGTGCAACCCGCCCTGGCTCCCCGCCCGTCCGACCAGTTCCCTCGATCAAGGCGTCTACGACCCGGACGGCACCATGCTCCACGGCTTCCTCGCCGGACTGGCCGCCCACCTCCGACCGGGCGGGGAGGGCTGGCTCGTCCTGTCCGACCTGGCGGAACACCTCGGCCTGCGCACTCGCCGGCACCTGCTCGACGCCGTCGAGGCGGCCGGCCTCCACGTCGTGGACAAGATCGACACCAAGCCACGGCACCCCCGCTCCAAGGACGCCACCGACCCACTCCACGCTGCGCGCAGCGCCGAGATCACGTCTCTCTGGCGGCTGGGAACCACGCCGTGACCGGCTTTTGGACCGCGGAAGGGCATCGCGCCCGTCCTGCACTGGCGGAACCGGTGGGCACCTGGCTTGCGCGACGGCCGGAACCGGCGGGTGGATCGGCCGCCTTCACCCGGGGGTCCAGCCACCGACGCGGGGTCTGCCGTCCGCCTCGGCGGCGAGGTACGACCGGGCTCGCGGCCCGGGACGAGGACGCTGAGCGGTCTGCCGGTGCGGTGCCGTCAGGCCCGTCGGCGCTCCTCCCGTTGCCGGACCAGTTCTTCGACCGCGCTCGGCAGCGTCGTCTCGAAGTCGATGAGCTTCGCCCACGTCGGGGTCACGACGATCCGGACCATGCCGTCGTGGTAGAGCGAGCGCACCTCCGCCTCCCATTCCACCCGTTGCTCGGGGGTCATCTCGTAGGTGCTGGTGGGCTGGAGGTACTCGTCCGGGATGCCGTCGACGTAGTCCAGTTCGGCCCGGCCCCGGATGAGCAGGATCCTGGGCGGGTGCACCTCGGTGTCGATCGTCAGGGCGACGGCCGGGTTCTCGCGCAGGGACGCGAGCTTCGGGGCGTTCTTCGTGGTGCACATGACGATCTCCGAGCCGTTCCAGACGAACGCGATCGGGACGTTGCGGGGCGTGCCGTCCTTGGCGACGTAGGCCAGCCGGGTCAGGTCGCGGGCCAGCAGTTCCTGGCTGATCGGTCGGTTCAGGACCTCGGTGATCTCGTTCGCCTGCATGATGGTTCCTCCGCTCGTGGCCTCTTGTGCCCCCGGGACGGAGTCGGCGCGCCGTTCTCGACATCCGGCACACGGCGAAGCGGGAGATGTGTCCTCACGGCCCGTCCGGGCTCCAGCTCGGGCGGCGGCGCGGGGGTCCGGCGAGGATCAGTTGCTCGAGGCCGGCGTACCGCTCGCGTGCCCGGCGGGCGCTGCCGCGACCGCTCAGGACGGTGAACAGCCAGCCGCAGGCGAAGCCCACCGGCACGGATACCAGGGCCGTCGTGGTGAAGGGGAACCAGTTCAGGTCGGCCTCCGGGAGGGCCGACGTGGGGGACCCGGAGACGAGCCGGGTGCCCGACATCAGGACCAGGACGGCGAGCGAGCCGCCGATCAGCGTGCCGAGCAGTCCGGCCTTGCCGAAGCGCCGCCAGAACAGCGAGTAGACCAGCGCGGGCGCGATGGCGGAGGCGCCCATGCAGAAGGAGAGGGTGGCCAGGGCCTGGAGGCTGCGGTGCTGGGCGAGGGCGGCCAGCAGCACCACGGGGATGCCGACGATCAGCGCGCAGGCCCGTGCGAAGGTCATCTCCCGCAGGGCGGGCATGCCGCGGCCACGGGAGGCGATGACGTCGTGCGCCAGCGAGTTGGCGCAGGCGAGCGTCATGCCGGCGACGGACGCCAGGAGGGTCAGGAAGATCGCCGTGGTGACGGTGCTGAACACCAGGCTCTCGGCGCGGGAGACGTCGGCCCCGAACACGGCGCGCGCGCCCAGCAGATAGGCGGTGCTGCCGTGCGGGTCGGCGGCCGTGATCCGCTCGCGGCCGACCAGTGCCGTGGCACCGAGGGCGATCACGGTGATCACCAGCATGAACAGGGCGACGGAGGACACCGCCCAGGACATGGTGCGGCGTACCTGACGCGCGTTGCCCGCGGTGTACATCCGCATGGTGACGTGCGGCAGGCAGGCGCCGCCGAGCACGATGGCGACCTGGGTGCTGATCATGTCGAGGCCGGGGTGCGGCCCGTCCGAGAACTGCAGGCCGTACTGGAGGAACGCCTGACCGGTGCCGCTGCGCTGCGCGGCGGTGTCGACCAGCGTTCCCGGGTGCCAGCCGAAGGAGGCGAGGACGAGCACGGCGACCACGAGGCCGGATCCGAGGAGCATCACCGTCTTGATGATCTGGATCAGCGCGGTGCCCCGCATCCCGCCCAGGGCGGCGTAGCTGATCATCAGGACGCCGGCGCCGACGATGCAGCCGGTCTGCATGGCACGGTCGGAGAAGCCGAGGATGAACGCCAGGAGCTGCCCCACGCCCGCCAGTTGCACGATCATCATCGGGATCAGCGAGAGCAGGGTCACCGCGCAGGCGGTGATGCGTACGGCCCGCCCGGGGACACGTCGGCTCAGCGCGTCACCCATGGTGAACCGACCGGTGTTGTGCAGGGGTTCGGCGAGCAGGAACATCAGCAGGAGCAGGGACAGCAGGGTGCTCAGCGCCAGGACGACTCCGTCGTAGCCGCACAGCGCGATGACCCCGCCGATGGTGAGCACGGTCGCGGCGGAGATGTAGTCCCCGGCGACCGCCAGGCCGTTGCGCAGCGGGGAGAGCGTTCGGTATCCGGTGTAGAACTCCTCCAGGTCGTCGCGGTCGGGGCCGGTCAGGACGCACAGCAGGAGCGTGAGGGTGACGACACTGCAGAAGGCGACCAGGGACCAGGACTGCGCGGAGCCGCCGAGGTCGGTCATGCCCGGGCCCGCCCGTCGCCGTCGGCAGGCCGTGCGTACCGGCTGACCCGGCGGGCCAGGGGGTCGACGAAGCGGCCTGCCGCGTACTCGAACAGCAGGACGGCCAGCCAGGTGACGGGGATCTGTACGACGGCGAGCAGCAGGCCGGTGGGGAGTCCGCCGGGTC
>NZ_LJBR01000314.1 GCF_001282115.1 Streptomyces sp. NRRL B-24085 | reverse complement strand
CCCCCAGCACCTTCAGCACCCCCAAGTCACCCCCCGGTCATGGCCGGTTCCTCCGCATCCGGGCTATGGTGACGCAGATGAAGGCTCTCGTGCTGTCCGGCGGGGCCGGTACCCGGTTGCGCACGCTCACGCACACCTCGGCCGAACGACCGGTGCCCGTCGCCGGCCTTCCGCTCAGCCGCACGCATCGGTGCGCGCCGATGAACCGTGACGCCGTACGGGCCGTCGAACCGCCCCGGCGGGGCGAGTTGGAGATCATCCACCCCCTCCGGCTCCTGAACGGCGCGCCCCGCGCCCGCCGCGCGGGCCACGGCGAGGTGGGTGTCCCCTCATGAGCCTCTCCGCCGCCGAACACCTCCTCTCCGCCGCCGGACACCTCCGCGCCGGCGAGCCCGGTGCCGCTTCCCGAACCCGGAGGGCCACCCTCCGTCTTTCCGCACTTTGCAAGCCTTTTCCCCCAGGATCATGCTCCTCGGCGCGAAGTCCTGTCATGGGGAGCTCACAGCAGGTATGTTCCACGGAACCGGTTTCGGCGCGGCCTGCCGCTACGGACCGGTGCGGGGAACGTCCCGGCACCTCGGCCGGCCCGGACCGGGACGGCTCCACCAGCAGCGGGGCCTGCAACGGGCCCGCACCACGCCCCGCCTACAGCGCCCTAGGGCACGACCGGTGGATGGAGGTCGCGCCGGCCTCGCACCGGGACCGGCGGTCCGCCCTGCACGAAGCACTGCCACACATCCGCAAGGAGATTTCCCAGTGAAACGTCACGAGTTCCTGCGGGGGCTCCACAAAGCCAGCGCGAACCGCAACTACCTGGAGATCGGCGTCAACGACGGCCGCAGCCTGACGTTCTCCCGGGTACCGAGCATCGCGATCGACCCGGCCTTCAAGGTGGTCTCGGAGATCCGCTGCGACGTCCATCTGGCGAAGGCCACCAGCGACGACTTCTTCGCGCGCGAGAACCCGTTGCAGCACCTCAAGGGCGGCCGCCACCCGCTGCGCAACATCGTCCGCAACCGCAGCCCGTTCGGCTACTGGAAGGACGTCACGCTCGACCTGTCCTTCATCGACGGCATGCACCTGTTCGAGTACGCGCTGCGCGACTTCATCAACGTCGAGAAGTACTCGGACTGGGCCAGCGTGATCGTCTTCGACGACATGCTGCCGCGCAACGTGGACGAGGCGGCCCGCGACCGCCACACCAACGCGTGGACCGGTGACGTCTACAAGATCATCGAGGTCCTGAACCGCTATCGGCCGGACCTGGTGACGGTCCTGGTCGACACCGAGCCCACCGGCCAGCTCGTCGTCTTCGGCGCGGACCCGACCAACACGGTGCTCAAGGACAAGTACGACGAGATCATCGCGGAGTACGTGGTCCCCGACCCGCAGAAGGTGCCCGAGACGGTCCTGGAGCGGACCGTGGCGATCAAGCCGGAGACGCTGATCGAGGCCGCTTTCTGGAAGCCGCTGGTGAACGCCCGCAACCGCGGCAGCAAGCGGGACCGGAGCTGGGAGCACCTGCGCACCAGCCTGAAGCAGCTCAGCGACGCCGGCTGAGCCGAGCGCCGGGTGCCG
Organism: Streptomyces sp. NRRL B-24085; assembly: GCF_001282115.1. Lineage (GTDB taxonomy): Bacteria > Actinomycetota > Actinomycetes > Streptomycetales > Streptomycetaceae > Streptomyces. The sequence goes on along the minus strand of NZ_LJBR01000314.1, from coordinate 192 downwards.
CCGGGGAGGACGCGATCGCGTCCTCCCCGGATCTGTTCCTCCCGCGGTTCCTACCTGCCGCGCGCCCTCAGCCGGCGGACCAGCTTCCCGGCCAGCCGCCTCGCCCTGCGGACCAGGGGCTGCCGGGCGGGCCTGGGCGGGCGCACGGCCACGACCTCGACCCTGCGCCCGGTGACCCGCAGCGCGAACGGC
>NZ_LJBR01000313.1 GCF_001282115.1 Streptomyces sp. NRRL B-24085 | reverse complement strand
GCGAGGCGGCGGGGGACGCGGAACCCATCAGCGCGGGGGCCAGTGAGAGGTCGACGAGGAAGGGATGGCGTGCCGAGAACTCCTCCAGGCGGTCCGTGTAGCGCCGCTCCGGGCTGGTGGTCATCGCGTTCTCCGGTGAGTGGGCCTGGACCCCCATGGTGAGCGAACGAGGCCACCCGTGCCGTAGGACATGGACGGTCCGTGGGGGGTGGGATCGATCAGACGCGGGGGGCGTCCTGGTCGGCGGGGGCGCGGACTGGACCGGTCCGGACGTGTGTCGTCTCCTGGTCGGCGGACTCGGCCGGATCAACCGGGTGCCGCCACCCGACGGACGGGGGACCGAACAAGTCGCGTGCCGCCACCCGACCGACGGACGGATCAGGCACTCGCTGCCGGCCCGCCGACACGGACCGGAGGATCAGCCCCCGTGTCGTCTCCCGGTCGGCGGGCGCGCACCGATCAATCAACCGCGTAACGCCACCCGACCGACGGATCGGGACCACCCCAGCCATGTGCCGCCACCCGACCGACCGATTGGCACCACCCCAGCACGTGCCGCCGACCGGCCGACACGGTCCTGATCGAAGCCCTGCCGTCATCCGGGCGACGGGCGCGGACCAGGCCCGGGTCGTCGGTCGGCCGACGGGTACTGGCCGGACCGGTCGGCCGCCGTCCCCGACCGACACGGCGCCGGTGGGATCAGACGGGTGTCGTCTCCCGGTCGGTGGGCCTTGGGGTCGGGGTGGTGGCCGGCCTGGTGAGGGTCTCGCCCTCGACGTCCACGCGGGGCAGGATCCGGTCCAGCCACTTCGGCAGCCACCAGGCCTTGTCTCCGAGCAGGGCGAGCACGGCGGGCACGAGGGCCATGCGGACCACGAAGGCGTCCAGCAGGACGGCCGCGGCGAGACCGAAGCCGATCATCTTGATCATGGAGTCGCTCTCGCCGATGAACCCGGCGAAGACCGCGATCATGATCAGGGCGGCGGCCACGACCACCCGGGCGCTGTGCCGGAATCCCGAGGTGACGGCCTGGTGGGACGTCTCGCCGTGGACGTACGCCTCGCGCATCCGGGAGACCAGGAAGACCTCGTAGTCCATGGCGAGGCCGAAGACGATGCCCACCAGGAAGATCGGCATCAGGCTCATGATCGGGCCGGTGGTCTCCACGCCCAGCAGGGCGGCGCCGTGCCCCTCCTGGAAGACCACGACGACCGCGCCGAGGGAGGCCAGGACGGAGAGCAGGAAGCCGAGGGCCGCCTTCAGCGGGACGAGCAGGGAGCGGAAGACCACCAGCAGCAGCACGACCGCGAGGCCCACCACGACGACCAGGTACGGCACCAGCGCGGACTGCACCTTCTCGGAGATGTCGATGTTCAGGGCGGTGGTGCCGGTGACCTCGAAGGTGGCGCCGGTCGCGGACTCGACGCCGGGACGCTCGCCGCGGATCGTGGTGACCAGGTCCTTGGTCCTCTCGTCGGTCGGCGCGGTGGACGGCACGACCGAGAAGACGGCGGTGTCCCCGGTGGCGTTGAAGCGGGCCGGGGAGACGGACACGACACCCCTGGTCGCGCCTATCTCCTTGGCGACCGCGGCGGCCGCGCCCTTGGCGTCGTCGGCGCCCTTCGCGTCCACCACGACAGTCAGCGGGCCGTTGAAGCCCGGCCCGAAACCCTCGGCGAGCGCGTCGTAGGCCCGGCGTTCGGTGGTGGAGGCCGGCTTGGCCTCGTCGCCGGGCATGCCGAGCTGGAGGGAGGTCACCGGCAGGGCGAGGGCGCCGAGGCCGACCACGCCGAGCAGCAGCACGGGCAGCGGGCGGCGCAGCACGAACCGGGCCCAGCGGGTGCCGCCGTTGTCGCCGTTGTCCTTGGTCCCCTCCTCGACGCGGCCGCTCCCGCGGGCCTTGCGCCGCAGGACCGCGTTCGGCCAGAAGCCGAGGAAGGCCGGGACCAGGGTCAGCGCGATGAACACGGCGACGACGACCGCCCCGGCCGCGGCCAGGCCCATCTTGGTGAGCATCGGGATGCCGACCACCGAGAGCCCGGCGAGGGCGATGACGACGGTCAGGCCGGCGAAGACGACCGCGGAGCCTGCCGTGCCGACCGCGAGGGACGTCGCCTCCTGGGGCGTCCGGCCGTTGGCGCGCTCCTCGCGGTAGCGCGAGACGACGAACAGGGCGTAGTCGATGCCGACCGCGAGGCCCAGCATCATCGCCAGGGTGCCGGTGGTGGTGGACAGGCCGAGCGCGTCGGACAGGGCGAGGATCGTGGCCATGCTGACGCCGACGCCGATGATCGCGGTCAGCAGCGGGAGTCCCGCGGCGGCCAGGGAGCCGAAGGTGACGAGGAGCACAACCGCGGCGATGGCGACACCGATCACCTCTGCCGCGCCGCCCGCGCCACCACCGTCGTCCAGGGCGGTGCCGCCGGCGTCGACGGTCAGTCCGCTGTCCCGGGCCCGGTCGAGGGCCTGGTCGAGCTGGTGCCTGCTCGAGTCGGTCAGGTCGTCGGAGGCGACCTTGTAGGTGACGGTGGTGTACGCCGTCGTGCCGTCCGCGCTCACCGCCTTCGCCTGGAACGGGTCCACGGCCGACGCGGCCTGCGAGCCGTCGGCGAGGTCGGCGACGGTGTCCTCGACGGCCTTCCTGTTGCCGGCCGCGGTCACCTTCTCACCCTTCGGCGCGACGAACACGACCCTCGCGGTGGCGCCGTCGGCCGTGGCGCCGGGGAAGCGCTCCTCCATGAGGTCGAACGCCTTCTGGGACTCGATGCCCGGCATCGAGAACCCCTCGTCGGCCGCGCCGGGCGCCTTCAGGGCGCCCAGGCCGACGGCGGCCAGGACGGCCGCCCAGACCAGGGCGACGTACCAGCGTCGCCGGCAGGCCAGGCGGCCCACGCGGTAGAGGAAAGTAGCCACGTCGGGGGATCTCCACATCTGGTGCCGAACAGTCCGTCCAGGCTGTCGGGACGAGGGCGGCGATGTCGTCGTGCGCCTGCCGACACCTCCCCGTACTCGGAACGCAGTACGCGGCGCTCCCCGGGTAGGCCGCCGGGACTACCACCGGACGGCGGGAACCGGGCCGGGTGTTTTTCTGTGTGTTCTCAGTGAGACAACCGATTCTCTGAGGCTTGACCAGCCCAAGGGGGAACAACAGCAGTGAAGTTCAGACGACTCAGACTCACCGGAGCCGCGGTGAGCGCGCTCGCCGTGGCCTGGACCGCGTCGCCCGTGTCGGCGGCCGCGCAGGACACCCCGACCGTGCCGGCCCCGACCGTCCCGACCCTGACCTGGTCGGACTGCCAGGGCGGCTTCGAGTGCGCGAACGCCCAAGTGCCCCTGGACTACCGGGATCCACAGGGCAGGACCCTCACCCTCCCCGTCATACGCAAGCCGGCGGCCGACCCCTCCCGGCGCAAGGGAACGCTGTTCCTGCAACCCGGCGGCCCCGGCAACTCCGGTGTGGACTTCGTGCGCAACAACTACGCCGACCTGCCGGCCGAACTCCGCGACGACTTCGACGTGTTCGGCTACGACGTGCGCGGCGTCGGCCGCAGCTCCCAGGTCGTGTGCTGGGACGACCCGACCTACACCGCGGCCGTCACCGCCGCCAAGGGCGTCCCCGGCCCCGACGCCTACGAGCCGGCCGTCCGGCAGGCCGCCGACTTCGACCAGGCCTGCCAGGACAACGCGGGCGACCTGCTGCCGTACGTCGGCACCCAGTACGTGGCCCGGGACATCGACCTGCTGCGCCAGGCCCTCGGCGAGAAGCAACTGACCTACTACGGGCGCTCGTTCGGCTCCTACATCGGTACGGTCTACGCCGCGATGTTCCCCAAGCGGGTCCGCGCGCTCGCGCTGGACGGGGCGTACGACCCGGAGCACTACACGAACCGGCCCTACGCCTACGACCGGCCGCAGTACCTGGCCCTGGACGGCGCGATGAGCCGCTTCCTGGACTGGTGCAAGGCCGACCAGGCGACCTGCGGCTTCGGCGACGGCGACCCGCGCGGGGCCTTCGAGAAGCTGAAGGCCGACCTGGACGCCAACCCGGTGCCGACCGCCAACGGCGGCCGGGCGAACGGCTACACGCTGGTCTACCGGCTGATGTTCAACATCAACGAGGGCAAGGTCATCTGGCCCTCCTTCGGCGAGGCCCTGCGCAAGGCGCAGCAGCGCGACAACACCTCGTTCCTGCTGCGGCCGCCGTCCCCGGCCAGCTTCGACTTCCTCAACCCGAACGTCGTGGTCGAGTGCGTCGACAAGAAGTACCCGGCCGACCCGGCCCTGTTGAAGCGCCAGGTCACCACCAACGCCAGGCTGGCCCCGCTGCTGGGTCCGGCCATGGCGTACGGCCCGCCCACCTACGACCACCAGCACGCCACCGCGTGCGCGCAGTGGAAGGGCGAGCACACCAGCCGCTACGCGGGGAACTTCCACGCGAAGGGCTCCGCGCCGATCCTCGTCGTCGGCAACACCGGTGACCCGGACACCCCGTACCAGGACGCGGTGGCCCTCTCCCGTCAGCTCGACAACGCCCGTCTGCTCACCTTCGACGCGGAAGGGCACACCGCCTTCAACCGCAGTGTGTGCGCGACGGACGCGATCACGGACTACCTGGTGGACCTGAAGGTCCCGGCCCGCGGCACGACCTGCGCGGACGAGACCCAGCCGCCCACGTCCGAGCCCACGGTGGCACCGCCCGGCACGACGCTCACGGAACTGAACAACGGCGTGAACGAGCGGATCGACCGCATCGGTTCACTGCGCTGACCGCAAAGGGCCCGGGTCTCCTGGGGGAGGCCCGGGCCCCGTCACGTCCCGAGCATCTCCGGAAGCACTCCCCCGCCACGACCTTCAGGGCCGCGAGGACCTGCGCACGCCCTCAGGGGCGCGGGGAACTGCGCGACCAGCCACAACGCACCCGGCACCCGCGATCAGCTCACCCCGTCGCCGCCCCCGCCCGAGCCGCCTCCACGAACGCCGTGATCAGGGCCGGGTCCTTCACCCCCCGGCTCGCCTCCACGCCACTCGACACGTCGACACCCCAGGGCCGGGTGACGTCCACCGCCTCGCCCACGTTCTCCGGCGTGAGCCCGCCCGCGAGCAGCCACTTCTCGCCCGCGCCCGCGACCTGCTTGCGCGACCAGTCCCACGCGATCCCGGAGCCCGGCACCGGCGCGTCCAGGAGCAGCATGTCCTCGCCCAGCTCCCCGCAGCGCGGCACGGATTCGCCGAAGGCGGCCGCACGGATCAACGTCCAGCCCCCACCGGCCAGTTCGGCGTAGTAGCCGCGGTCCTCGGGGCCGTGGAGCTGGACCGCCCGGATGCCCGACTCGGCGGCCACGGAGCGGACGTGGTCGAGGGGTTCGCGGCGGAACACCCCCACCGTGAGGACGCTCTCGGGGACCCTGGCGGCCAGCCGCGCCGCGGTGGCGGGGTCGATGCGGCGCGGGCTGTCGGAGAAGACGAACCCGATGGCGTCGGCACCGGCCTCGACGGCCGTGTCCACGTCCTGCTCGGTCCTCAGGCCGCAGATCTTCACGAAGAGCGTCATGCCGCCCACCGTATCCAATTCGCGTACATGAACAACGATCACATACACAACCGTTGACGCGACCATGGCAAGCGCTTACCTTCCGAACGGTACGTGCCCCCGCAGCCGCACACCAGGGAGACGAACGATGCACCTGAGACCAGTCCTCGCATCCGTCGGCCTCGTCGCCGGCACGCTCGTCGCACTCTCCGGCACCACCGCCCAGGCCGCCACCACCCTCCCCCACTCTCAACTCCGTTCGAGCGGGGGGACCCCCATCGAGGCGGAGACCTCCCCCGCCATCTGCACCGGAGCCGTCGAGACGGAGTACGCCGGCTACTCCGGCAGCGGATTCTGCAACGGCACCAACGCCACCGGCGCCTACGCCCAGTTCACCGTCTCCGCGTCCGCCGCGCAGACCGCGACCCTGAGCGTCCGCTTCGCCAACGGCACCACCACCGCCCGCCCCGCGGACATCATCGTGAACGGCTCGACGGTCTCCTCGGCGTCCTTCGAGTCCACCGGCACCTGGACCGCCTGGACCACCAGGACGCTCACCGTCCCGCTGGTCGCGGGCAGCAACACGATCCGGCTGAACCCCACCAGCGCCAACGGGCTGCCCAACGTCGACTACCTGGACGCCGAGACGTCCGGCACGACCACCCCGCCGTCGAGCAGCGCCCTGTACGTGTCACCGAGCGGCACCGACAGCGCGGCCGGCACGGTGACCGCGCCCACCACGCTCACCTCGGCGATCAGCCGCATCTCCGCCGGCGGCACGATCTACCTGCGCGGAGGGACGTACGCCTACTCCTCGACGGTGACCGTCCCGGCCGGCAGCAACGGCACCTCCGCCGCCCGCACCACGATCTCGGCCTACCCGGGCGAGACCCCGGTGCTCAACTTCGCCGCGCAGAGCGAAAGTTCCGCCAATCGGGGCATCCAGCTCAACGCGAACTACTGGAAGATCTACGGCCTGGTCGTCGAGCACGCCGGGGACAACGGCATCTACATCGGCGGCAGCAACAACGTCGTCGAGCGCACGGTGACCCGCTTCAACCGGGACACCGGCCTCCAGCTCGGCCGGATGGCCTCCTCCACGCCGGCCGCCCAGTGGCCCGCGAACAACCTGATCCTCAGCTCCGAGTCGCACGACAACGCCGACAGCGACGGCGAGGACGCCGACGGCTTCGCCGCGAAGCTCACCACCGGCACCGGGAACGTGTTCCGGTACACCGTCTCCCACCACAACATCGACGACGGCTGGGACCTCTACACCAAGACCGACACCGGAGCGATCGGCCCGGTGACCGTCGAGTACTCCCTGTCCTACGACAACGGCACCCTCAGCGACGGCTCCCAGGCCGGCAACGGCGACCGCAACGGCTACAAGCTCGGCGGCGACGACATCGCAGTGAATCACGTGGTGCGCAACAGCATCGCCTACGCCAACGGCAAGCACGGTTTCACGTGGAACAGCAACCCGGGCACCATGGCGGTGTCGAACAACGTGTCCGTCGACAACACCGAGCGCAACTTCAACTTCGACGGCGGCACCTCGGTGTTCCGCTCCAACACCTCCTGCCGCTTCAGCAGCGGGACGAACGACCGGATCATCGGCGACGCCGACAGCTCGAACCAGTTCTGGTCCGGCACCAACGGATCACGCTGCTCCTCCTACTCCGGCGCGCTCGGCTGGTCGTTCGCCTCGAACGGCTCCCTGGTGGTCACCTTCGGCGGCAAGCAGGTCACGCTGTAGACCACGGGACCCCGGGCTGCCCGCCCGGGGTCCGCTCAGGTCACTGCTTGGGCGCGGCCTGCTGCACGACCTCGAAGCTCCACAGCGTCGAGCCGGTGGCGGCGGGCTTGGGACGGCCCTGCTCGCCGCCGGCCCCGTGCGAGGCCTGCGACATCCCGGACATCCACTTCTGGAAGTCCTCCTCGCTGCGCCAGCGCGTGTAGACGAGGTAGGTGTCGGTGCCCTCGACGGGCCGCAGCAGCTCGAACCACTCGAAGCCGTCCGAGTTCTCCACGCTGCCCGCCCGGGAGGCGAACCGCTTCTCCAGCGTCTCGCGCTGTTCCTCGGGGACCGTGAGTACGTTGATCTTCACCACGCTAGGCACATGACACCTCTCGCAAAGCGGGACCCTAGCTGGGCCCCTAACCTGGACCGTGTACGCGCAGTCTCCTACATCCGCCAGTCAAAGCGTCGTGAGGACGACTCTGCATCGTCGCCCGAGGCGCAGCGAACCAAGTGTGAAGGGCTGATCACCGCAAAGGGCTGGGACAGTGCCGGTCACTTCGCCGACGTCGGCAAATCAGGGTGGGACCCGAAGGTGGTCCGGCCCGAGTTCGAAGAGATGATGGCAGCCGTCCGCACAGGTCACGTAGACGCCGTAGTCGTTTTCTCGCTGTCTCGGCTGACCCGGCAAGGCGCCCTTGAGGCGATGCTGATCAACGAAGAGTTGGCCAAGCACGGCGTACTTCTCGTCAGCGTGGAGGAGCCGTACCTAGATACGTCCACCCCCATGGGTGTCGCAATCTTCGGCCTCATCGCCGCGCTGGCTCAGCAGGAGTCAGACCTGAAGTCGGCATACATCACGGCGACGAAAGAGACGCTCCGTGCCGCCGGCTCCCACGTGTCCGGCATGGCTCCGTACGGCTTCCAGTCAACACGGGAGCCGCGCGGTGAACTCGTAGTGGTGAAGTTGATTCCAGACCCGGCTGAAGCCCCACTCGTCCGCGACATGGTTTCTTGGGCGCTTGACGGAATGAGTGCATCGGCCATCGCACGCAAGTTGAACACTGAACACGTGCCGACCAAGGCAGCGGACATGACGGCCCGAGTGGCTGCGCGTCGGGCCCGAGGGATCAGCGCGCCCCTGGAGCGAACTGCGTGGGTGTCCTCCACCGTGCTGCGCATCCTGCGTGACCCGCGTCTCGCTGGCTACGCCGCTGAGAACCAGGGCGTCAAGCGTGCCGTGGTCCGCGATGACACCGGAGCGCCCCTTGTGGCGCATGAAGGCATCGTCTCCACCGATGACTGGTGGAGGCTGCAAGACGTGCTTGACAGGCGTACGCCGCAGATTGTGAGGCAGGGAGGCCGCTCTGTTCCATCCCTGCTTGGTTCCGCCGGGATGCTGTTCTGCGAGGTGTGCGGCTCGACCATGGTCACGGACAAGCGAAACGGAAAGACGCTCTACCGCTGCAACCGTGCCATGTCCGGCGCCGTGGAGGGACACGGTGGTCTCGCGATCAACATGGACGTCACTGATGATGTTGTTGCACGTGATGTGTGGTCGCGTCTGACAGCGTTGGACCCCGAAGAACCGGACGATTCGGAGTGGCTTGCCGAGGCATCGCGCCGGTTCGCTGCGCAGGCTGATACGGGCGAACGGCAAGCTGAACTAACGGCCGCACGAGCCGAGTTGGAACACGTACGGGAAGCCCTCCGCATGCTGTACACCGACAGGCAGGCAGGGCTGTACGCGGGCGCAGTGGGCGACGCGATGTTCGCGGAGTCGGTGCAGCGGCTAACGGCCCATGAGGCACGTACTGCGGGCCGCGTAGAGGAACTGCGAACCGTTGAAACGGACGCGATCGCGATCCCGTCGCGATGGACCGATCCCGAGGGCGACCCACTGGGGCCGGAGTCAACATGGGGCAGATGGGACTTGGCAACGCGGCGTGAATTCCTGGCGCTGTTCATCGACCGCGTGACCGTGGCCAAGGCGAACGGCAGGGGCCGGAACGCGAAGACAGCAGAACGGGTGACCGTGCAATGGGCTGAGGCGTCCAATCGTAGCGTCTAGCAGTCACGGCGCTGTGAAGGCCGGAGACGGCAACACACGAACAGCGGGAGCACATAGATGGCTTGAGGCGCTCCAAGAGGCGCTCATGGGCTTCCCGGAGGCTCTTGCCGCGTAGCACCACCAGGCCCCGTCAGGCAGCAATGCCCGGCGGGGCTTTCCGCTGCCCTGCGAGCATCACTGAGGGGCTTTCAGAGCTTCGGGATTTCCGCTACCGGCGACGGACAGACGGGTGCCCATGCGGCCCCTCAGAGCCTTGAGGGGGTCAGCGGGAAACGGAGCGAAAACCGCCCTGAGACAGAAAGGATACTGACGCGCCACCAAAACTGTATCTTAGCTACCTTAAGTGTAGGAAATGTAGTTTATGCAGTTATCGCGATTTGTCACTAGGAGTTTCTAAGCAACACAGCGACCCCCACCTCAAACAGCAATACCTACACGGAGAGCGCCAGCAGGCTGCTATTAGCGGCTAACAAACGGGACGGGAGTTGAGCGTTCGGTCCGGTGTGGGGACGTCGCCATGGATCGTGTCGGATGAGCTCCAGGACCGTCTGGAGCCGCTGCTGCCGCAGCGTGAGCCCAGGTTCCGGTATCCAGGTCACAAGCCGTTGCCGGACCCGGCGGTGCTGTACGGCCTGCTGCTTGATCACCCATTGGCAACTCAGGGCATGGCGCTGACGCTGGAACCGCTACACACCTCATGGATGTCCGTGGCGCATGCCATGATCCGGCCTCATGAGTGACCGATCGTTTTCGCCTGCCTGGCTAACCTCGTGGACAGACAGAGTTTCCGAGACTCTCACGGCCATGACAGGCGAGTTCGAGCACCGGCACGGCTATCCCCCTGGGACCAACCAGGTCCGGCCGGCCGACCACGACGATCAAGCCGCAGCTCGCGCGCTCGCCCAAGTCACCCCTACACCAGCTGACCTGGTCACCTTCTACGAGAACATCGGCGATGTCACCTGGGCAGACGTCGGCAACGGCTACTTCCTTGATCCAGCCAGTGACGTCCTGCTGCGGCTACAGGAGTACGGCGTTGTCGCCGATGGCCTGGTCATCGGCTCGAACGGCGGCGGCCTGATCTACGTCGCGGGGCCAGATGGGGCCGTTTACCGGACGCGGACGGCGTCACTGGACGAACCGGAGTTCGACAAGGTGGCGGATGACCTCCGGCACTTTCTGGAGCTGTTGGAGCGCTTGCTGACAAGGTTCAACGCCAACGGTGACCCGGGATACCTGTAAGCGGCCCTAGTGCCCATTCTGTTAGCCGTTGTAAGCGCGAACCAGGAGGCTTCCATGCCGAACAGCGCTCACAGCAGGGAGCGGCTGACCACGAATACCGGCCCTGGGCTGACGACGTTCCGCCGTCCTGATGTCTGCTGAGATACCCACCCCCGGGGGGGATGACCCCTCCGGGCCTGACAGGAGCACGGCAGGGAGGCAAAAAGCTAGCTCCGCAACTGGACGCGTTTGCGCGTATCTTCACGACGGTCACGGATGTGAGTGAGGATGGTGTCCTCCTTCTGCATACACACGTGATTCAACAATGCCTGAAATAAGGGACTGCATAAGCACTCCGTTAGCTTCCCGAAGCGCTCGGAACCCGTTCAGATACAACAACGCGGAAGCGGCTAGACCGAACAGGAACCACGGAGAACAAAGGACTGCGACTGTAACCCACAGAGTGATGGAGTATGCCGCAAGATTGACCCGAAAGTCTGCCTCCGAATCAAGGCGATCGTGCTCTAGATAGACTTCCAAGTGTTCCGCGATTAGGCGCATCCTGACCTCAGGAAGCTCACGCATTACGGCACTCATTGCAGCCATTAAATCGAATGCTTCACCTGCTCTGCCTCGAAGGCTTTCAGCGTACAAGTGAAGGTCGCGGTACGAATCTCTGCCCAGCAGTGCCGTACGCATACCCGGTTTCAGGTTATTGAGTGTTCTTGCCACCTGCGTCGCTGACAGCTTCACTAGATCACCCAAGAGATACAGTGCGAACGCGACGACAGCGGCTACTGCGGGTCGACCTGCTAATTCTCCGAGCGCGTACAGGCGCTTAATGAAACCCTGAGCTTCATTCCTAGTAGGTATCCAGTCCCCGAACAGCATCCATACCTGAAACGCACACAGGACACCGACAGCGAAGGGGGTCCTGAAGTGACGGAACCCTGGCAGCAGACTCGTAAGCATGAAGCGATGATGCCTGGTCAGGGCACCCCTGCATAGGTGTCGTAAGTGAGCAATGAAGTCCCATAACTTCCGCAGAATTCGCCGTCGCCGTACCGTTCGTCGTAGTTATTCGGGTCTCCGTTGAACTCTGCGTTGTACTCATTTCGTGCGTCTTCGATATCGAACATTGTTCCGCACTCGATACATTTCGCCATGTCAGTATGCACTCTGCGGATGGACGTTCAAGCGCGCCTGCCCCGCCTGTGTCGGTGGAAATGCGGAACTTATCCGCTGGTGAAACTCCGGCGCGCTGAGGACGGCTAACACGGCTCAGCGTGTCGGCTGCCCTGCCTGTGCGTCCTCCCCATGGCGTACAGGCAGGGCGTCATGTGCGTACCTTGACACATTCGATCTTGACGATGCCCCTTGGCGGCCATTGTCCGCCAAGGGGCATCAACGGGACGTCAGCGGGACGCGGCCCGGGCGGGCACCTCGCCCTTCCTGTCGACGACGGCGGTCTCCATCACGGCGCTGGTGCCGGCGAGGGTCTCGGTCGTGATGCCCCGGTCCGGGTCGGTGAGGTAGAAGCGGGAGCCGAGCAGGGCGAGGCTCTCCTTGTCGAAGATCCACTCGTGGCGGGTCGCGAAGCCGGTGTCGTCGAGGGTGATGGCGATGCCGTGCCGGCCGGCCGCGTCGACGGCGTCCGGGATCTCCCGCACCCCGGGCAGCCGGGCGGCCGCCCGGTAGAAGGCGGCGGCGTTGGCGGGCGGCATGACGGTGCCGCCGATCAGGTCGCCGATCAGGGAGAACACCGCCTGGTCCCGCGACTCGCCCTCGACCGGCCTGGCCTCCTCGCGGAGCCGGCGCAGCAGGGCGTCGGGGTCGGTGGGCAGGGAGGCCAGCCACCGGTAGGTGGGGTGGAGGACGCCCGCCGGGACCGTGTCCGCGGACTCGACCGGGATGAGCTGCCCGGGCATGACCGCGTCCTTGCCGCTGGAGCGGAGCCAGCCGGTGACCTTGAGGGGACCGGGGTCCTGGGCGGTCCAGCTCTCCTCGGTGTGCAGGGCGCCCAGTCGCACCGGGCCGCCGAAGCCGCCCGTGTTGGAGCGGTCCAGCGTCCTGACGTACACGAACTGGTCGTCCCGCACCCGGACCGTGTCGCTCGCCATGGCGGCCGTGGCAATCCGGTTCAGGGTGCCGGAGGCACTGGTGGCCGGGGTTTGCGGCGGCTGCCCGTCCGTGGTCAGCGTGGTGAGCAGGGCTCCCGCGAGGGCCGCGGAGACCAGGGGGACCAGCACGGCCGGCCGGGCGAGCCGGCGCCGTACGGAGGGCTTCGCGGCTCGGTTCTCGTCGTCGTCGATGCGCTGCATCAGTACGTCCTTGAAGTGACGGTGACGCTCCGGCGGGAGGTCCCACTCCGCTGTGGCCAGGAGTTCCTCGGCCTCGTTCATGGGGTCTCCTCCTTCAGGAACAGGGCCGCGAGCGCGGCCTCGCTCTCCATCTCTCCGTGGGACGGCGGCGGTTCCGCCTGCGTGCTGAGCAGGGCCAGCCGGGTCCGGGCCCGGGACAGCCGGGAGCGCACGGTGCCGACGGGCACGCCCAGGGCCTCGGCGGCCTGCCGGTAGTCGAGCCCGGCCGCCACGCACAGCGCGAGGACCTCGCGGTCCTGGCGCTTGAGCCGGCCCAGCGCCTGCCGGACGAGGGCCAGGCGGCGGGCGTCGTCGATCCGGCCCGCGGTCTCCTCGGCGAAGTCCTCGACCGGGCGCGGCTGTGGACTGCGGGCCAGGAAGGCGAGCCGCCTGCGCAGCCCGCGGTTGGCGTTGTACGCCTTGTGCGTGGCGATCCCCAGCAGCCAGGGCTTGAGCGAGCCGCCCTCCGCCTCGACGGTCTCCCGGGTCCGCCAGGCGGCCAGAAAGGTCTCGGACATGGCCTCCTCGGCGTCCGCCCAGTTCCCGGTCAGCCGCAGGGCGTGGTTGTGGACGGCCCGCGCGTACAGGTCGTACAACTCCCCGAAGGCCGCCCGGTCGCCGTCCCGGATCCGTGCGCGTGACGGTTCCACCGCCTCTGTTTCCCTCACACCCGTGACGCTCCGCTCCTGTGCACCGGGTTCCTGTGCGGTGGATCACACGACGTGTTCCGTGGAGCACCTACGCTGCGGTCCCATGGAACAGCGCGAGGTCATGCAGAACGTCGTCGGCATCCTCACCGAGGCCCTGGAGATGCGGCGTCAGGTCCGCGAGCATCCCGACCAGCAGGCCTCGCTGACCGGGGCCGTCTCCGCGCTGCTCGTGGAGACCCTCCCACGGATCCAGCTCCCCGCGGACGCCAGTGGCCACGCGGCGGCCGACGCCGTGGTGGAGGAACTGGGGCCCGCCATCGCGAGCATCGCCCACTGCTTCGCGTTCGCCTTCGTCCAGCTGGCCGAGGCGCACGACGAGGGCCGCACCGACACCGCCGCGGAGGTCCTGCGGCGCATCTCCCTCCAGTTCGCGGGCGGCGCCCAGCAGTAGCCGCGAGCCGCGTCACGATTTTCCGCGGCGGGACGACATCCGATCCGGGGCGGGCGACGAACAGCACCAGGGGAGGCACCGCGACGGGTTCCCGGGGCGGCGAGGGAGGCCCCGGGGACCCGTCCGCGTGCCGGTGACCGCACGCCGCCTCGCTACGACAGCCGCCGCGCGTCCTCCAGGTAGTGCAGTACGGCCGCAACGCGCCGGTCGACCTGGTCCGTCGGCGACAGATCGAGCTTCGCGAAGATGCTGCGGATGTGCTTGTGGACGGCCCCGTCGGTCACGAACAGCCGCTCCGCGATGGCGCTGTTGCCGAGGCCTTCGGCCATGAGGGCGAGGACGTCCTTCTCGCGCGGGCTGAGCCGCTCCAGCCGTACGTCCTTGCGGGACCGCGTGAACAGCTGGGCGACCACCTCGGGGTCGATGGCGGTGCCGCCGGACGCCACCCGGCGCAGCGCGTCCAGGAACTCCTCGACCCGGCCGACCCGTTCCTTGAGCAGGTAGCCCAGTCCGCCGACCCCGCCGGTCAGCAGCTCGGTCGCGAAGCTCTGCTCGACGTAGGCGGACAGCACCAGGACGGCGAGGTCGGGCCTGCGCCGCCGGGCCTCGACGGCCGCGCGGACCCCCTCGTCGGTGTGCGTGGGCGGCATCCGTACGTCGAGGATGGCCACGTCGGGCTTGTGCGTGTCGATGGCGTCCAGCGCCCCCTCGGCGGAGTCGGCCGTGCCGACCACGTCCAGCCCCTCGGCACGCAGCAGCAGCGCCAGGCCCTCCCGCAGCAGCGGGTCGTCCTCGGCGATCACGATCCGCACGGCAGGTCCACCTCCAGGGTCGTGGGGCCGCCCGGCGGGCTCGTCAGGCGGAGGGTGCCGTCGTGGGCGGCGACCCGGCGGCGGATGCCGGAGAGGCCGGAGCCGGTGTGCTCGTCGGCCCCGCCCCGGCCGTCGTCCGTGACCCGCAGCAGGAGCGTGGGGCCGGGGGCGCGGACGGTGACCGCGGCCCGGGACGCCCCGCTGTGCTTGGCGATGTTGGTGAGCGCCTCGGCGACCACGAAGTACGCGGTCGCCTCGACGGAGGCGGCGCACCGCCGCTCCACCTCCACGTCGACCGCGCACGGCACCGCGCTCTCCGCCGCGAGCCCCGTGAGCGCGCCCGCGAGGCCACGGTCCGCGAGCACCGGCGGCAGGATGCTGCGGGAGACGGTCCGCAGCTCGGCCAGCGCCTGTTCGGCCGCGGACTGGGCCCGCTCCAGCAGTTCGTCGGCGCCGGCCGGGTCGCGGGCGACCATCCGGCGGGCGGCCCCGAGCAGCACGGTCACCGTGACGATCCGGTTCTGGGTGCCGTCGTGCAACGACCTCTCGATGCGCCGCAGTTCGGTGGCGTGGGCGTCCAGGGCGGCGGCCCGGGTCGCGGTCAGCTCGGCGACGCGCAGCGAGAGATCGGCGTCGGGACCGGCCGACAGGAGCCGGCGCCCCGGGTTCGCCTGGAGCTTTGCCATGCCGGGTGTGAGCCCCAGGATGATGGCGATCCAGCCCACGCCGAGCAGGCACACCGCGAGGGCGTCCGGCCAGGAGTGCGCGACGCCGATCCCGATGGACGTGGCGGTCGCGTCCTTCGGGGCGAGCCGCCAGTACAGCGGGAACAGGGTGTCCCGCAGGGCGAGCACCGGCAGGACGAACCCGAGCAGGCCCAGCGGCAGGCCCACCGCCAGATGCCGGACCAGCCACAGCAGTTCGCGCCGGGTCACGGGGTCGCCGAGGGCGTTCCGCAGGCGCGTCGGCGGCGGTGCGGGGGCGATGACCTCGGGGCCCCAGCGGGCGAGCCGGACGCGTTCCATGCCGGCCAGGGCGTGCAGCACGCGTACCCCGCCGGGCGCCAGCAGCCACAGCAGCACGAACGGGGCGAGGACGGCCGTACCGAGTCCGGAGACCAACTGGCCGAGTGCGGCGGCCGCGGTCGTCGCGGTGCCCACGACGAGGCCCCTGACGTCGGCGGTGGCCATGTGTGCCTCCTTCGGTCCGGAGGACACCGACCCTAGGCGGAGGGCGGGTCCGCCGACAGGCCGGGAGGCGGAAAGTACAGCCTGCTGTACCCCGGAACGGGCCGAGGGCTGGATCGTCCGGACGCGGCGGGGCCCATAGCGTCGTCCTCACCGAAGAGATCCCGACCGTCCTTGGAGTACCCCGTGAAGCTTCTGCTCTGGCCCCTGCTCGTCCTCAGCGTGCTCGGCAACGCGGTGGCGTCCTTCACCTCGGCCGACACCGCCGTCCACCTGGCCTTCGGCACGGTCACCGCGCTGACGGCCACCGCTCTCGTCGTGCGCCGCGTGCGCACCGGCCCCTGAGGAGCCTCACTCGAGGCCGATCTCCGCACAGTCCGCGGCGTACGCGGCCGTGCAGATCTGCTTCACCGTGTAGACGTCGTCCTTGATCACCGTCTGCTGGATGTTGTCCCTGGTCAGGGCGACCACCGGCACCAGCAGTGACGGGATGTCCCGCTGGGTGGGGCTGTCGACCTTGTCGCGGATCAGGGCGTCGAACTGGAGGTCACGGCCCTGGACCTTGTACACCGCGATCTGCGCCGCGTTGGTCGCCTCCAGCAGGAACGACTTGTACACGGTCATGTACTGCTCGCCCGACACCACCCGCTGCACGGCGGCGAGGCTCGCGTCCTGCCCGGTCACCGGCGGGATCCTGGTGGCTCCCGCCTCCTTGAGCGCGTCGATGACCGCGCCCGCCATGTCGTCGTTGGCCGAGTACACGGCGGCGATGTCCTTGAGCCCGATCGAGGTGATCGCCGCCTTCATGTTGGCCTCGGCGACCGACGGCAGCCACTCCCGGGTGTCGTACTGCTTCGCGATGACGACCTTGCCGTCGAGTTCGTCCAGCGCGCCCTTCTTGAACAGCGCGGTGTTGGGGTCGGCGGGCGAGCCGTTCATCATCACGATCTTGCTGGTCTCGGCCTTGTCGCCGAGCGCCTCCACGACGGCCCGGCCCTGCACCTCGCCGACGAGCTCGTTGTCGTGCGAGACGTAGGCGTCGATCGGACCCTGGGCGAGCCGGTCGTAGGCGATCACGGGTATGCCCGCGTCCTTCGCCTTCCGGACGTCCGGCCCGATCGCCCTGGCGTCGACCGCGTCCACCACGATCACGTCGACCTTGTCGGCGATCATCTGCCGGAACTGCCGGCTCTGCCGCTTCGCGCTCGCCCCGGCGTTGGCGTAGCTGACCTTGCCCTTGCCGTGGGTGAGGGCCGCCACCTCCTTCTTGATCAGGGGGTGGTCGAAGCGGTCGAAGCGGCTGGTGTCCCGGTCGGGCAGCAGCAGACCCAGCGTGATGTCGTCGCCCTTCCGGGGGCTCACCGAGGTGTTGCTGTCGCCCACTCCGCAGGAGGTGAGCAGGAGGGCCGACACGCAGACGGCCATGACGGAGGGGACGGTACGCATGGCGATCCTGTGGGTGGGGGGCTGTCACGTAGGCGCAACAGTAAGTGCCCTCAATCCCGATCAAACGCCCTGACGGTTTCCTTCAAGGGATCACCACCCGGCGCACGCAACCGGCCCTCGACGTACACAAGTTGTACGCCGGTCAGGGCAGCGCGCTCACGCCGTGGCAGGGGTCCCCCTTCGAAAGGGCCGCACCCCGTCATCGTCGCGAACCGCGGGATCGGTGCACGGGGGGCCGGATTCCGGTGGGGCGAGGATCGTGGGGTCCATGGACGAACAGCGATACGACGTGTGGGCGTCCGGTGCCGCCTACGACCGTTACATGGGCCGCTGGAGCCGGGCGGTCGCGCGCGAGTTCACGGCCTGGCTCGGGCGTCCGGACGGACTGCGCTGGCTGGACGTGGGATGCGGCACCGGGGTGCTGTCGGCGGTGGTGCGGGAGCGGTGCCGGCCCCGTCTGGTCGTGGGCTGCGACCGCTCCGAGGGCTTCGTTCGGGCGGCCCGGACCTCGGTCGTCGCGGACGCCATGGCCCTGCCCGTCCGGGACGGCGCCTTCGACGTGGCGGTCAGCGGTCTGACCCTGAACTTCCTGCCCGACCCCGGGGCGGCCGTCGCCGGGATGGCCCGCGCGGTCCGGCCGGGCGGCGCTCAGGTGGCCGCGTACGTGTGGGACTACGCGCAGGGGATGGGGCTGCTGCGGCTCTTCTGGGACACCGCCGCCGAACTCGACCCCGCGGCCGCCGAGTTGGACGAGGGCCGGCGGTTCCCCGGTTGCCGTCCCCAGCCGCTGCACGACCTGTGGACGGCCGCGGGACTCGTCGACGTGGTCGTGCGTCCGATCGAAGTCCCCACCGTCCTCGCCGACTTCGCCGACCTGTGGGGTCCCTTCCTGGCCGGCCAGGGCCCGGCGCCCGGCTATGTCACCGCGCTCCCCCCGGCCGGACGGGACGAACTGAGGGAGGCCCTGCGCGCGGCGGCCCCCACCCGCCCCCGACGGCACGATCC
>NZ_LJBR01000312.1 GCF_001282115.1 Streptomyces sp. NRRL B-24085 | reverse complement strand
CCCCAAGACCTTCCCCCCTCGGCACCCCATCCGCTTCCCGGCCTTCCCGCACCAAGGAGATGAGCAATGACGCTCAGACACACCCGGTACGCCTGTTTCGGTGCACTCGCCGTCCTCACGGTCTCCGCCCTCACCGCCTGCCAGAGCTCCGGCACGACGGACGGCTCGAACGGCGGCAAGCCCGTGGTGGGCGTCGACTACCCGCGCTCCGACACCGACTTCTGGAACTCGTACATCAAGTACACGCCCCAGTACGCCAAGGAGCTGGGCCTGGACCTGAAGACGACCAACTCCCAGAACGACGTCGCCAAGCTGACCGCGAACGCCCAGACGTTCATCAGCCAGGGCGTCAAGGGAGTGGCCATGGCCCCCCAGGACACCGCGGCCGTCGCGCCCACGCTGGCGCAGATGGAGGCGAAGAAGATCCCCGTCGTCACCGTGGACACCCGCCCCGACACCGGCAAGGTCTACATGGTGGTGCGGGCCGACAACCGCGCGTACGGCGAGAAGGCGTGCCAGTTCCTCGGCACCAAGCTGCACGGCAAGGGCAAGGTCGTCATGCTCCAGGGCGACCTCTCCTCCATCAACGGCCGTGACCGCACCGAGGCGTTCAACGACTGCATGAAGAAGAACTACCCCGGCATCAGGGTCTTCGGCGAGGCCACCAACTGGGACGGTGCCGTCGCCGCCCAGAAGCTCCAGACCGACCTGACCGCCCACCCGGACATCAAGGGCGTCTACATGCAGTCCAGTTTCGCGCTCTCGGGCACGCTCCAGGTGCTCAAGCAGAAGGGCCTGCTGGTCGACCCGAAGGACAAGAAGCACGTCTTCGTCGTGTCCAACGACGGCATCCCCGAGGAGCTCAAGGACATCGGCGGCGGCCAGATCGACGCCACGGTCTCCCAGCCGGCCGACCTCTACGCCAAGTACGCCCTGTACTACCTGAAGGCGGCGATCGACGGGAAGACCTTCAAGCCCGGGAAGACCGACCACGACAGCACCATCATCCAGGTCCGCGACGGAGTGCTCGAGGACCAGCTGTCGGCCCCGCTCGTCACCGCCGACGGCGGCACCTACGGCGGCGTCAGCAGCCTCAAGAGCGACGACAAGTCCCTCTGGGGCAACAACCTCGGCTGACCGGAAGGCGACACGCAGACATGCTCACGGCTCCGCCCGTCGCCGAGGCGGCGGGGATAACGAAGCGGTACGGATCCACGGTCGCGCTCAGCGACGCACGGATCACGATCGCCCCCGGGCAGACACACGCGCTGGTGGGACGCAACGGCGCCGGCAAGTCGACCCTGGTGTCGATCCTCACCGGCCTCCAGGCACCCGACACGGGCACGGTGACCTTCGGCGGCGAACCGGCCCCCCGGCTCGCCGACCGGGACGCGTGGCGACGGCGCGTGGCCTGCGTCTACCAGAAGTCCACGATCATCCCCGAACTGACGGTGGCGGAGAACCTCTTCCTGAACCGTCACGACCGCGGGCCGGGCGGCCTGATCAGCTGGCGCACGCTCCGCCGCAAGGCCGAGGAGCTGCTGCGGACCTGGTCGGTCGACGTGGACGTGCGCACCGCGGCCGGTGAACTCGACGTCGAGCAACGGCAGTTCGTGGAGATCGCCAGGGCGCTCTCCTTCGGTGCCCGCTTCATCATCCTCGACGAGCCCACCGCGCAGCTGGACGCGGCGGCCATCGACCGCCTCTTCGGCCGCATCAGGGACCTCCAGGAACAGGGCGTCACCTTCCTGTTCATCAGTCACCACCTGCAGGAGATCTACGAGATCTGCGACACGGTGACGGTGTTCCGCGACGCCCGGCACATCCTCACCGCCTCCGTCACCGACCTGCCCCGCTCCGAGCTCGTCGCCGCCATGACGGGCGACGCCGCGACGGAGAGCACGGGCAGGCGCCGCGGCCCGGTGGGCACCGCGGTCCCGGCGATCCTCACGGTCGGCGGTGCCTCCCTCGACGGCGCCTACGACGACGTGTCGTTCGGGGTCCGGGGCGGCGAGATCGTGGGTCTGGCCGGCGCGGCGAGCAGTGGCCGCACCGAACTCGCCGAGACCGTGGTGGGGCTGCGCGCCGCCGACACCGGCACCGTGGAGATCGCGGGAGCCAGGCCCCGGCCGGGCAGCGTCCCCGCGGCCCTGAGGGCCGGTGTCGGATTCGTCCCGCAGGACCGCCATCACCAGGGCTACGTACCCGCGATGTCCATCGCGGACAACGCGACCCTGACCATCCCGGAACGGCTCGGCCCGCCCGGGTTCATCGACCGCCGACGCCGCGACGAACTCGCCAAGGACATGATCGACAACCTGGCGATCAAGACACCGGGTCCCGACCTGGAGGTGTCCGGGCTCTCCGGAGGCAACCAGCAGAAGGTCGTCATGGCCCGCGCCCTGGCCAACGACCCCAAGGTGCTGGTGCTCATCAGCCCGACCGCCGGCGTCGACGTGCGGTCCAAGGAGTTCCTCCTCGGCAAGGTCGAGGAGACCGCCGAGTCCGGCACCGGCGTGCTCATCGCCTCCGACGAACTCGACGACCTGCGCATGTGCGACCGGGTGCTGGTGATGTTCCAGGGCCGCGTGGTCGCCGAGAAGCCCAGCGGCTGGCACGACCACGAGCTGGTGGCCGCCATGGAAGGAGTGGACCTCGATGTCTGAGACAGCGGCCGCGACCACCGCGAAGACCCCGCCGGAGGAACAACCGGCCGGCCCGAGGGCGGGAGGGCGCAGGATCGCCTTCGCCCGGCTGCGCGACCTCGCCCTCATTCCCGCGATCATCGTCATCGCGATCGTCGGCCAGATCGTCAACCCGGTGTTCCTCCAGGCCGACAACCTCATCAACGTGCTCCAGACCATGTCCGAGATCGCGGTCCTGGTCCTGGCGCAGACGCTGGTGCTGATCGTGAAGAAGATGGACCTCTCCCTGGAGTCCACGGTCGGGCTCGCCCCCGGCGTCGCCGCCTGGCTCACGGTCCCGGCGGGCGCCACACACGGCCTCGGGCTGCTCCCGGGCGCCTGGTCGGTACCGGTCACCCTCGCCGTCGGCCTGCTGGTCGGCGCGGTCAACGCCCTGTTCATCATCCGGTTCGGCCTCAACGGCTTCATCGTGACCCTGGGCATGCTGATCGTGCTGCGCGGCATCCTCACCGGCATCTCCGGCGGCCAGACCTTCTTCCAGCTGCCACAGTCGATGCTGTACATCGGCACGGCCGAGTGGCTGGGCATGCCCGCCTCGGTGTGGGTCTGCCTCATCCTGTTCGCCGTCGGGATCGTGGTGCTCGGCTTCACCAGCTTCGGCCGCTCCCTCTACGCGATCGGCGGCAACGTCGACGCGGCGAAGGCGGCCGGCATCCGCACCGACCGGGTGCTGTGGATCGTCATCGTCACCGCGAGCCTGCTGGCGGCGCTCAGCGGTCTGATGCTCTCGGGGCGTCTCGCCTCGGTGGCCTCCGCGCAGGGCAACGGCTACATCTTCACGGTGTTCGCCGCGGCCGTCATCGGCGGCATCAGTCTCAACGGTGGCAAAGGCACGATGTTCGGCGCGTTCACCGGCATCCTGCTGCTCTTCCTGATCCAGAACGTCCTCACCCTCGGCGGGGTCCCCGCACAGTGGATCGGCGCCCTCAACGGCGCCATCATCCTGATCGCCCTGGCACTCTCCCGGGTCACCGGGGGCAAGGTCCAGGATTAGCCGGTGGAGGCGACCACCTCCCCGGGTCGCCTCCGCCCTCTGTCTCCACCCTGCTCTCCCGAAGGATCCTGCGTGACGAACCACCCCCTGGACGGCTCCTCGAACGGCTCCGTGGACCCGATCGGCTCCACGGACCCGATCACCGCCGGGACCGCCGCTCCCCCACGGGTCACGCTCCCCGACCGGGGCATCCACGACACCTCCCCCGCCGCCTCCTGGACCGACGGCTTCCTCACTGGCAACGGCGAGCACGGAGCCGTCCTGCACGGGGTGCCGACGCTGGAGAAGGTGGTCCTCAACCACCACCGGCTGGTGCTGCCGAACGGCACCCGCACGCTCGAGCCCCCCGTGCTCTCCGGCCGCCTCGACGGCGTACGGGACAAGGCCCTGGCCGGCGACTACGCCGGCGCGAACAGGGACTTCGCCTCCGGGTGGTCGCTGCACTGGACGCAGACCTACCATCCCGCGTACGAACTCCTCATCAGCACTCCGGGCATGACCACGGTCGACGACTACACCCGGACCACCGACTACCGCACCGGGGAGGTCACTTCCAGCTGGACCGACGAGTACGGCACCTGGACGCGCCGGGCGTTCGTCTCCCGGACCGACAACGTGATCGTCCACGAGCTGATCCCCGCCCCGGGCCGCACGGTCGACACCACGCTGAGCGTCAACACCGCGCTCGACGGTGTCCCCGGCACCGTCGGTTTCACCACCCGCGCCACGGTGAGCGACGGCGACGGCTATCTGAACCTGCGCGGCACCTATCCCGCGGGGCAGGGCGCCTTCGGCTACGAGGGCGTCACGCGTGTCGCGGCGACCGGGGCGAACTCCTCGGTGACCGTCAGCGGCTCCACGATCGTCGTGTCCAGGGCCGCCAGGGTGCTCCTGCTGACCAAGCTGGACCGCTACGAGTCCGCCACCGCCTGGGACTCCGAACCGCTGCACGCCCAGCTGGCCGCGACCGGCACCGACTACGCCGCCCTGCGTTCGGCGCACACCGCGCTCCACACCGAGTTGTACGACCGCTCCCGCCTCGACCTCGACGTCCCCGACGCCGACCGCGGGCTCTCCGTCAGCGAACTCATCGCCCGCCAGAACGCGGACCGGGACGTCATCGACCTCGCGCTGCTCGAGCGGCTGTACGACTCGGGCCGCTACCTCTTCCTCAGTTCCAGCGGGGTCCTGCCGCCCCGCCTCACCGGCATCTGGACGGGCTCCTGGAACGGCGCCTGGGCCGACGACCTCACGACCGACGCCAACATCAACCTCCAGGTCGCGGGCGCCAACATCCTCGACACCACCGAGGTCATGAAAGGTTACTTCGACCTGGTCCTCGGCCAGCTCGCCGACTGGCGCACCAACGCCGCCCACCTCTACGGCGCGCGCGGCTTCCTCGCCCCGTCCCGCACCGACGGCGAGTACGGCCACATGCTCCACTTCGACAACGACTCGTTTCCGGGCCACTGCTGGACCGGCGGCGCCGACTGGTTGCTGTACCCGATGCTGGAGTACTACGAGGTCACCGGCGACAGCGAGTTCCACCGCAGCAAGCTGGCGCCGGCGTTGATGGAACTGGCCCTGTTCTACGAGGACTTCCTGACCCGGAGCGACGCGAACGGCAAGGCCGTCTTCGTGCCGTCCTTCTCCATGGAGAACGCGCCCGGCAACACCGGCGTGTGCCTGTCGGTCAACGCCACCGGCGACATCATGGCCGGCCGGCACGCCCTCCAGGCCGCCGTCGACGCGGCCAACGCGCTGGGCGTGGAGCAGGGCAGCGGACAGGGCGTGTCCCGCTGGACGGCGCTGCTGGCCAAGCTGCCCGACTACCGCGTCAACAGCGACGGCGCGCTCGCCGAATGGTCCTGGCCCACCCTGACCGACCACTACGACCACCGCCATGTCCAGCACCTGTATGGCGCTTGGCCGTTGCACGAGATCAACCCCGAGGAGCAGCCCGCACTCGTCGGTCCGGCGCTCAAGGCCCTGGAGAAGCGCGGTGATCAGAACATCTCCGCCCACGGCAGTCTCCACCGTGCCCTGGCCGCCGCTCGCCTGAAGGACGGCGGCAAGGTCTACGACAACCTGAGGAAGATCATCGGCAACAACATGCTCTTCAGGTCGCTGATGACCTCGCACAATCCCGACCTGGACATCTACAACGCGGACGCCGCGAACGCCCTGCCGGCTGTGCTCGCGGAGGCCCTGATCTACTCCCGGCCCGGAGTGCTGGAAGTCCTGCCGGCCCTGCCCGACCAACTCGCCCAGGGCACCATCACCGGCGTACGCACGCGCGGTGGTATCCGCGTCCACAACTTCAGCTGGGACCTGTCCGCCCGCGCCGCCACGCTCTCCGTCACCTCGGCGGTCGACCAGACCGTCACCCTCATCAGCTGTCGCGGCATGACCTCGGTGACCACGTCGGCGACCGTGGCCGCTTCACCCCTCGGCACCCACGCCCGCAAGATGTCCCTGGCCGCCGGACAACGCACCGACATCACCGTCTCCCTGCCCACCGGCTAGTTCCGGACGGTGAACGGGGCAGCAACGAAGGAAGGCCGAGAAGCCCGGCGTTCCCGGGACTCCGGCGCAGGAACTGCTCGCCGGCGATTCGGTCGCCTGAAGCACGGCGCTGAGCGATCTGCTGCTCTTGGCGGGCGAGTTCGTCACGGACCTGCCGTACTCGGGCCAGGAGTTGTGTGCACTCGGCATCGGGGCCGCGATCACCGAGCGGCTGGCCCGGCAGGGAATGTGTGGGCCGGGACCAGGGCGAGGGGGGTGCGGGTCGTGGCAGTCAGCCCCGGCCCGACCGACACGGCGATGAACACACGGCGGGTCCCGGGCAAGCGCACGCCGGATGCCGTCGCGGACACCGTCATGTCCGCCTTGCACGGCCGGGGCCCGGCGGTCGTCGACGGCCGCCTCAACACTTTCGAGACCTTCGCCTTCGGCCGCCTGCTGCCCGCGTCCGCAGCTGCCCGAATCGCCGAGCGAGCCCTGCGCAAGGCGGCGGTGCGCCGGTCAGGACCGGACGGCCGGCTTCAGGACGTTCTGGCACCACCGGCGGAAGTCGGTGGCGCAGGCCGGGCCGTGGGGTTCGGCGTCGTAGATGCCGTTGTTCTGCGCGTTGACCATGTCGGCCATGTCCCGGGCCAGCGCGGGGCTCATGCCGTGCCGCACCATGCGGACCTGGCAGTCGGCGAGCGGCACCTGCTCGTAGCGCACCGGGCAGCCCAGGGTTTCGGAGATGATCTCAGCCATGCCGTCAGGGGTCAGGTTGTCGGGGCTGGCCAAGGGCATGCGGGCCTGACCGTTCCAGGTGCCGTCCAGCAGAAGGGCTGTTGCCGCGGTGGCCACG
The DNA here is from genome assembly GCF_001282115.1 of Streptomyces sp. NRRL B-24085. Classification (GTDB taxonomy): domain Bacteria; phylum Actinomycetota; class Actinomycetes; order Streptomycetales; family Streptomycetaceae; genus Streptomyces. The sequence goes on along the minus strand of NZ_LJBR01000312.1, from coordinate 30,196 downwards.
TCCTGGGTGGCGACGGTCAGCAGAGGCCGGTCCGCGGTGTTCGCCATAGAGAACACGCCCTGATGTGTGATCGACTCGGCCTGGCGGAGGACGTTCTCCATGAAGAACGGCAGCGCCAGGGCCCGGTACTGCACACCGGTGCTCTCGATCAACTCGTCCATGCCGAGCGCGGCCGAGAGCAGTCCCGCCTCACCCTTGTATCCGTGTCCCAGGGAGGTGACGTACACCATCCGCACCCCCCGGTCGGCGGCTTCCTGGGCTGCCGCCCGGGTGAAGTCCAGGTAGTGGCTCAGGGCCGGACCTGCGTCCCGGAAACCGGCCGGGGGCACGAGCCAGAACAGCCGGTCGGCGTCCTCCAGTGCCCGCGCGATCGTGTCCGCGTCGGCGTGTGAGCCCTGCACCACCTCCGCCCGCGCGTGCACGTGCTCCGGGAGACGGGAGGAGTCGCGGGCGATCACCCGGACGGGCTCACCGCTGTCCAGGACGCGGTCCAGGATCTGTCGGCCGATGTCACCGGTCGGTGTAGTGATCACGATCACGAGTGCCTCCATGCATGGCGGTCGAGGGCAAGCCCCTGAGGGCGTGCCGGACGGTCGCTCTCGAGTGAACCTGGCGCAACAGCGCAGGTGAAGGACCATCTCGATCGCCATTGATACTCTGGAGGTATGAATGATCTGGAGGTGCGGCAGCTCCGCTGCTTCGTCGCGGTGGCGGAGGAACTGCACTTCGGGCGGGCCGCCGACCGACTGGGCATGGCGCAGCCCCCTCTGTCCCGGACGATCCGCAGCCTGGAACGACAGCTCGGCGTGACCCTGTTCGAACGGACCACCCGGCAGGTGAGACTCACCGGCGCCGGAGAGATTCTGCTGCGTGACGCCAGAACCGCGCTGGAGGCGGTCACCGCCGCCGCCCACCGGGCGCGGCACGCCGGCAGCGCCTCGCCCAGGTTGCGCATCGCCCTCAAGGCCGACATCGACGGCGGTCTGCTGCCGCAGATCCTGGACGCCTACAGCACCGACCCCGCGGCCTTGCCCCCGGAACTGGTCCTCGGCGGGTTCGGCGCCCAGCCCCAGGCACTGCGCGATGGCCTCGCCGACGTCGCACTCGTGCTCCGTCCCGTGGACGAACGCGGACTGGACAGCGAGCCGCTGCTGACCGAGCCGGTCCTGGTCGCCATGGCCGCCACCGACCCGCTTGCCGCCCGTACCCGGCTGTGCCGCGCGGACCTGGCCGGCCGCCGCCTCCTCAACGGCGCACCTGCGGATGAGGGCCCCGCCGCGCCGTCGCAGCCCGGTGCGACGGCACCGGCCTCCAACCTGTCGGAGATCTTCAGCCTCGTCGAGACGGGCAGCATCGTGTTCTTCGCGCCCGCCTCGGTCGCCCGCCGCAACCCGCGCCCCGGGATCGCCTACCGGCCGGTCAGCGACCTGCCGGACTGCACACTGGCCGTCGCCTGGCCCCAGGACGCCCGCTCGGCGGCCGTCGCCGCTTTCGTGCGCGCCGCCGTCGCGATCGCAGGCGCCCACCACACCCGAGCAGAGACCCACTTGCACAGTACGACCGCCTGAGCCCCATATTCGTCGATGCAAGGACAGAAAGTGCTGCGGGCAGGCAGGCATGAGCGGCGGATCTGCGGGAAGGCGGCTTCTCGCCAGCCTGTGGCTCCATCAGACAGGCGATCAGATGTCTCGGGAGGGAAGCACCATGGTGGCAGTGAGCGCGGCAAGGACAGAGACTCACGTGAGGGAGCTGCCGGAACTCGCCGACCCGTCCAAGGTCGCGCCCAAGGACGCCCGTGCTCTCACCAAGCTGTTCTTCGACCAGCTCGCCGTACTGGAGGAGGGCACGCCCGAGTACCAGTACGCCCGGAACACGCTGATCGAGATGAACATGTCCCTGGTGCGTTTCGCCGCGGGGCGGTTCCGCAGCCGGGGTCCGGAGGAGATGGAGGACATCGTCCAGGTCGGCATGATCGGCCTGATCAAGGCGATCGACCGCTTCGAACTCACTCGTGAGGTGGAGTTCACCTCCTTCGCCATCCCCTACATCGTGGGCGAGATCAAGCGGTTCTTCCGCGACACCACCTGGGCCGTCCATGTGCCGCGCCGTCTGCAGGAAGCCCGGGTTCAGCTGGCCCGCGCCACCGAAGAACTCCGCAGCCGCCTGGGCCGGACCCCCACGGTCAAGGAACTGTCCGAGCTGATGTGCCTGCCCGAAGCGGAGGTTCTCGAGGCGCGGCTGGCCTCGAACGCCTACAACTCCACCTCGCTGGACGCCACCATCGACGGCACGGAGGACGGCGAGGGCTCACTCGCGGACTTCATCGGCACGGACGACGCGGCACTGGAGCTGGTGGAGGACTTCCACGCGCTGGCCCCCATGATCGCGGAACTCGACGAGCGGGACCGCCGGATCATCCACATGCGGTTCGTCGAGGAACTCACCCAGGCGCAGATCGGCGAGCGCCTCGGCGTCTCGCAGATGCATGTCTCCCGCCTGCTTTCCCGCACCCTCGCCCGACTGCGCGAGGGCATGCTCACCACTCAGTGACACCCGTATCCGCCGGTGCCGGGAGCCATCGCGGCGTACCCGACGGAACGGACGGCGCCGCCCGGATCCCCAGGGACCCGGGCGGCTGTGTGCTGTCAGGTCAGGGTGTCAGTTCCCATCGTGCGATGTACCCGACGTCGATCGACGCCCGGTCCTGTACTCGCAACTTCCAGGTGCCGTTGAGCGGTTGGGCGGAGGCGTCGACCGTGAAGGTCTGGTCGACGTTGTCGGCGGAGCCGCCGCTGCGGTTCAGCAAGGAGTAGACGGTGCCGTTCGGGCCTACGAGGTCGACGGTGAGGTCACCGCGGTAGGTGTGAACGATGTTGACGTACACCTTGGTCGTCGCGGAGGCATTGCCGTCGCGGCCGGCGATGGTCACCGGGGACTCCACGGCGGCGCCGTTGTCGGGGATGTCCACCCGGGTGGAGCCGGCATAGACGTAGGCGATCTGCCATCTGAAGGTGGCCGAGGCGCTCGCTCCGGTGCTGTCGGTCACCGTGACCGTGACCTCCCCCGTGCCGAGGGTGGTCGGGGTGCCGCTGACCAGACCGCTGGGGCTGATGGCCAGGCCGTCGGGCAGGCCGGTGGCCTCATAGGTCAGCGTGGCGTCCGTGTTGGTGGTGTAGGCGTCCACCCGGAGGCTGACGGCCTGGCCGACGCCGCTGGTCCGGTCGGCGATCGGAGCGAGGTTGACGCCGAGGGCGATGCGGCTGCCGACGTTGATGCCGGCCCAGGCGTCGGCGACGGCCAGGTAGGTGGGGCTGTAGGCGCCGAACAGGTCGGCGGCGGCGGACAGGGTGGCGGTGCGGGCGCCGGCGTAGTCGGTCGTCGAGGTCATGTACGTCGTCAGCGCGCGGTACCAGATCGCGGCGGCGTTCTCGATGCCGATGCCGGTGACGGGACGGCCGTCGGAGGTCGGGCTGTCGTAGGAGACGCCGTTGACGGTCTTGGCGCCGCTGCCCTCGGAGAGCAGGTAGAAGAAGTGGTTCGCGGGGCCGGACGAGTAGTGGACGTCGATCCCGCCCAGGCCGGAGCTCCAGCTGTCCCTGGAGTCACCGTCCTTGGAGGGCTTGTCCATGTAACGCAGGGGCGTGCCGTCGCCGTTGATGTCGATCTTCTCGCCGACGAGGTAGTCGCCGGGGTCGGCCGCGAGGTTCTCGTGGAACTCGACGGCGGCGGCGAAGATGTCGGAGGTCGCCTCGTTCAGACCGCCGGACTCGCCCGCGTAGAGCAGGCCCGCGGTGGCGGCGGTGACCCCGTGGCTCATCTCGTGGGCGGCCACGTCGAGCGCCGTGAGCGGGTGGGTGTTGCCCGAGCCGTCGCCGTAGGTCATGCAGAAGCAGGAGTCCTGCCAGAAGGCGTTGACGTAGTTGTTGCCGTAGTGGGCGCGGCTGTAGGCGGCGACACCGTCGTTGCGGATGCCGTTGCGGCCGTAGGCCTCCTTGTAGAAGTCCCAGGTGGCCGCGGCTCCGAAGGCCACGTCGACGCCTGCGGTCTGGCGGCTGGACGGCAGGCCGTTGCCCCAGACATCGTTGTCGTCCGTGAAGAGGGTGCCGGTTCCCGAGGTGCCCTGGTTCAGGTCGTAGGTCTTGTGTCCGGCACGGTCGGGGTCGGTGAGCTGGTACGTCGATCCGGCCTGTGTGGTGCCGAGCGGGACCGTGCCGACGTACTGGCCGGTGCCCTCACCGGTGTGCACCTTCTGCGCGGTCAGGAGTTCCTTGCCACTGACGGCGTCGGTGACGACCTGGAGTTCGCTGGGCGTGCCGTCCCTCTGGACGCCCTTGACGAGGGTCTCCCAGGCCAGGACGGGCTTGCCGCTGCCGGCCCAGATCACCTGCCGGGAGGCGTTCTCCACCTCAGCGCCCTTGACGTGGTCCTTCCTGGACGCCGTGAGAGCCTCGCCGACGGCGTCGGCAGCCGTGATCCGCGGGCTGAGGGTGGGTACCGACAGGCGGGCCGGGTTCGCCTTGGTGACGGTGGTACGGCCGGCGCGGTCGTGGACGACGAGGTCACCGCCCAGGACGGGCAGGCCGGAGAAGGTGCGCTCGTAGCGGGTGTGGGTGGTGCCGTCCGCGTCGGTGAGGACGTCCTTGACGACGAGTTTCTCCTTGGCGCCCAGCCCGATGCGCTGTGCCGTGCCGGCCGCCGCGGACTGGGCCTTCTTCACCAGGGCGGTGCGGCGGGCGGGGGTGAGGGCTACCTGGGCCGCACCGGCCCGGGGGGTGGTCGTGATCTTAGTGCGCCCCGGGTCCGCCGGGGTCGCGCCGGCCGGTGTAGGGGCGGCCACGACGAGCAGGGAGCCGACGGCGGTGAGGACGAGGGCGGCTGCGCGTCTGCGCCGCCCGGGCGCGTGGTGATGCAGGGACAACGGGTTCTCCTTCGGTACGAGGCCGGCCCGTGGTGGGGACCGTGGACGAGACGGATCGGCGGGGTACGCCGCTCCGGAGCGCTGCACGGCATGCGGGTGGAAGGAGGTGGGGGGTGACGGGAACACGACTGGTCGCACGCACTGAACCTGTGAAGGAACTGTGATTTCCCGGAGCAGAGTGACACCGCGTGCCCTCTGTTGTCATGTAAGCATCAATACAACGGCTGGAATTGACCATGACCGTCGGGCAAATCACCCCATGCGGCACCGGTTTTCGGCCGCCGAATGCAGCAGCAGTCCCCGCGTCGCAACCGGGCTTCGGTGACGTGCTCCGACATCAGCCCCGCCGTTCTTGTTCACAATGCGTTCCCTGGGAACCCGGGGGCCATGAGCAAGACCGCATTGATCGTCATCGACATGATCAACACGTACGACCACCAGGACGCGGAACAGCTGCTCTCCTCGGCCCGGAAGGTCGTCCCGGTCCTCGCCGACCTGCTGGAGACGGCACGGTCGAAGGACGTGACGGTGATCTACGTCAACGACAACTTCGGCGAGTGGCGCTCTCATCACGGTGAGCTGCTCCAGCAGGCACTCGCGGGGCCGCACGCCGACCTGGTGGAACCGGTGAAACCGGACCGCTCCTCACTGTTCGTGGTCAAGGCGCGCCACTCGGTGTTCTTCGAGACCCCGCTGTCCTACCTGCTGCGCCAGCAGGACATCGAGCGGCTGGTGCTGTGCGGCCAGGTGACGGAGCAGTGTGTGCTCTACTCCGCCCTCGACGCCCACATCCGCCACTTCGACGTCGTCGTCCCGCGCGACGCGGTCGCCCACATCCACTCCGATCTCGCGGACGCGGCACTGCGCATGATGGAGCGCAACATGGGTGCGCGGGTGTGCGACAGCAGTGAACTGTGGGCCTGAACAGCGTGCCGACGGCTGCGGGCGGACCGTCGGCCTGCCGTGAGCTGCGTCCGCGCTGACCCGCCTGGACAGCAGGTCCTCGGGGCCAGGCCCGTACCGTTGCGGGCCTGGCCCCGGTCCGTCAGCTTTGCAGGCGCCAGCGCTGGTTGGCGCCGCCCGAGCAGCTCCACACCTGGATTTTCGTCCCGTTCGCGGTTCCCTGGCCGCTGGCGTCCAGGCAGAGGCCGGACTGCGCCGCTGTGATCGTGCCGTCGGGGTTGACGTTCCATTGCTGGTCCGTCTGCCCGGTGCAGTCCCAGATCGCCGCCGGGGTGCCGTTGCCCGCACCCTGGCCCACGCCCAGGCACTTGTTGCCGTAGACGACCAGTTGCTTCCCGGTGGTTTGGGTCCACCGCTGGTTGGAGCCGCCGTTGCAGTCCCACAGCTGTGCCTGGGTGCCGTTGGCGGTGGTCGAGTTGTTGATGTCCAGGCAGCGGCCCGACTGCTGGCCGACGATCTGCTGGTTGCCGGACTGCGGTGGCTGGTTCGAGCCGAACTGGGTGAAGAACTGCCACACCGCCGCCGACGTCCAGGTGCGCCAGCCGCTACCGGTGGAGCCGTCCAGGGGACCGGGGTCGTGACCGCCGTCGAACGCGGCCCAGACGACCGGGTATCCGGACCTGCATCCGGAGTAGGTGGTGATGATGTGCGTCAGGCTTCCGTTGGCAGGCTCGGGCGGGTTCTGCGGGGTGCAGCCGTTCGTCCGGACGAAGGTGTCGCGCAACTGCCGTCCCGACGCGATGGGCAGCACGTTGTCCCTGAGGCCGTGCAGCCCCATGTAGGCGATGGGCTGGTTGCCGCCGTTGCAGCCGCTGAGGTTCGCGCCGGAGTAGACCGCTACCGCACGGAAGACCGTCGCCCGCGAGCAGGCGAGTGCGTACGACATCCCGCCGCCGTAGCTGAAGCCGCCGGCGAACACCTGGGTGGTGTCGACGCACAGGCCCGCTTCGATCTGGTTGACCATGGCGTCGACGAAGGCCACGTCCTGGCCGCCGGGGTTGGCCCAGCCGTTGCCGTTGCCCTGGGGGGCGACGAAGATCGTGCCGTTGTTCGCGGCGTCCGCCAGGCGCCTGAGGCCGTAGTAGGACCAGTTGTACCCGTCCGTGCCGCCCGAGTCGACGTCGTTGGCCGTGCCGCCCCGCCAGTGGAAGCCGAAGATCAGCCGGTAGGGCCGGTTGCTGTCGTAGCCCGCCGGGACCCGCAGGATGTAACTGCGGTTCTGGCCGCCGCTCTGAATCGTGTGGTTGCCGCTGGTCAGCGTCGGGGCCTTGCCGCAGCCGGCGCTCGCCGCGGCGGCGGACCTCGTGCTCGGCGCGGGTGCGCCGAGGGCGCTGCTGAACGAGGTGCCCGCGGTGGTCAGGATGAGGAGCAGTGCGGCCGCGAGGGCCATTAAGAGCGGTTTACGTTCCATGCTCTCCTTCTTCCGTCGTGGAGTTCTTGTGTCCTGCGGGGAGCACCGCTTCACACGGCGGTGATGGTCCACGCGTTGTTGCTGCTGGAGTTCGGCGTCCACAGCACCGTGCTGGAGCCGGCCGTGGTGCTGCCGCTGCCGTCCAGGGCGGTGCCGGTGCCCCGGTTGACGATCTGGTAGCGGTTGTCGCCGAGGCTGTTGAGCGACCACTGCTGGTTGTTGCCGCCGTTCCACGCCTGCTGGCGGGCAGGAGCGCCGTTGGCGGAGTTGCCGAAACTGTCGGCGACCATGCCGTTGGTGCGGTTCACGATGCGGTAGTAGCCGTTGCCGAGACCGATCAGCTGCCACTGCAGATTGGTGCTGCCGTCGTAGTTCCACTGCTTGAGGTTGGAACCGGAGGCCACGTTGCCCCCGCTGTCGAGCACCAGTCCGCTGGTCACGTTGGCGATCCTGACCCAGGTCGTGGAGCCGCCGGGCGCGCCCAGGACGGGGATCTCACCGGAGAAGGTGAGCTTGACCGTGTACGCCAGGGCGCTGAAGGGCGGGTTGGACGAGGGCATGGTGAGGTGCAGGCCGGACGCGTCCTGGGTCGGTGCGGGCAGGTTGACGTAGGTGCCGGCGGTGTTGTCGAGCAGTTGGGCGCCGGTCAGACTGCTGAGGTTGATCTGGTTGGAGTTCAGCGTCGTGATGGTCATGGTGCCGCCCTGCCAGCCCAGGGCGGTGGCGTAGAGGACCTTGTTGTCCCGGCTGCGGGTGAACCGGATGTCCTGCGGTTTGCCGGCCACCGGTCCACTGAACGAGCCTCCGCCCATCTTGGTGGGGCCCTCGCCGTGACTGGACCAGGAGCGGGTGGAGTAGACCGCCTCGCCGAAGCGGCCGAGCCAGTCGCCCATGGCGAGCAGGATGGACTGCTGCCCGGAGGGGATGGTGCCGTCGGCCATCGGGGCGATGTTCAGCAGCATGTTGCCGCCCTTGCTGACCCGGTCGATCAGCGAGTGGAGCATGGCTTGCGTGGAGTAGTAGCCGATGCCGACCGTGTAGCACCAGCTGGAGGAGGAGATGCTGTCGTCGGTCAGCCAGTAGGGGGTGAGCAGGCCCGCCGGGCCGCCGCGCTCGAAGTCGAAGACCTCACCCTTGTTGTTGAAGCCGTCCTTGTAGGTCGCGACCACGTCCTTGTTCCAGGCGACGGCCTGGTTGTAGTAGTGCGCGAGGAACTGGAGCCGGTAGGACTCCTGCACCTGGTTCAGGGCGAAGTCCTGCCAGACCAGGTCCGGTTGGTAGCCGTCGACGACCTCGGCCAGCTTGTCGTACCAGAGCTTGTTCTCCGCGGCCGCGCCCTGCTGGCCGTAGAGGATGCGCAGGTTCGGGTCCGACTGGTTCGGCACGTGGTCGTAGAACCCGTTGAAGTGGTAGGCGTGGTGCAGCGAGGCCATGAACTTCAGCCCCTGCCCGCGGATGGCCTGTGCGTGCAGCCCCACCAGGTCCAGCCTGGGGCCGTGCTGGACCGAGTTCCACGGGTTGGAGCGGCTGTTCCACATGGAGAAGCCGTCGTGGTGCTCGGCGACCGGGCCGGCGAACCGGGCGCCCGCGGCCTTGAACAGCCGGGCCCAGGCGTCCGGGTCCCACCTGCCGCCCTGGGAGACCAGCTTGGGGGCGAACTGAACGAAGTTGCCCGCCTTGTCACGGCCGCCGTCGATGAAGTTGCTGTACGGCCAGGCGGAGGGGTCGCCGTAGGTCGCCTTGTGGTGGTTGTTCTCGGCGGAGCCGCCGATGTACATGTTGCGCGGATACCACTCGTTGCCGAAGGCGGGAACGCTGAAGGCGCCCCAGTGGTAGTAGATGCCGAACTTGGCGTCCTGGAACCAGGCCGGGGCCGGGGGGTGCTGGTCCACGGAGGACCAGGTCGGGGTGTAGCTGCTGGGCCCGTCGGTCGCGGCGGCCTCGGGAGCGAACCGCAGCAGGCCGGCGGCCGTCGCCGCGCCGGCCGCGGCCAGCAGTCGGCGTCGGCTGAGCGGCAGGGAGGAGGAAGTCATGTGGGGCCTTTCAGAGGGATCGGGGAGACTCGGGACGTCCGCCCACCGGTCACGGGATCAGTCGCGCGCCCACTTCTGGTTGCTGCTGCCGTTGCAGGTCCACAGCTGCAACAGGGTGCCGTTGGCCGTTCCGGCGCCGGTGGCGTCCAGGCACAGACCTGACTGATCGCCGGTGATCGTGCCGTCGGCGCGGATCGTCCACTTCTGGTTGCCGCCGCCGGTGCAGTCCCAGATGTCCACCTTGGTGCCGGGGCTCGTGCCCTGGCCCGCGGCGTCCAGGCAGGCGTTGCCGTAGACGCGCAGCTCACCCGCGGAGGTGTTCGTCCACTGCTGGTTGCTGCCGCCGTTGCAGTCCCACAGCGCCACCTGGGTGCCGGCCGTGTGCGACTGGTTCGGCACGTCCACGCACCGGCCGGAGCCGACGCCGACGATCGCGCCGGCCGTCCCGGTGTTCCCGCCGCTGCCGGGCGTGATGGACAGGTTGTCGAACTGCGCCGTCTCGCCCTGGCTGGTCCCGTAGCCGATCTGTCCGGCGGCCCAGGTGCCGTCGTTGACGGATCCGACGGTGGCGCCGTCGACGACGGCGGTGATCGTGGTGCCGGAGAAGGTGAGCGCCAGGCTGTGCCACCGATTGGTGCCGAGTGCCGCGGTCCTGCCGCGGGCCAGGGTGGAGACCGTCCCGTTGGTGTTCGAGTTCAGGATCGACCAGGCCCCGGTGTCGCTCACGCGCAGACGGTAGGCGTTCTGCCCTCCGGTGCGGTCGTAGTCGTGGCTGCCCGCGCGGCCGATCAGTTCGACGTATCCGGACTGTTCGAGCAGCACGTCCGACGAGACCGTGTAGTTGCCCCAGCCCACGTCACCGAGCAGGGCGTGCGGGTCGGTCAGCGTGTCCCAGGTGATCGGCTTCTGCGGGCTCATCTGGCGCACGCACTTTCCGCTGCGGCCGCCGGCGCAGCCCACCACCTCGAAGGCACCCTGCCAGTCCATGAGGTACTTCGCCTCGGTGCCGGTGGCGTAGCCGTCGAAGGAGTCGCTGTAGGGCAGTTTCAGCGCACTCCGGGCGGGACCGGTGGCGGTGCCCTTGCCCTGTCCCGTCGTGGTGGTCAGCGTGTACAGGTGGCCGGGCTGGACGGTCAGGCTGAAGCCGCCGCCGGAGGGGGTGATGTCCGCGGCGTGCACGAAGTGCTGGGCCGGGTCGGCGGACCTGACGTCCGTGGACCAGACGTGGACGGTTCCGGCGGACAGTCCCCCGGTGACGTTGAAGTTCAGCGTCTGCGCGCCGGCGGCGTCCATGGTCTCGATGACCGTGGAGTAGTCGGAGTTGTTCGGGGACTTCAGCGAGACGTAGCTGCCGTTGGCACGGTTGCCGCCGATGTAGCCGCTGGAGGCGTCCAGATAGCGCCATCCCGGGCTGGTGAACTGGCTGGTGTGCGCCATCACCCAGGTGTTCTTGCCGACCGAGTACGAGCCGGACCACGGCTGCGCGGCCAGGGCCATGCCCATGGTCGGGTACGGCAGGTTGGGGGTGAGCGCGGCGACCACGGGCCAGTTGAGGTACGCGGTCATGCGTCCGTCGATGTATCCGCGGTTGATGCCGCGGGCCATGGCCTGCGCTCCCCCGTTGTAGTCGTCCGAGCCGTTCTCGCTCGCCCACAGCGACTTGCCGGAGGACATGGCGGCCGCCGGCACCGAGCAGGTGGACTGGGAGGACCGGTAGCCGCAGGGGTAGTGCGTGCCGATGGCGCTCACCGCGGAGGCGAACGCCGGGTTGGAGTTGACGTCGTTGGCCACGGACCAGTCCGAGTCGGCTGCGACGATCTTGACGCTGCCGTAGCCGTTGTTGTTGAGCGCGCTCCGCAGCTGCTGGTACCAGGAGACGTTGTAGCCCCGCTCGTTCCATCCGCCGAGGTAGTCGATGCTCAGCCCGTGCTGCTTGGCGCAGCCCAGCCACGAGACCAGGTAGTTGACCATGTCGGTGGACCAGAAGTTGCCGTTGCCGATCCAGCCCGGGGCGCCCCAGGCAAGCCCGTACAGCTCGATGTTCGGGTTGCGGGCCTTGGCCTGCTCCATCAGCCACCACTCGTAGCCCCGGTCGCAGTTCAGGTCGGAGCGGGTGTGCATGTGGCTGGGCTCGGCTCCGGAGGTGGAGTTGGTGTCCCCGCCGATCTCGGCCTTGAGCATCTGCAGGGAGGCGCCGTAGCCGGGCCGGAACAGGTAGTCGAGGACCTGGCCGCGCTGGGGCTCGGGATAGTCGATCAGGAGTCTGCTGTTGCCGCCTCCCCCGCTGATCGCGCCGACGCCGTCGAAGGTCCGGCCGCCGGACGCGCCGTTGAGGACGACGGAGGTGGCGGCCCGGGCCGGAGCGGCGGCCGTGCCCACGACGCCGCCGGCGGCCAGGACGAGGCCCGCGACCACGGCCGTCGGGACACGCAGGCGCCGTAACAGCCGTGCGATTGCTGACACGATGGGTTCCTTTCGCAGGTCGGGGGTGTCCACGGCCGGTGCGGTCGGCGGACGGTTCAGCGGGCGAAGAAGTGGTCATGCACATGTCATGACCTCCTCGGCCGGGTCGAGGCAGAACACCACGTGGGACGGAGGGACTCAGCGGTATCCGGCCGCGATGATGTTGGCCTGCACCGCGTTGTCGGTCGCGTCGGAGGGGTAGCCGGCGACGATGGCACCCTCGTAGAAGGTGCCGGCGCTCAGGTTGGCGCCGCCGCCGGGCTTGCAGCAGTCGCCGCCGCTGCCGAGGACGATGGCGCCCTGCTTCTTCATCGGGCTGTATCCGGCGGGAAGCGCGCCGTCCCACAGGGTGGTGAGGCTGCCGGACTGGGCGTTGCCGCCCTTGAGGGCGAACCTCGACGTCCCGTTGTTCTTCAGCATCGCGGTGACGAACTTGACGGGGAATGCCCGCTGGTTGGGGTTCCAGGACTGGCTGCCCCCCGAGTACAGGCCCCACTCGAGGTCGGCCTGGACCCAGGGACCGCTGCCCGAACAGCCGCCGAACCAGCACTGGGTGCCGAAGTTGATCGCGTCCATCGCCCCGGCCGCGTCGGCCTTCCGGGTCGTCTCGCTGTTGCCGTAGTCGAAGCAGCAACCGCTGTTGACATGCGTGCCGCTGGTCACCATGTACGCCCCCTCGGGCGCACTGCCGGTCGGAACACCCGTCAGATGACCGTCCCGCCAGTAGCTGTTGCCGGGATTGATGTACAGCGAGTACGCCTTGGTGCCCCCGGCAGTCAGAGACTCCGAGGTCGCCTTCGCGGGACTGCTCTGACTCGATCCCGGCACCTGGGCCGACCCCTGGTACCACAGGTCGTTGCCGCGTCCGGACTGGTCGTAGACGACCGTGACCACACAGGAGGTGCCCGCGCAGAACGAGTCCTGCGCCGCCGCGTCGGCGAAACCGCCGGCCGCCCGAACGCCGATGTTCCTGGTCGCGTTGTCCGAAGCGCGCCTGACCTGGTACAGGCTGCCGCCGTACGACCCGTACAGCGCCCGCACGGTGCTGTGCGCGGCCACGCACGGCGTGCCGCCCGCGGAGTAGAGGTCGCACGGGCCCGACCCGCCGGGAGTGGGCGGAGGTGTCGACGTGGTCCACTTCTGGTTGCTCTGGCCGTTGCAGGTCCACAGGATGACCGCGGTGCCGTTGGCCGTGCCCGCCCCGTTGACGTCCAGGCACAGGCCGGACTGGACACCGGTGATCGACCCGTCGGCGTTCTGCCGCCACGACTGGTTCGACTGACCGTTGCACGACCAGATGATCACCGGGGTTCCCGGCGCGGTCCGGTTCTCGTAGGCGTCCACGCAGCGGGTTCCGCTCATCGTCCTCAGCTCGCCCGCCGAGGTGAACTCGAACGCCTGGTTCGGCTGGTTGTCGCAGTCCTGGATGTCCAGCGCCGTTCCCGGTGTGTTGACATTGCCCTTGACGTCCAGACACCGCCCCGACGCCTGACTCAACAGGGGCGCCGGTGCCGATGCCGGGACGGATGCCGGTGCCGACCACGTCTGCGCGGTTGCCGACAGCATGGCCAGCAGCGCTGTCACGGCTACTACGGCGAACGCCGGTAAGCGTGGTCCGCGAGCGGCAGGGCTCCGACGGGAAGAGGGTGAAGGCCGCATTCTGTTCCTCGGGGCTGTGGGGGAAGGGGACAGAGATTGCCGTGCCTGGTCGAACGGGATGTTCGGGGACCGTCGCGGCCACCGGCGTGGGCGCTCAAGAGTCCCACGGGAACCACTCAGACATCCCATGTCCTAGTGATTCCACAGACCTCTCATCGAGTCAATACGCTCGTCACCCACAATCGGGCTCTGATCCATCCCATGTATCGCGCCTGATCAGAACCTGCGGAGGGCATGCCGGAACCCGCGTCCGGCGACGGCCGCCGTGCCGGACGCGGGTGTATGTTCCGGACACCCCGAAGCGATCAGGGGGCAGGAACACGCGCTGCGCGCAGGGTCACCTCACCTGAAGTTCCAGTGCTGCCTCGCTGAAGCGGGGTCAGGTGCTCAGGAGACCGGCAGAGCGGTCCACTGTTGGTTCGTTCCGCCGTTGCAGTCCCACAGGACAAGTTGCGTGCCGTCGACCGTGGACGCGTTGGGGTCGTCGAGGCAGCGGCCGGAGACCGGATTGCGGTAGCCGCCGTTGTACGTCTGCCATTGCTGGTTGGTCCCGCCATTGCAGTCCCAGATCACGATCTTGGTGCCGTTCGCGGTACCGCGGCCGGCCGCGTCGAGGCACTTCCCAAGCGCCCGAAGGGTGCCGTCCGAGCGCGCCGACCACGTCTGCGCGGCGGAGCCGTCGCAGGACCGGATCTCCGCGATGGTCCCGTTGGCACTGTTGCCGCCGTTCACCCCCAGGCACTTCCCCGCGATCCCGGAGCGCACCTGACCGCTCGCGGAATCCGGCGGCTTGATCCAGCCCGCCGCGTCCGCGGCCTGGATCCCCGCGTTGAAGGCGTCCGCCATCTTGGCGAAGCCGCTGTCGTTGGGGTGCAGGGCGTCGGACAGGTCCGCGGCGGTCAGGGCGCTCATGTCGACCAGACGTACGTGCTTGCCGGCCGCCTGCTCGGCCTGGACGATCCCGGGCAACTTGGCGTTGAACGCGGGCCGGTTGGCCTCCTCGGTGCCGCTGGTGGAGATGATCACGGTGCCGACGAGGACGGTCGCGTCGGGTACGGCTCTGGTGATCTGGTCGATGAGGGCGTGGAGGCGGTCGGCCGCGGTCGGGATCTGGTAGTTGCCGTTCAGGTCGTTGGTGCCGATCTCCAGGGTGACCACGTTCGGCCGGTATCGGGTCAGCACGGAGTCCGCGATGCCGGCGATCTGGTCGATCCGCCAGCCGGAGTGGCCTTCGTTGTCCGGGTCGGACATGGTGCCGTTGCGCCCCGAGCCGACGAAGTCCAGGGTGTGTCCCTCGGCCGTCAGCTTGTTCGCGAGAAAGCTGCGGTAGCTGTTTCCGGACGGGCTGCCGACACCCCAGGTGATGGAGTCGCCCAACGGCATCACCCGCAGGGGCGTGGCCGCGGCCGCGGTCCGTGTGGCGGAGGGCGGCGCCTCGGCGGCGGTGGCCGCGCCGGGCCACGCGGCTCCCAAGCCGAGAGTGGCCGTCAGTGCCGCGGCCAAAGGTGCCCAGTACTTCTTCATCAGCGTTCCTCACTGGGTGCGGGTCAGTGGGTGGGGGTGAACGAACCACCGGTCCGTGTGGGCGTTCCGGAGGCGTGATCAGGTCAGCGGTGGGTGAAGTCCTGGTTGGTGCCGGGTGCGTTCTTGCCCGGCACTGGTCCAGTTGCCGGCCTGGGTCGCTACTGCCGAAGTAGAGTCCAGGCACAGTTGGCTGTTCTACGACCAGGTCGGACGGTCGGAGGTGCGCCGGGCTCCGCGTCGGTGGAGCCCGGATGGGGCCTGCACGGCCCGCGGCTCGCGGCCTGTAGCGAGACAAGCCGCGGAGTGGAGCCACTCCCCCCAGCTGAGACTCCATCGCTGGTTGGAGCCGCCGTTGCGGGTCCACAGCTTGGCCAGTGCGCCGTTGGCCGCGAAGGCGCCGGTGAGGTGGAGTCAGAGGCCGGACTGGATGCCGGGGATCGTGCCGGCGGAGTTCAGCCGCCACTGTCCGGTCCGAACGTTGTGGCCCGGTAAGTCCTGGTCGTGGCCGACGCCCCGGCGAGTGCACCGACGGCTGGCAGCGCCGTGGCCGCCCTCCGGGTGAACACTTTCGACTGAATACTGCGGGAGCGCTCCCACGATGCGACAGACGCCTGGACCGGCTCGTTCGCCGGCCTTCCGCGGCGCCGTAACACCGCGAGCAGTCGTCGGACGCCACCGCGCCCGACCGGCACATGGCGTCTCGTACGGGTCGTTCCCATCCGATCTCCCTACCGTGTCGGCGGTATCCAGTCGGTTCTGTACTGGTGGTGCTGGCACATGCCGAAGCGCGCGAAGGTGCCGTTCTTACGACGGGATTGCAGAGGGGTTTCGGGGGGAGACGGTGCTCCCGATTCAGCGGCGCTGTCAAGAGCCACGACCTCCTCGGGTCGGCCCGGGCGCCGAATCGGTTCGATCACCGAGGCGCCCGGATCGCCGTCGACCGGTCCACTGGAGCGGCTCCGGTGTGACGGTGGGCAACCGGCGGTGTGCCCTCACGTCGACTCGGCGCGTCACGTCGTCCGGGTGGGGCCGATGGCCGGGGCGCGATCGCTCAGGTACCTCGCGCGGTGCCACTGACCTGGGGCATGGTCGCCGAACATCGGTTGACGAGGGGGCAGTGCGCACAGCACGGGCCGATGCGCGGTCCGCGGCCCGTCCTGGGGCACCGTCTTCGGCGTGCGGCGCGCCATTGCCCCCGCCCATCGCCGGTCGTACCATCTCGTCGAAGCGCTTGCGCGGAACCGATTCGATTCCCACCTTGGCGGAATGCGTTAGGTGCGGAACGCGTGAAGCACGATTCCGGATCGTGCCCTGTGCGGGACCCGGGTTGGGCTGGGCTTCTGCCCGTGGTGGGGTCCTCCGACCCGTGGGCCACCCCTGGCAAAGGCGTCGGACCGTCGGCTGCCGCGTTGAGGTGGGCCGGCGCGAGAAGCGGCGCACGAGCACCGGTGCACGACCTGCCGCCGTCCGCGCCGACGGCGCTGCCTTGCGTGGATCGACGGACGGCCCTGGGGTGGCGACGGTGTCCGGCCTGCGTGACGACGGAGGCGAGTAGCCGAAGCTTCCGGGCGCGGCACGGAGGCGATCGCTGCCCTGCCCCCACGGGGAAGTGAGTCTTGGGACACGTTTTACGCGGCACACGCAACTGCGACCCGCACCGTCCTTGTCTGACAGAGGGACGGGCCCGTCAGGGCCGAAGAGCGAGAAGACGGGGCAGTTCGTGGGACGGCGCAAGGGCAGCATATGGGTCGCATTCGTCACCGGGGTGACACTGCTGGGCGCGAGCGCCTGCGGTGGGGGCGGCAGTGACAAGGCGAGCGGCGACGACGCGAAGGCGTCGGGAAAGCCGAGTGCGAGCGCCTCTCCGTCCCCCACGAAGCCGGCGGGCCCGCCGATGCTGCTGGAGACCATCACCCCGCAGACGGGAACCACGGTCGGCGTGGCCATGCCGATCTCGGTGATCTTCACGAACCCTGTCGCGGCGAAGGCGCGGGCCACCGTGGAGAAGCACATGAAGGTGAGCGCCTCCCAGCCGGTGGCCGGAGCGTGGCACTGGATGGGCGACAAGCGCGCCGACTGGCGCCCGAAGACGTACTGGCCCTCCGGTACGACGGTGAAGATCGACGCCGACCTGACCGGCGTCAGCAACGGCAACGGACGCTACGGCGTACACGGCTACACGCACACCTTCAAGATCGGTGACGACGTGCGCGCGGACGTCTCAGTGACCGGCCACACCATGAAGGTCACCCGCAACGGCGCTCCGGTACGCACCCTGTCCATCAACGCGGGCAGCGCCGAGTACCCGACGTGGAACGGCACGATGGCCGTCATCGACAAGCAGGAAAAGGTCCACATGACCTCGTGCAGCGTCGGCATCAGCTGCGACAAGGGCAGCCCCGACTACTACGACCTGACACTGCCCTGGGACATCCACCTCACCCAGTCCGGCACCTACGTCCACTATTCGACCGGTGACCCGAACCCCGGCAGCGGCAGCGCACGCGGCTCACACGGCTGCGTCCACCTGTCCCTGGCGGACGCCAAGTGGTTCTACGGTCAGGTCAAGCAGGGCGATCCCATCACCATCACCGGCTCACCCCGCGGCAAGGCCGCGGCCGACAACGGCTACGCCGACTTCAATCTGGGATGGGAGCAGTGGCTCGCAGGCAGCGCCTCCGGCGAGCAGACGACGAGCGCCCTCTGACGCGATCGGTGCCCGTGCTGTGCGAGCGGTACGGACAGCCATGCGACGAAGCAGGCGGGTCGGCGGGGTGGGCGCGCAGCACGGGCAGAAACAGTTGGGCGTCACCGTCGTCCTGGCGGCGAGAGCCGGGGAATGTCACCGGCTGGGCCTGAAGGGGGACCATGGGCGGCCCATGCCAAGGAGCCGACGGTACGGTCCGGACGGCACAAGGGGATGCTGTCGGCGACACCGCGTCACTTCGAGGGAATGCGGAACTCGAACGTGGGACGGTCCCACGGCACGGCGGGCGGGTTCGCGGGCTCGGTCCCGGTCCGCACCGCACCCACGCGGTGGTAGAAGTCCTCGGCGGGTAGGTGCGAGACGACCTTGACATGGTCCAGACCCACGGCCCCGGCCTCGGCCTGCATGTGCGCGACGAGCTGCCGTCCGATCCCTCGTCCTTGTGCTTCGTCGGCGACGAACAGCAGGTCCAGCTCCGGTGGGGCGAGTACGAGCGAGTAGAACCCCAGGATCCGGCCGCCGTGCTCGTCGCCGCCCACGGCTACGAAGGTGCGGTGGGCCTCGATGTAATCGGGACCGACGCGGTAGCCCTCGACGGCGGCCGCGTACTTGCCCGCGTAGGCCCCTGAGCCACGCACGAGCCGCGTGAGCCGTTTGGCATCCTGCGCGACCGCCCGCCGTATCGTGACCCGCCCGCTGCTCGGAGAAGTACGTGAACCCATCGGGAGAGTAAATCGCACCGAGGGGTGTCTTGCCGCGGCGGGTCGTCCGTCCTGCCGCGGGTCGTCCGTCGCCTGGTCCTGGAGCCGCTCGAAGGCGGCGATCGTTGTCACCGGTCTCGGGGAAGAGGGCGTCCGCATCCGGACGTCGCCCCGGGTGCGCTGCGGGCACCGTCGCTGACGGGTGCGACACGAGCGAGGTACGTGCGAGAGCGACCTGAACGCCGGACAGTCGCCCGGGTCAGGCCCGGGTCAGACTCCTTCCGCAAGGTGGCCTCCGGACCGGTCCGTCTCGGACGGGTCCTCCTCCAGAGAGCTCACGGTCGTCCTGGTGACCACAAGACTGCGCACCTCGTAGGACATCTCGGCGGTCTCGGGTTCGGGAGCGGGGTGGTAACCGCCCGCGCACACCGACAGGTTGACGATGAGGTAGGCCCGCCAACCGGAGCCCACGCCCCGTCTGTCGGCGAAGATCCGCTCGCCGCCGAGTGTCCACACCACACTGCGCCGCCCGAAGGTCACGCCCAGATCCAGGACGGCCCCTGGACGCACCGCGTCGTGACGGACGTAACCCTGGCCCTGCCGGACGTGGTTGGTCAGCTCCAGAAGGTCAGGGTTGTCGGGGTGGTATTCGAAGACGTCGACTTCATTGCCACCGTCCCGCCAGGTCCAGACAGCGGGCCAGGCACCGAGTCGGGTGGGCAGGCGTACCGTGGCCTCCAGGTGGTCCCCGGTGCGCAGCATGAACCCATCGGCGCTCCCCTCGGTGGTCAGCAGCCCGGTGTCCCACAGGCCGTCCGTCCTGCGCCGGGCCTTGAACGTCCCCAGCCGGGAGTAAGCGGGATCCGCGGTGAGGTGATCGAGTTTGTCGTCGCCCGGATTGGTCGGCCCTCCGTCCGGATAGGCCCAGGACCGGCCCGCCACCCACTGGCGTTCCGAGGAGAAATCGGCGCTGAAAACGACGTCTCTCACCTGCGCTCTCCTTGCGGTCTTGCGGTCTTGCGGTCTTGCGGTCAGCAACAACGCCGCTCACCGGTGCATCTCCCAGCCGGACCGGCCTCATGCGCCATCCGCCCGCCCCGCCACGCAATTCAGCCTCCCGGGTGACTAGCCGCAGGGAAGGCGACCGGTGAGGGCCGGTGTATGGGCGTACGCGGCTGTGGAATCGCGTCCACCCTGGATCCGCCGACCCACCGGCCCACAGCGACAGCCAGTCACTCCTGAAGCCATCCCCGCCGCCGGAATCGGCCGCACCGGACAAGATCGGTACCGAAACTGGGGTGCCCTGGCTTTTCGACTGACGGCTGCCTGCTGCCGCGTGCTCCAAGCCGCCGAACGCCATCATCCGTATGCCGCGCCGATAGCGGTCTGTGGCCATGGCAGGCCCGCGCAGGCCCGCAATACCCCTGATGACCAGTCAGTACTCACGGGGGCCCGTCGGCCTGGGCTGTGCAGATCTGCCGCATGGCGGGATGAGGCACGCTTCGAGGGCGTGGCGGCAGGTTACTCGCCAGTGACTCCATCAACGGCCTCCCGGAGGAGATCCGCATGGCCGACGTGGCGGGCGTACTCCTCGATCACGTGCTCAAGGACGAACCGCACATCGGTGTCTCCGAACTCCGGGTTCGGCACGATTCGCGTGACGTCGACGGTCACCTTCGAGAATGCCTGCCGCGATTCCTCGCACGCCTTGAGGTAGTCCTCGTAGACATCCCTGGCCGGCGTGGCGTCCAACTCGTCGTACCACTCGCCACCATCAGCGGTGGCGTACGTCCGATAGGGAAAGTAGCGAGGTGTTGTGCTGGCCAACGTCCGCTGGAACCAGGCACGTTCAACCCCCTGCAAATGACGCATGAGCCCCAGCAGAGTCAACGCCGATGACTGGACGGGACGTAGCCGCAGTTGTAGCTCCGAGAGCCCCTCGCACTTCCACAAGAAGGTCGCTCGGTGGTAGTCGAGATTAGAGGCGATCACCTCCAGCCAGGGACCCGAAAGCGTGCGCTCAGGTCGGATGATTTTCGGGACCACAATGTCGCTCACGCTGGAGTCTCCTCATCGGTCATCAAGGCTAGTGGCGTACGCACGCGCCCGTCTTCCAAGGACCGACCAGCGCCTCCATCGGCCTCTCATGAGCACGTCCGCCCAAGAAGACCTCGCTTCGCATCGGAACTCATCGTTCGATGCCGTTCATGCGCCGCAGGACCGCGGAGAAGGTCGGAACAGCGGGATATGGATTACGGCCCGGCACCCTGCTCACGCGCCCCCATCCTCGAACCTGCTGCGCAGGGCTCGGACGGCGGATCCCCTTCGCCGCACCGGGCACAGACCCAAGTACGTCCAGTACGTGGGCCTACCCCCGGCACCCCCCAGAGCACGCACCTGACACCGCGTGGCCGACTTCCGGGCGATGACGGAAATCGTCGGACAAGCTCTGGTGCGGCGTGGCGCCACCCCGGCCCTGGTCGGCCCGCATCGACGTCAAGATCGCGCAGTTGGAACTGCTGGCACGCGGAAGAGGACCACGGGCGCAAGGGGCGGCCGCGGCTTGCGGAGTGGGTCGTCGAGGTCGGCATCGGCACCGGTGGACCGCCTGTCCAAGTCCATGCCGACCACTGCCGCATGATCGGCTCCCACCACCGCCCCATCAGCAGTGATGAAGCCCGCGGCTCCTTGCCACGGGCCGCGCGCCCGCACCCACTGCCAACCCGACACCCAGCTCCACATCATCGACTTATTGAGCCTTTGGTCCGGTCGTCAGCCTCCGGGAAGCGCAGGGACCGGCCAATGGACACGCCACGACGGCCTGTCCCACGCCACTCGGCCCGCCACGGGCCACTCCAAGGGCCTACTCCGCAGCCCACACAGCCCCGCCAACGGTGTAGACGCCCTGGACGGACTTGCGCAGCGGTGAAAGACAGAATTCGGGTTTTCGGCTGGGCGCAGCATTGCTGTTGCAGGCGGTCGTCGGGTGTCCAGGTGATATCCGCGCGCACCAGCTCGAAGAGCAGGACTTCGACCTCGCGGCCCGCGGCGCCCCGCTGCCGCGCCTGTGGGCTGAGGCATACGCCCGCTCTCTCATCGATCTCCGTCGAAGGGGTACGGGGTGAACGGTGCCTTTCACCGGACCGGATACTCGATGATCGTGTCGAGGCGGTGCCTGTGCACCGCCTCTGCCGAGCGGTGGCCCTGACAGGGCGGGAAAAGAAAGTGATGGGGGACATGACGGACACGCAAGGCCCGGTTGTGCCGGAGGTGGTGGACAGCCCCGCGCTGCGGACCCAGCCCACCAGCGGACTTGCGCGATGGCTGCTGCGGCACCGGGTGCAGCCGGTGGGGCCGGCTGCCGGCGAAGCGCACGCGGAGCCGCATTCCTGGTGGAAGGTGATGTGCCTGACCGGCGTCGACTATTTCTCCAGCCTGGCCTACGTGCCGGCGATCGCCGCGGTCGCCGCCGGGGCGGTCTCACCGCTGGCGACCTTGCTGATCGTGGCGCTGACGTTGCTGGGGATGCTGCCGATGTACCGGCGGGTGGCCAGGGAGAGCCCCAACGGGGCTGGGTCGGTGGCGATGCTGGAGGATCTGCTGCCGTTCTGGTGGGGCAAGCTGTTCGTGCTGGTCCTGCTCGGTTTCGTCGCTACCTCATGGATCATCACCATCACTCTGTCCACGGCCGACGCCTCGGTCCACGTCGTGGAGAACCCCTTCTTTCCGCACGCCCTGCACGGCCATGAGGTGGCTCTTACGGTAGGGCTGCTGCTGATCCTGGGCGGGGTCTTCCTACTCGGGTTCAGTGAGGCGGTCATGGTGGCCATCCCGCTGGTGGCCGTCTTCCTGCTGCTCAACGCCGTGATCATCGGTGTCGGCCTGGCCGAGGTGTTCACCACGCCCGGAGCCTTGTCGGCATGGACGGATGCGCTCCAGGACACCGGAGGCGGGTTCGGTGACCTGGCCGGGCCTGCTTTGCTGGCGTTTCCGCTGCTGGTGCTGGGCCTGTCGGGCTTCGAGACCGGTGTCAGCATGATGCCGCTGGTCGCCGCGAGCGGCGACGATCCCGCACAGCGGCTGCAGTCCCGGATCCGTAACACCCGAAGGCTGCTGACCACCGCCGCTGTGATCATGAGCGTCTACCTGCTGGCCGCCAGCTTCGTCACCACCGTCCTCATCCCCGAGGACCAGTTCCGGCCGGGCGGAGCTGCCAACGGCCGTGCACTGGCCTGGCTGGCCCACGAACACGTCGGCGAAGCATTCGGCACCGTCTACGACATCAGCACCATCCTCATCCTGTGGTTCGCCGGCGCCTCCGCGATGGCAGGACTGATCAACATCGTGCCTCGCTACCTGCCCGACTACGGCATGGCCCCCGAGTGGGGACGCGCCGTGCGCCCCGTCGTCATCGTCTACACCGCCATCTCCGTCGCCATCACCATCGCCTTCGATGCCGACGTCGACAAACAGGCCGGTGCCTACGCCACCGGCATTCTGGCCATGATGGTCTCCGGCGCCTTCGCCGTCACCGTCTCCGTCTTCCGTCACCACAAGCGCCTGGCGGGCACCGGCTTCGCGGCGCTGACCGCCATCTTGTTCTACGCCCTGGTGGCCAACATCGTCGACAAGCCCGACGGCATCGCCATCTCCGGTGTGTTCATCGCAGGGATCATCGCCGTATCGCTCATCTCCCGCGTCTCGCGCACCACTGAACTCCGTGCCGACCGCATCGTCTTCGACGAGGCCGCCCGCCGGTTCATCTCCGACACCCTCGCCCACGACCAGTCCATCAACATCGTCGCCAACCGCCGCCAGGCCGGTGACGCCGCCGAATACTCCGCCAAGGAACACGAACAGCGCCACACCAACCCGGTGCCCGGCCGGGCCGACGTACTGTTCCTGGAGATCGACGTCGTCGACCCCTCCGACTTCAGCGAGACCCTGACCGTCCGCGGCATCGAAGTCGACGGCTACCGGATCCTGCGCGCCGACGCGCCGGCGGCACCGAACGCCATCGCCGCGATCCTGCTCGCCATGCGCAATGCCACCGGTGTCCAGCCGCACTGCTACTTCGCCTGGGCCGAAGGCAGTCCCGTGGTCCACATGTTGCGTTACTTCCTTCTCGGTCGCGGCGACACCGCCCCCGTCACCCGCGAAATCATCCGCAAGAACGAGCCCGACCCCACCCGCCGCCCCGGTATCCACGTCGGCAGCTGACCCTGCACCCGCCGGACACCAACCGCTCAAAGCACGAGCCATACGCCAGGCTCGCCGCCCGGGCCGGAGCTGGAGGTCTGATCCTCCTCGACGCTGTGTACGGCCCCGTGCGGAGCGTGCGGCAGCTTCGCACGGGGCCCAACGGCCAGCGGAGCAGCACGACTCTCGGCGGGGGCCCGACTGTCATGGGTACGAGACGCCGACGAGACGGGTGTCCGCGTCGCTGACGACCTGGTGGGCGGTGGAGTACCGGTAGTTCTGCGACTGCTCGGCCACGGAGTGGTCGCGGGTAGGAACCAGCGTGCCGTCCACGATTCGCACGGTGCCCTTGGCGAACCG
Organism: Streptomyces sp. NRRL B-24085; assembly: GCF_001282115.1. GTDB lineage: Bacteria > Actinomycetota > Actinomycetes > Streptomycetales > Streptomycetaceae > Streptomyces. The sequence goes on along the minus strand of NZ_LJBR01000312.1, from coordinate 6,258 downwards.
CTTGCGGGGTGGGAGCGCGAGCATTGGCCCGAGGTAGTCGATGATGCGGTCCGCCGCCGACTTCGAGACCCCGAACAGCAGCGCGGGCTGTCGCGTCGTCACGTTCGTGCGCCAGTACGCGGCCACCAGCAGTGGCCTGTCCTCCAACGGAATGCTCCAGGGCCGACACCGGCGGACCGCATCCGCGCCCTCGCGCCGCAAAACCGTCACCAGCTCACCCAACGCACGCGGGCTCAGCCGGTGAACGAGGCTATCCAGGACGGCTCCGATGCCGTGATCACACCAGCCACGACAAGATCATTCCACTGCTTCGCGCCCGTCCTGCTCGAACGCGATGCGACAGCGTTCGGCCTGATCGGCCACCTGCTCCATGAACCAGCGCATGATCTCGTAGGGGATCATGTGCTCATCATGGCTGTGGATGTGCACGCTCGGTTCCAGATCCGGATCCTCGTCGGGGACAAACGCCACCAAGAAGGCAGCCCCGGGCAGGTACCTCTCGGCGCTGGGGTTCCCGGCCCACGCGGCCGGCGCAGGCACGGCCTCGCTCAGCTCCACAGCCCAAGCATCGTCGGGCAAGGCGTAGTGGGACTGGATGGCGTAGTGACGTCCTGCGTGTTCTCGCAGCTCGGCTGGCATGACGGCAGGCTGCCACAAGCCCGAGGTCCGAGTCGCGGCGGTCCCACAGCTTTTACCGGACAGCCCTTAACTGGCTCTCGCCAAAGCGGATGATCATGTGACTGCCTGTTTGATCGTTAATGCAGGCATGGGGAAGCGTCCGTCGCAGCCGTGGACCGTGTGGGACGAATTGTGGTCGCTGCTTGAGCCGTTGCCACCCGCAGGTTTAGGGACGGCCACGGGTCCCCAACCGTCAGGCCCTGTGCGGCATCCTGTTCGTGCTGTACACCGGCAACCAGGCACCGGCTGCTGCTGAACAAGCTGCGGTCGAAGAATAAGCGGGATCGGTCCTGGACGGTGATTGACTCCTCCCATGTCCGGGCCGCACATCGAGGCTCAGAAGCGGAGCCAGCCCGGTCGACCGCCCACGCCCGGGCAGCAAACCCCACATCCTCACCGATGGCCAGGGCACCCCGCTCACGGTGTCGCTGACCGGCGGCAAGCGCAACGACGCACCAACCCCTGCCCCTTCTGGACAAGATCCCGGCCCTTGCCGGCGTCGGACGACTGCGCGGACGACCCGAGATGCTCTTCGTCGACCGCAGCTACGACTACGACAAGTATCGCCGGCTCCTGCGGCAGCTCTGCATCCGGCCAGCGATCGCAGAACCATGACAAGCGCACGGCACCGATCTGGGCGCCCTTCGCTGGGTCGTCGAGCGGATGATCTCCTGGCTGCACGAGTTCCGCCGCTTACGGATCCACTGGGAACGACGCGACGACATCCACGCAGTCTTCCTCGGTCTCACCGTCTGCCTGATCACCCACCGCCACGCCCAAAGGCTTCGCCAAGGCCATAGCTGGACAGAGCAGGCCGGCGATCGGGCCGAACCGGTACGCGGCTCAGCCTCCCCACGGACTCACGACGAGTCCCGTACGACGAGCTCCGTAGGAAGCGTCACGCGCCGGCGCGGTCTCTCGGGATCGTCGATCTCCTCCAGAAGGATCTGGGCGATCATGGCGCCGATCTCCTCGACGGGCTGGCGCACGGTGGTGAGGGGCGGGTTGGTGTGGCGGGCGATGATGGAGTCGTCGAATCCGACCACGGCCACGTCGTCGGGGACCCCCCTCCCCTGCCTGCGCAGCTCCGCCAGAGCCCCCGCTGCCATGACGTCCGAGGCGACGAACAAGGCGTCGAGGTCGGGGACCCGTTCAAGGAGTGAACGCATCGCCGCCGCGCCGCCCTCCTCGGTGAAGTCGGCCGAGGTCACGAGGCGGTCCGTGGCGTCGTGGCCCGCCTTCTCGAGGGCCTCGCGCCAGCCCTGGAGCCTGCTGCGCGCTACCTCCATGTCGAGCGGTCCACTGATGGTGGCGACGGTCCGCCGGCCCCGCGCGAGGAGGTGGTCGACGGCCGCCGCGGCCCCGCCCGCGTTGTCGGAGTGCACATGGCTGAGCGACTCGTCCGAGGAACGGCGTCCGGCGAGCACCGTGGGCAGTCCCATGCCCTCCAGCAAGCCCGGCAGCGGGTCGTGCTCGTGCACCGAGACCAGGAGCACGCCGTCGACACGCCGTTCCGCGACCGACTGGGTCAGCTGGTCCCGCTCGGCCTGATCGCGCACGAGCACCAGTTGGAGTTGCGTGCGGGTCTCCGCGAGGGTGGTGCTGACACCGCGGATGACGGCCGAGAAGTAGGGCTCCGAGCCGAGTCTGCTCTCCGACTCGGGGATCACCAGGGCCACGGAGTTCGTCCGGCTCGTCTTCAGCCCGCGGGCAACGGAGTTGGGGACGTAGTTCAGCTCAGCGATGGCGGCGAGGACGGCGGCCCTCGCTTTGTCGCTGACGAGTTCGGAGCCGTTGATGACTCGTGAAACCGTGGTGCGTCCGACGCCGGCGCGCGCGGCCACGGTGATGATGGTCGGACGTTGCCTGTCCCCCATGACGCCTCCCTCGCTCGGCGATGCCCGGACCGCTTTCACCTGCGCATTGTGCCAGACCTGAGGAGAGTGCCCTCGAGGTCCCGGTGGGGGCCCGCGACATCTCTCGGCAACGAAGTGGATTCAACTTCTTGACAGACGCCTTACGCGGCGGACAGGCTGCGGATCCCAGGTGGGCACGTTCCCACCATCGATTGGGAACGTGCCCACCAGACAAATCACCCCTTCGGGGCGAGCTGTGGGCTCGAACTCCGGTGCGTCAGCGCCGCCGCTAGGAGGACGAAATGGACAGGTTCCGAAGGAAGTTGCGTACGAGGCTCGTGGCCGCCGTGTCGGTCGCGTCGGCACTGGGCCTGGTCGTGGGCTGCGGAGGCAGTGACGGGGGAACCGGTGGGGGCAAGAAGGACGGCAAGGTCACCATCACCATGGGGCTCTTCGGCGTCATGGGCTTCAAGGAGACCGGGCTGCTCGACAAGTACATGAAGGAACACCCGAACGTCGTCATCAAGGCGGACGTCGCGGGCGACGAGCAGACCTACTACACCGCCCTGCAGACCCACCTGGCCGCGGGCAGCGGACTCAAGGACATCCAGGGCATAGAAATTGGTAGGGCCAAGGAACTCTCCGACACCCAGAAGGACAAGTTCGTCGACCTGGCCGGCGTGGCCGGGACGGACCACTTCCTGCCGTGGAAGCAGAGCCAGGTCACCACCGCCGACAAGAAGGTCATCGGCCTCGGCACCGACATCGGCCCCATGGCGGTCTGCTACCGCAAGGACCTCTTCGAGCAGGCCGGCCTGCCCACCGAGCGCGACGAGGTCGCCAAGCTCTGGGAGGGCGACTGGGCGAAGTACGTCGACGCGGGCAAGCGGTTCAAGCAGAACTCGAAGGACGACAAGGTCGCCTTCATGGACAGCTCCAGCGGCCTGTTCAACGCCATGATCTACGGCAACTCCCAGCAGTTCTACGACAAGCAGGGCAAGCTGATCTACGCCACCAACCCTGTCGTGAAGGACGCCTGGAAGCTGGCCTCCGAAGCGGCCACCTCCGATCTGACCGCCAAACTCCGCCAGTTCCAGCCCGGTTGGGACCCCGGACTGGCCAACAGCACCTTCGCCAGCACCGTCTGCCCGGCGTGGATGCTCGCGCACATCAGCGAGAAGGCGGGCCCCAAGAACAAGGGCAAGTGGGACGTCGCCAAGGCACCCAAGGGCGCCAACTGGGGCGGATCGTTCCTCGGCGTGATGGAGAAGAGCCCCGTCAAGAAGGAGGCGCAGGACCTCGTCGCCTGGCTCACCGCGCCCGAGCAGCAGGCCTACCTCTTCGAGAAGATCGGCAACTTCCCCTCGTCCAAAACCGCGTTGGAGATGCCCGAAGTCGTCGACGCCAAGTCGGACTACTTCAGTGGCGCCCCCATCGGGAAGATCTTCGGCGCCGCGGCCCAGGAGATCCCCGACGAGCAGGTGCTCGGCCGCAAGGACGGCACCATCAAGGACATCTTCTCGCAGGGTCTGACCTTGATCGAGGCGCAGAACAAGAGCCCGAACGAGGCGTGGAAGACCACTGACGAGCGCATCGAGAAGGCCGCCGGCTGACCTGGGGCCCCTGCCCGCCACCGCCCGGCGCCCCACGCACCGCCCGCACGGGGCGCCGGGCCCCTGCCCGCCTCTCCATCCCTCCAGGAAGGACGCCTTCCGGTGGCCATCTCCACCTCCACTCCCCCAGACGCGGCGCCCGGCATCGGCGCGGAGCGTCAGCGGCGCCGTACGCTGCTGCACCGCCTCGACGTCCGGGGAGCGCCGTACGCCTTCGTCGCCCCGTTCTTCGTCGTGTTCGCCGCCTTCAGCTTCTACCCGCTCATCTACACGTCGTGGATCTCGCTGCACCGCGTCGAACTGTCGACCCTGAACCTCATGGAGTGGGTCGGCTTCGACAACTACACGGCGCTGTGGAACGACGACCGGTTCTGGAACGCGCTGTTCAACACCTTCACCATCGGCGTGCTGTCGACCGTGCCCCAGCTGCTGATGGCGCTCGGGCTGGCGCACCTGCTCAACTACCAGTTGCGCGGCTCGACGTTCTTCCGCGTCGCCGCCCTGACGCCGTACGCCACCTCGGTCGGGGCCGCGGCCCTCGTGTTCACGATGCTCTTCGAACGCGACTTCGGCATGATCAACTGGATGCTGAGCCTCGTCGGTGTCGACAACATCGACTGGGAGAACAACAAGTGGGCCGCGCAGACCGCCATTTCCTCCATCGTGATCTGGCGCTGGACCGGCTACAACGCGCTGCTCTACCTCGCGGCGATGCAGGCGATCCCGCGCGACCGCTACGAGGCCGCGGCCATCGACGGCGCCTCGCGGTGGCAACAGTTCCTGAAGGTCACCGTTCCCGGCATCCGCTCCACCATCGTGTTCACCATCGTCCTGTCCACGATCGGCGCCACGCAGCTCTTCGGTGAGCCCCTGATCTTCGGCCAGGGCCCGAACGGCATCACGGGGGGAGCCGACAACCAGTACCAGACGCTGGGTCTGCTGCTGTACGAGGAGGGCTGGAAGAACTACCAGATGGGCCGGGCCGCCACCGTCGCCTGGGCGATGTTCCTGCTGCTCATTCTCGTGTTCGTCGTGCAACGAATCGTCAAGCGCGTCCTCACGCGCAGGGCCTGACCGGGAGATCTCCATGACCACAGACAGCATCCCGGTCCAGGCGACGGACGCAGGCCGCGGGACCGCGCGGAAGACCCGCCAGACCACCCCGTCCGGTGAACGGCACCGCCGACTGTTCCGGCACCCGGGCGCGGGACGTCAGCACCACGCGGGCCCCGTCGCGTACATCCTCCTGGGCTTCGCGGCGCTGGTCTCACTGTTCCCGCTGTACTGGACGATGGTGGCGGCGTCGACCGACAACACGCGCGTCACCCAGACCCCTCCGCCCTTCCTGCCGGGGCCCCATCTCCTGGACAACCTCGGCAAGGCCTGGCAGGACGCCGCGCTGGGCAAGGCCATGCTCAACAGCCTGATCGTGGCCGGCGTGATCGCCCTGTCCACGGTGCTGTTCGCCACCCTCGCCGGGTTCGCGTTCGCCAAACTCCGCTTCAAGGGCCGCAACATCCTGCTGATGCTCGTGATCGGCACGATGATGGTGCCGCCGCAACTGGGCGTCGTCCCGCTGTTCATGATGATGACGGAACTGGGCTGGGGTCAGAAGCTGCCCGCCGTCATCTTCCCGACGCTCGTCAGTGCCGTCGGCGTGTTCTTCATGCGGCAGTACCTGGCCGAAGCGCTGCCCGACGAACTCGTCGAGGCCGGACGGGTGGACGGTGCGCACTCCCTGCGCATCTTCTGGAGCATCGTGCTGCCGATCGCCCGGCCCCCCATGGCCGTACTGTTCATGATCACGTTCGTGCACGCCTGGAACGACTTCTTCTGGCCCTTCATCGTGCTCGACATGACCAATCCGACGGTGCCCGTCGCCCTCACCCAGCTCAGCGCGGGATACGTGCGGGACCAATCGCTGATCATGGCGGGCGCACTGCTCGGCACGCTGCCCCTGCTCGCCCTCTTCGTCGTCTTCGGCCGCCAGATCGTCGGCGGAATCATGCAGGGGGCGGTCAAGGGGTGAACGCCGTACCACCTCCCCCGCCGCCGCGACCGCTCGACGGCCCCCCATCGCTTCACCACTCCCGCCCCGCACGCCACCTGGA
>NZ_LJBR01000311.1 GCF_001282115.1 Streptomyces sp. NRRL B-24085 | reverse complement strand
GTGCGCCCCCGTCGGAGAGGCACCTCATGCTACGGCCGCTCAGCGCTCCAGCAGCATCCGCTGCAACTCCCGTGCCGCCCGCGGCGGAGCGACGTCGCTGCGGTGGGCCAGCGCGATCGTCCGGTGCAGTCCGGGCCGGGCGAGCGGGGTGACCCGCAGCCCCCGCCCGGACCGCGTGGCGACCATGCGTGGCACGACGGCCACACCCAGGCCGGCCCGCACGAAGCCGAGGACCGCGTCCATCTCCCCGCCCTCGACCGCGAAGTCCGGCTCGAAGCCCTCGGCACGGCACGCGGCCACGGTCAGTTCACGCAGGTCGTAGCCGTGCCGGAACATCACGAGCGGCTCGCTCTCCAGGTCGGCGACGCGCACGGTACGGCGGCCCGTCCCACCGGGCGCGGGCGCGTCCGGCGACGACACGACCACGAGGTCCTCGCGCAGCAGCTCCACCGTCGTCAGCGCCGGGGAGGGCGACGGCAGCGGGAGCACCACCAGGGCCAGGTCCAGGGCGCCGCGCGCGAGCAGCCGTACGAGGTCGTGGGAGCCGCCCTCCTCGATCATCAGCCGGATGCCGGGATAGCGGTCGTGGAAGGCGCGCAGCACGTCCGGGAGCAGGCCCGTGCACAGGCTCGGGGTGGCGCCGAGCCGGACCCGGCCGCCGCGCAGCTGCACCAGCTCCTGCACCTCGTGCCGGGCCGTGTCCGCGTCGGCGAGGATGCGGCGGGCCAGCGGCAGCAGGGCCTCGCCCGCGTCGGTGAGGGTGATGTTGCCGCGGGCCCGCAGGAACAGGTCCGCCCCGAGCTCCCGCTCCAGGGCCCTGATCTGCTGCGACAAGGAGGGCTGGGCGACGTGGACCGCCTCGGCCGCGCGCGTGAAGTGCCGGGTCTCGGCGACCGCCACGAAGTACTGGAGCTGCTGGAACTGCATCCTCGTACGATAGCTGCTGCCTATGGAATCAAGCCGGACCATGTCTTGGACCGATCGGGTCTTCCGGCTCTAGCGTCTTGAGTCATGGCTCTGGCAACGCGGACGGACCGACGGCCGTCCATGGCACGCACCGTGTGGGACAGCTCCGTCGGCAAGAAGACCGTGATGGCCGTCAGCGGCCTGATCATGCTGCTCTACCTGGTCGTCCACATGATCGGCAACCTGAAGATCTTCTTCGGGCCGGGCGAGTTCAACCACTACGCGCACTGGCTGCGCACGGTGGGCGAACCGTTCATGCACTACGAGTGGACGCTCTGGCTCATCCGGATCGTGCTGGTCCTCGCCGTCGTCGCGCACGCCACCTCGGCCTACCAGCTCAGCCGCCGGGACATCCGGGCGCGGCCGAGCAAGTACGTCCACAGGAAGCCGCGGGCGAGCTACGCGACCCGGACCATGCGCTGGGGCGGGATCACCCTCGGCCTGTTCATCGTGTGGCACGTCCTCGACCTGACGACCGGCACCGCGCACCCCGGCGGCTTCCAGGAGGGCCGGCCCTACCAGAACGTCGTGGACACCTTCTCCACCTGGTACGGCAACGTCGTCTACATCGTCGCGATGCTCGCCCTCGGCCTGCACGTCCGGCACGGCTTCTGGAGCGCCGCGCAGACCCTCGGCGTCGGCAGCCGCACCCGCGACCGTGCCCTCAAGGCCGTCGCGAACGTCCTCGCACTGCTGCTCACGGCCGGCTTCGTCGCCGTGCCCGTGGGTGTCATGACCGGAGTGGTGAGCTGAACATGACTTCCTACGCGGACTACACGACCGGTGAACCGGTCGTCGACACCAAGGCCCCGCAAGGGCCCGTCAACGAACGCTGGGACAAGCGCCGTTTCGAGGCGAAGCTGGTCAACCCCGCCAACCGGCGCAAGCACACGGTGATCGTGGTCGGCACGGGTCTCGCGGGCGGCTCCGCGGGCGCCACCCTCGCCGAACAGGGCTACCACGTCGTCCAGTTCTGCTACCAGGACTCCCCGCGCCGCGCCCACTCCATCGCCGCGCAGGGCGGCATCAACGCGGCCAAGAACTACCGCAACGACGGCGACTCGATCCACCGGCTGTTCTACGACACCGTCAAGGGCGGTGACTTCAGGGCGCGCGAGTCCAACGTGCACCGCCTGGCGCAGATCTCGGTCGAGATCATCGACCAGTGCGTGGCGCAGGGCGTGCCCTTCGCACGCGAGTACGGCGGCCTGCTCGACACCCGCTCCTTCGGCGGGGTGCAGGTCTCCCGGACCTTCTACGCCCGCGGCCAGACGGGCCAGCAGCTCCTGCTCGGCGCCTACCAGGCCCTCAGCAGGCAGATCGCCGCCGGGAACATCGAGATGCACGCGCGCACCGAGATGCTCGACCTGATCGTCGTGGACGGGCGGGCCCGGGGGATCGTGGCCCGGGATCTCGTCACCGGGCGCATCAGCACCTACTTCGCGGACGCGGTGGTGCTGGCCTCCGGTGGCTACGGCAACGTCTTCTACCTGTCGACGAACGCCATGAACTCCAACGCCACGGCCGTCTGGCGGGCCCATCGCCGCGGAGCCCTCTTCGCCAACCCCTGCTTCACACAGATCCATCCGACCTGCATCCCGCGCACCGGCGACCACCAGTCCAAGCTGACGCTGATGAGCGAGTCGCTGCGCAACGACGGCCGGATCTGGGTGCCCAAGGCCAAGGGCGACGACCGGCCGCCGAACAAGATCCCCGAGGACGAGCGCGACTACTACCTGGAGCGCATCTACCCCTCCTTCGGCAACCTGGTCCCGCGCGACATCGCCTCCCGCGCCGCGAAGAACGTCTGCGACGAGGGCAGGGGAGTGGGGCCGGGCGGACAGGGCGTCTACCTGGACTTCGCCGACGCCATCGAGCGCATGGGACGCAAGGCCGTCGAGGCCAAGTACGGCAACCTCTTCGACATGTACCAGCGGATCACCGACGAGGATCCGTACGAGGTGCCGATGCGGATCTACCCGGCCGTGCACTACACGATGGGCGGCCTGTGGGTCGACTACGACCTCCAGACCACGATCCCCGGCCTGTTCGCGATCGGCGAGGCCAACTTCTCCGACCACGGGGCCAACCGGCTCGGTGCCTCCGCGCTGATGCAGGGTCTCGCCGACGGCTACTTCGTGCTGCCGGCCACCATCAACGACTACCTCGCCCGCAATCCGCACCAGGACGCGGTGACCGACGACCACCCCGTGGTCCAGGAGGTGCTGGCCGAGACCGAGGACCGGCTCCACCTGCTCCTCGCCGTCGACGGCGACCGCACCCCGGACTCCTTCCACCGCGAGGTCGGCGAACTCATGTGGGAGTTCTGCGGGATGGCCCGCACCGACTCGGGACTGCGCAAGGCGCTGGAGCGCATCCCGCAGATCCGCGAGGAGTTCTGGCGGCGCATCAAGGTCCCCGGCACCGGCGAGGAGTTCAACCAGTCCCTGGAGAAGGCCAACCGGGTCGTCGACTACCTGGAGCTCGCCGAGCTGATGTGCCTCGACGCGCTGCACCGCGCCGAGTCCTGCGGCGGCCACTTCCGCGAGGAGTCCCAGACCCCGGACGGTGAAGCGGCCCGCAACGACGAGGAGTTCGCCTACGCGGCGGCCTGGGAGTTCACCGGCACCGGCGAGGCGCCCGTCCTGCACAGGGAAGACCTGGTCTTCGAGTACGTCCACCCCACCCAGCGGAGCTACGCATGAAGCTCACCCTGCGCGTCTGGCGGCAGAAGAACGCCGACGCCGACGGAGCGATGTCCACGTACGAGGTGGACGGCATCTCGTCCGACATGTCCTTCCTGGAGATGCTGGACACCCTCAACGAGGAGCTCATCCTGCGCGGTGAGGACCCCGTCGCCTTCGACCACGACTGCCGCGAGGGCATCTGCGGCGCCTGCTCGCTCGTCATCAACGGCGACGCGCACGGACCCGAGCGGACGACCACCTGCCAACTGCACATGCGGTCCTTCTCGGACGGCGACACGATCGACGTCGAGCCGTGGCGGGCGTCCGCGTTCCCGGTGATCAAGGACCTGGTCGTGGACCGGTCGGCCCTCGACCGGATCATCCAGGCCGGCGGGTACATCACGGCCCCCACCGGATCGGCTCCCGAGGCCCACGCCACGCCGGTGCCCAAGCCGGACGCCGACCTCGCCTTCGAGCACGCGGAGTGCATCGGCTGCGGGGCGTGCGTGGCCGCGTGCCCCAACGGGGCGGCCATGCTGTTCACCTCGGCCAAGGTCAACCATCTGAACGTGCTGCCGCAGGGGGCGCCGGAGCGGGAGACCCGGGTCCTCGACATGGTGGAGCAGATGGACGAGGAGGGCTTCGGCGGCTGCACGCTGACGGGCGAGTGCGCGACGGCCTGCCCGAAGGGGATCCCGCTGGTCTCCATCACCAGCATGAACAGGGAGTGGCTGCGGGCGACCCGGAAGGTCGCCAAGCGCTGAGAGACGTTCGCCGACAAGGTGCGGACGGGTGGGGTCGGACGTGGTGCTCAGGTCCGGCCCCATCACGGTTGTCCGACGGAGGGGGCGTGGTGGGCTCGCGGCCCGTTGTCGGCCGCATGTTCAGTCCGACGGGACGGGCGGGGGCCTCGCGGCCGATGCAGAAATGCGGTCGGCCGGGTCGGGTGGTTCCCCGTGGCCCGCTCCCGTCGCCGGAATCCGGTCGCCTGCCCCGGAAGGCACCTGGACGGCCGCCCGGACCGCGCCGCCCCGGTGCCGGCCGCGGACGTCCCACGGCCGGGGACGCCGCCCTCGTGCTCGACCCGATCGCCGTGCACGGCAGCGGCGAGGAGCGCCGATGAGCGCCCGCACCAGCCCGGGACGACCCCGGCCGCCGTGGCCCGGGCGGCAGGGCCGCGTCCGGTCCTCGCCTCCCGAAGCGGGGGAGCCCGACAGCCCCGAGCCTCCCTCCGCGTACGGCCCCTTCGAACCGTACGATGGGGACGCGACCATGGCTGACGATCCGACGACCCCCACCGAGACGTTCCTGGACGCCCTGCGCGCCCGGTTCGGCGACCTCGTCGACGGCTCGTCCGCGACCAGGGCGCTCTACTCGACCGACGCCTCGAACTACCGGATCGTCCCCCGGTGCGTGCTCACCCCCAGGTCGACGGACGACGTGATCACCGCCGTCGGCATCGCCCGCGCCCACGGGGTCCCCGTCACCGTCCGGGGCGGAGGCACCTCCTGCGCGGGCAACGCCGTGGGCCCCGGGCTCGTGATCGACTTCACCCGTCACCTGAACCGCGTCCTGTCCGTCGACCCCGGCTCCGCGACGGCCGTGGTCCAGCCCGGAGCGATTCTGAGCACCCTCCAGCAGGCCGCCCTGCCCCACGGACTGCGGTTCGGCCCCGATCCGTCCACCGCCACCCGGTGCACGATCGGCGGGATGATCGGCAACAACGCCTGCGGACCGCACGGCCTGTCCTACGGGCGCACGGCCGACAACGTGGTGTCCCTGACCTGGCTGACCGGCGACGGCGAGGTGGTCACGGCCGGATCGGGCCGGGACGCGCTCGCGGCGGTGCCCGGCCTGGACTCCTTCGTCGCGGCGAACCTGGCCGTCCTGCGCACCGAGTTCGGCCGCTTCGGACGCCAGATCTCCGGTTACTCCCTGGAACACCTGCTCCCGGAGAACGGACACAACCTCGCGGCCGCCCTCACCGGCACCGAGGGCACGTGCGGCATCCTCCTCGAAGCGGTGGTCGCACTGGTGCCCAGGGCGCCCGCACCGGCCCTGGCCGTCCTCGGGTACCGCGACATGGCGGCGGCCGCCGACGACGTACCGCATCTCCTGCCCTTCGAGCCGCTCGCCCTGGAGGGCCTGGACGCCCAGCTCGTCGACGTGGTCCGCCGGGCGCACGGCAGCGCCGGTGTGCCCACCCTGCCCGCGGGCGGGGGCTGGCTGATCGCGGAGGTCGGCGGTGCCGGATCGGCAGAGGCCGTCGAGGCGGCCAGGGAACTCGTCGCCGCCTCCGGCTGCGGCGACGCCGTCGTGCTGCCCGCGGGCCCCGAGGCGACCAGGCTCTGGCAGATCCGCGCCGACGGCGCGGGGCTGGCCGGACGCACCGCCGACGGCAAGCAGGCCTGGCCCGGCTGGGAGGACTCCGCCGTCCCCCCGGAACGGCTCGGTGACTACCTGCGCGGGCTCGACGCCCTCATGGCCGAGGAGCACGTCTCCGGCCTCGCCTACGGCCACTTCGGCGACGGGTGCGTCCACCTCCGCGTCGACTTCCCGCTGCACGCCGGGGGCGCGCCCATGCGCAGGTTCCTCGAACGCGCCGCCGCCCTGGCCGCCGCGCACGGCGGTTCCCTCTCCGGCGAGCACGGGGACGGGCGGGCCCGCTCCGAGCTCCTGCCCACCATGTACGGTCCCGAGGCCTTGCGCGCCATGGCGGACTTCAAGGCCCTCCTGGACCCCGAGGACCTCATGAACCCCGGCGTCGTCGTCCGACCGGCCCCGCTCGACGCCGACCTGCGCCGCCCGCGGGCCCGCCGGCTCCGGGCCACCGACGGCTTCGCCTTCGCACACGACGGCGGAGACATCACCGACGCCGTCCACCGGTGCGTCGGAGTGGGCAAGTGCCGGGCCGACCTGCGCGCGCAGGGCGATTTCATGTGCCCGTCCTTCCTCGCCACCCGAGAGGAGAAGGACTCCACGCGAGGCCGCGCCCGGATGCTCCAGGAAATGCTCAACGGCGGTGTCGTCACGGCCGGTTGGCGCTCTCCCGAGCTCCACGACGCCCTCGACCTGTGCCTGAGCTGCAAAGCCTGCGCAAGCGACTGCCCGACCGGCATCGACATGGCCACGTTCAAGTCGGAGACCCTCCACCGGACGTACAAGGGCCGGCTGCGGCCGCTCAGCCACTACACGCTCGGCCGGCTCCCGCAGTGGCTCAGGCTCGCCGCCCCACTGGCCCCGCTCGTCAACCTCGCCGGCCGCGTCCCGCTGCTCCGCAGGGCGATGACGGCGACGATGGGGGCCGACCCCCGCCGTTCGCTGCCCACGCTGCCGCGAAGGCCGTTCCGCCGGAGCCGGCCGTCGGGGACCGTCGGAGCGCCGACCGGCGGTCCCAAGGTCCTCCTGTGGGTCGACTCCTTCTCCGACGCCCTCAGTCCGGACATCCCCCGGGACGCCCTGGACGTCCTCGCCGCCGCCGGCTGCGACGTCGAGATCGCCGCACCCGGCGCCTGCTGCGGACTGACCCTCGTCTCCACCGGCCAGCTCACCGCCGCCAAAGCCAGGCTGCGCAGGACCGTCGACCTCCTGCTCCCGCACGTCAGGAACGGCAGGACGGTCGTCGGCATCGAACCGAGCTGCACCGCCACGCTCCGCTCCGACCTCATGGAACTCCTCGCCGACGACCCGCGCGCCGCGGAGCTCTCCCGCTCGGTCAGAACCGTCGCCGAGTTCCTCACCTCCCTCGGCTGGACTCCACCACGAGCGGCCGAGGAACTCCTCGTCCAGCCCCACTGCCACCACCACGCCGTCATGGGCTACGACGCCGACCGGGCCCTCCTCGAAGCCATGGGCTGCGATGTCGAGATCTCGGCCGGATGCTGCGGCCTCGCCGGGAACTTCGGCATGGAGAAGGGCCACTACGAGGTCTCCGCGAAGATCGCCCGGGACGGCATCCTCGCCAGGGCGGCCGCGAGCCCCGGGCGCCGCATCCTCGCCGACGGGTTCTCCTGCCGCACCCAGGTGCGTGACCTCGCCGGCCTCGACAGCCGCCACCTCGTGCAGGTCGTCGCCGAGGCCCTGCGCCGCGGTACGGCCGAACGGCCGTGAGGACCGACGGCCGCCCGGACGGTGCGGCAGCCGGCCCCCCGGACCTCTCCGGTCACCGGCGGGACACCGCCCGGTCGGCGGAGCGGGACGCCCCGGACACCTTGCCCGAGCCGTTCAGCCTCCCCACATCCGCACTCCCGTCACCGGTCACGTACACGCCAACCGGTGTCGGGAGAACAGGGACAGCGGCACCGCTCGCCGCCTCCGCCCGTGACCTGGAGAGTGCCATGACCGGCGTTTCCACCCTCGACCCACCCGCGCAGAGCGTCGCCCCCACCCGCTACACCGTCACCCTCGCCCGCGACGAGGACGACGTACGGGCCGCGCAGCGGCTGCGGCACGACGTGTTCGCCGGGGAGATGGGCGCCCTCCTGGCCTCGCCGGAACCCGGCCTCGACATCGACGGGTTCGACGCCTACTGCGACCACCTGCTCGTCCGCGACACGGTCACCGGCCAGGTCGTCGGCACCTACCGGCTGCTGCCCCCGGAGCGCGCCGCGGTGGCCGGACGCCTGTACTCGGAGGGGGAGTTCGACCTCGCGCCGCTCGACGCGATCCGCCCCGGCCTCGTCGAGGTCGGCCGCTCCTGTGTGCACCCCGACCACCGGGACGGGGCCGTCATCGGCCTCATCTGGGCCGGGATCGCCCGCTACATGGTGGACCGTGGCCACGACTGGCTGGCCGGCTGCTGCTCGATCCCGCTCGCCGACGGCGGCGCGCTCGCGGCCGGCGCCTGGGACCGGGTGCGCACCAAGTACCTGGCACCGGAGGAGTTCCGGGTACGGCCCCTGCTGCCGTGGGAGCCCGCGGAGGGCACGCCCGCCGCCCGCACCGAGCTGCCCCCGCTGCTGCGCGGCTACCTGCGCCTCGGCGCATGGGTCTGCGGACAGCCCGCCCACGACCCGGACTTCGGGGTCGCCGACATGTACGTGCTGCTGTCGATGCGCCAGGTCAACGCCCGCTATCTGCGGCACTTCCTCTCGCTCGTCCCGGCCTGATGAGCGCCTGGCTGCCCAGCGCGCCCTGCACCCCGGGGACGTGCCTGGAGCGGACGGGGTCCGTCACGGTCGTACCCCGTGCCGTGCTGCGGCTCCTCGCGGTCACCGCGGTGCTGCTGGCGGGGATCGCGCTGCTGCCGGTCGGCCGGTCGCTCCCGGCCCACGTGGTCAGGCGGTGGTGCCGGGCGGTGGTGCGGGCCTCGGGGGTCCGGATCCGGCTGTCCGGCACCCTCGCGCCCGCGCCCGCCGGCGGGGTGCTGCTGGTCGCCAACCACATCTCCTGGCTCGACATCCCGCTGCTCGCCGCCGTGCGTCCCGCCCGGATGCTCGCCAAGTCCGAGATCCGCCGGTGGCCCGTGGCCGGCCGACTGACGGCCGGCAGCGGCGCGCTGTTCATCGAACGCGACCGGCTGCGCGCCCTGCCGGACACGGTCGCCCGGATCGCGGACGCGCTGCGCGGGGGCGCCGCGGTCGCCGTCTTCCCCGAGGGCAGCACGTGGTGCGGCCGCGCCCAGGGCCGGTTCCGTCGCGCGGTGTTCCAGGCGGCCCTGGACGCCGGGGTGCCCGTCCAGCCGGTGCGCCTGCGCTACCGGCTCGCGGACGGCGGAGCCAGCACGGTCCCCGCCTTCGTCGGGGACGACTCCCTGCTCACCTCGGTGTGGCGGGTGGTGTCGGCCCGCGGACTGACGGCCGAGGTGGAGGTCCCGGCGCCGATCCTCCCGGGCAGCCATCCCGACCGTCGCTCCCTGGCCCGGGCGGCACAGTCGCACGCGTGCCCGGGCCGGGCCGGTGAGCACACGGCCCCGGCGCTCACGGCCGCCCCCGTCACCGGCACCGGCGGCGTCAGGCGCCCGGCGGTCGTGCCGGAGCGCCGACCGGTGCCGAGCCTGCGGAGCCGAACCCCCGCATCCGGAGTGCGCGCGGGGTAGGGCCGCACCGGAGCCGTACCCGCCGCTCCCAAGGTGCCGGCGGCTCCGGGACCGCCCGGGTCAGGCGCCCGTGCCCAGCGCCCGTGCCAGGTACCGAGCCGTGGCGCCCGCGTCCGCCCCGGCCACCTCCTGCGGCACGCCTGCCGCCACGATCCGGCCGCCCGCGTCGCCGCCGCCCGGCCCCAGGTCGATCACCCAGTCCGCGCCCGCCACCACCGCCATGTCGTGCTCGACGACGACCACGGTGTGCCCGGCGTCCACCAGACCGTGCAGCTGGCGCATGAGGACCTCGACGTCGGCCGGGTGGAGACCGGTGGTGGGTTCGTCGAGGAGATACAGGGTGTGGGCGTGGCGGGCGCGCTGGAGTTCGTTCGCGAGCTTGATGCGCTGAGCCTCGCCGCCGGAGAGCTCGGTCGCGGGCTGGCCGAGGCGGAGGTAGCCGAGGCCGACGTCTAGGAGGGTGGTGAGGCTGCGGGCCGCCGACGGGGTGTCGGCGAAGAAGTCCGCCGCCGACTCCACCGTCAGGTCGAGCACCTGGGCGATGTTCCGTCCCCGGTACGTCACTTCGAGCGTCGCGGGGTTGTAGCGGGCCCCGCCGCAGTCCGGGCAGGGCGCGTAGGTGCTGGGCAGGAAGAGCAGTTCGACGCTGACGAACCCCTCGCCCTGGCAGGTCTCGCAGCGCCCGCCGGCCACGTTGAAGGAGAACCGCCCCGCTCCGTAGCCCCGCTCGCGCGCCTCGTCGGTGCCGGCGAAGACCTTGCGCACGACGTCGAACAGGCCCGTGTAGGTGGCCAGGTTGGAGCGCGGGGTGCGGCCGATCGGCTTCTGGTCGACGCAGACCAGACGGTCCGCTCCCGCCGACTCCGCAGTGATCTCGCCGACCAGGGTGGACTTGCCCGAGCCCGACACCCCGGTCACCGCGGTGAACACACCTAGCGGGAACGCGGCCGTCACCCCGCGCAGGTTGTGCCGGTGGACCGGACCGACCTTCAACCATCCGCGAGGCGACCGCACTTCACGCTCCCCGGCGGGGGTGCGGTCGAACAGGAAACGGGCGGTGGCCGACTCCTCGACCTGCGCGAGCTCCGCGACCGGCCCGCTGTGCAGCACCCGCCCGCCGTGCTCCCCGGCCCCCGGCCCGACGTCCACCAGCCAGTCCGCGCCCCGCATGACGTCCAGGTGGTGCTCCACCACGAACACCGAGTTGCCGGCGGCCTTCAGGCGCGCCAGCACGGTGAGCAGGGCCTCGGTGTCCGCGGGGTGCAGTCCGGCGGAGGGTTCGTCGAGGACGTACACCACACCGAACAGCCCGGACCGCAACTGGGTGGCCAGGCGCAGTCGTTGCAGTTCGCCCGCGGACAGGGTGGGGGTCGCGCGGTCCAGGCTCAGATAGCCGAGGCCGAGCTCCACGACGGGCGCGATCCGGGACTTGAGGTCCTCGGTGAGGACGCGCGCGGTCTCGCCGCGACCGTCCAGTACGGCGGCCAGCCCGGTCAGCGGCAGGGCCGCGAGCTCGGCGATCGTGCGGCCCGCGAAGGTGACCGCCATGGCCTCCGGACGCAGTCTGCTGCCGCCGCAGGCCGGGCAGGGGGCGGAGACCAGGAACCGTTCCGCCTTCGCCCTCAGCGTCTGGCTCCTGGAGTCCGCGAACGTCTTGAGGACATAGCGGCGGGCGCTCATGTACGTGCCCTGGTAGGGGCGTTGGATACGGTCCGCGTCCCGCACCGGGTGCACGGTGACCACCGGCTGCTCGTCGGTGAACAGGATCCACTCCCGCTCCGCGGCGGGCAGCTCACGCCACGGCCGGTCCACGTCGTGTCCGAGCGCGTCGAGGATGTCCCGCAGGTTCTTGCCCTGCCAGGCGCCGGGCCACGCCGCGATGGCGCCCTCCCGGATCGACAGCGACGGGTCGGGCACCAGTGACTGCTCGGTCGTACCGTGAACCCGGCCCAGGCCGTGGCACTCCGGGCAGGCGCCGACGGCCGTGTTGGGGGAGAAGGAGTCCGAGTCGAGCCGTTCGGCGCCCGGCGGGTAGTCGCCGGCCCGGGAGAACAGCATCCGCAGCGAGTTCGAGAGGTTGGTGACCGTGCCGACGGACGAACGGGACGTCGGCGCCGAACGCCGCTGTTCGAGTGAGACCGCGGGCGGCAGCCCAGTGATCTCCCCGACCTTCGGCGCCCCCACCTGGTGGATCAGCCGGCGCGCGTACGGCGCCACCGACTCGAAGTACCGCCGCTGGGCCTCCGCGTAGATCGTCCCGAACGCCAGGGACGACTTCCCGGACCCGGACACCCCCGTGAACACGGCCAGCACGTCCCGTGGCACGTCGACGTCCACTCCCTTGAGGTTGTGCTCACGGGCACCGCGGACGCGGACGTACGGGTCGTGGGGGGTGTGGGGGCCGGGCATGGGAACGACTCTAACCGGAGGTGATCGCCGCCAGCCGCCGGTAGGAGTCCAGCAAGGCCCCGCGGTCGTACGTACTGGTGGTGACCAGCACCTCCTGCGCCCCGGTCTCCTTCAGGACCGTCTCCAGCTCGTGGGCGACCTGCTCCTCGGTGCCCGCGATGTGCCCGGTGAGCCCGGCCTCGTAGAAGTTCCGCTCCTTGGCCGTCATGGGGAGCGTCTCGACGCGCTCGACGGGCGGCAGCGGAGGGAACGTGCCGTGGGTGCGGGAGTGCGCCATCGACCAGGCCTCGGGGATCAGCAGGCGTCGCGCCTCCTCGGGAGTGGCGGCCACCGCGACCGTCCCGGAGATCACGACGTACGGCTCCCGCGCCCAGTCGGAGGGCCGGAAGTGCTCGCGGTAGTGGTCGATGCCCCGCTGCATCCTCTCGCGGTTCCTGAGGTCGCCGATGACCATCGGCAGGCCCGCGCGGGCCGCGATCGCGGCACCCTCGCCCATGGCCAGCACGAAGGGCGGCACCGTCAGACCCTCGGCCGGCCGGGCGTGCACCCCGGTGGGGGAGGTGCCGCGGAACCAGCCCAGCAGCTCCTCCAGCTGTCCGGCGAAGTCGTCGGCGTCGTCCTTGCCCCGCCCCAGCGCCCTGCGCACGCCGTCGGTGAAGCCGACCGAACGACCCAGGCCCATGTCGATCCGGCCGGGGAACAGGGACTCCAGCACCCCGAACTGCTCCGCGACGACCAGGGGTTGATGGTTCGGCAGCATGACACCGCCGGTGCCGACGCGGATCGTGTCCGTGGCGGCGGCCACGGCGGCCGCGAGCACCGTCGGCGCGGAGCCCGCGACTCCCGGCACACCGTGGTGCTCCGAGACCCAGAAACGGTGGTAGCCGAGCCCTTCCAGCTCCCGCGCCAGGCCGACGGTGTCCTGGAGCGCCTGCGCGTTCGTGCCGCCCTCGCGGGTGCGGGAGCGGTCGAGGACGGAGAAGCGGGCGGCGGTCAGGGCACTCACACCGGGTTCAACGCCTGACCGGACGCGGTATTCCCGGCACCCGGACCGGCGGGAAAACCGGATGACCGCGATCGCCGCAGGTCAGCACAATGGGCCGGGTGACCGTTCAGAACATCCTGCTCTCCGGCATCGTCGGCTCGACCGCGTACGGACTCGCCCGCGAGGGCTCCGACGTGGACCGGCTCGGCATGTTCGCCGCGCCCACCGAGACCCTGCTCGGCCTGCGCACGCCGGCGCAGTCGCACGTCACCACGGCCCCGGACCGTACCCTGCACGAGGCGGCGAAGTGGTGCCGGCTCGCCCTCGGCGGCAACCCGACCGTCATGGAGCTGGTGTGGCTGCCGGACGAGCTGTACGAGGTGCGCACCCCGCTCGGCGACGAACTCATCGCCATCCGCGGGTCGTTCCTGAGCGCCCGGCGGGTCCGGGACGCCTATCTCGGCTACGCCACGCAGCAGTTCAGGAAACTGGAGAGCCGCGCCGGCGATCACCGCACCGCCAAGCACGCCCGGCACCTGAAGCGGCTCTGCCACCAGGGACTGGAGCTGTACACCACCGGACGGCTCACCGTGCGGGTCGAGGACCCCGGGGCGTACCACCGCTTCGGGGACGCGGTCGCCGCCGACCCGGCCTCGGCGCGGTCGCTGCTCGTCCACTACCAGACCGCGTTCGCCGAGGCCCGCAGCGCGCTCCCGGAACGGCCCGACGAGGCACCGGCCGAGGCGTGGCTGCGCCGCGTCCGCGCGGAGTTCTACGACACGGCCGCGTGAGCGTGGGTGCCAACGGTCTCGTGGTCGCAGGTGTCGTCGACGCCGTGGGTCTCCCAGGCGGGGAAGGGGTCGACGAGCGGGCGCTCCTCGTCCGGGGCCAGCAGGCAGCCCGCGAGGGCTTGGTGCAGTGCGTCCGGCACCAACCGCGTTCCGATGAGGACGAGTTCCTGTGCGTACGGTGCCTCGGCGTCCCGTGCGGCCGACGGCTCGAAGCGGGCCACCGAACCGGCCTGTGACCAGAGGCCGGTCACGTGCGGGCGGCTGGCCAGGGTGAAGAAGCCCTTCGAGCGCAGGATCCGTCCGTACGCCCCGCTGTCCAGCTCCTCGGTGACGAAGTCCCACAACCGGCCGGGGTGGAAGGGGAGTTCGGAGCGGAAGACGGTGGAGGAGACGCCGTACTCCTCGGTCTCGGGCACGTGCTCGCCGTTGAGCTCCCGGACCCAGCCCGGCGCCTGCTGGGCTCGTTCCAGGTCGAACAGGCCGGTGCCGAGGACCTGTCGGAGGTCCACGCGGGCGTGCTCGGCCTCGACGATCCGGGCGAGCGGGTTGAGCCGTACGAGTGCCGCCCGCAGCCGGGCCGCGGCCGCCGCGTCCACGAGGTCGAGCTTGTTGAGGACGAGGACGTCCGCGAACTCGATCTGGTCGACGAGGAGATCGCTGACCGTGCGCTCGTCGTCCTCGAAGGGTGCGAGACCGCGCTCGGCGAGTTCGTCGCCCCGCTCCAGCTCGGGCAGGAAGTTGGCCGCGTCCACCACCGTGACCATGGTGTCGAGCCGGGCCACGTCCCCGAGGGTGGCGCCGTCGTCGCGGGCGAAGGCGAAGGTCGCGGCCACCGGCATGGGCTCGGAGATGCCGGACGACTCGATGAGCAGGTGGTCGAAGCGGTCCTCGCGGGCCAGCCGGTCCACCTCCTCCAGCAGGTCGTCGCGCAGGGTGCAGCAGATGCAGCCGTTGGTCATCTCGACCAGGCGTTCCTCGGTCCGCGACAGCGCGGCCTCACCGCCGCGCACCAGTGCCGCGTCGATGTTGACCTCGCTCATGTCGTTGACGATGACGGCGACCCTGAGACCCTCGCGGTTGGCGAGGACATGGTTGAGGAGCGTCGTCTTGCCCGCCCCGAGGAAGCCGGAGAGGACGGTGACGGGCAGGCGGCGGTCGTACGGCATCCGGGCCTCAGCCTTCGGGGCGCAGCAGGCCGCGCTCGTACGCCTTGACCAGGTGCTGCGGGACCAGGTGCGCGACGCCGTCGACGGTGACCGGCACGAGCTGGGCGGTGGTGGCCTTCCACTGCGAGCGGCGGTGGCGGGTGTTGCTGCGGGACATCTTCCGCTTGGGGACAGCCATGGCGGGATCCTCTTCGGTGACCTCGGTGGGTGGGCACCGAGGACGCTATATGAAAATGGATCTCATTAACAACTAGCGGCGGCGCCGGGACCGCACCCGGGCCTCCCTGGGCGGCTCGATGAACTGCAGTTCCAGGGTCAGCGGCGGCTCGGCGATCCCCGGACCGCCCGCCGCCGCCCACCGCACGACCTCCTCGGTGGCCTCGTCGTCCATGACGAACCCGATCCACGCGGCCCTGCCCCCGGCCCGGCGTCCGGCGGCCGAGGGGCGTACGACGATCACGTTGGCCTGGTCGCAGGGGCCCAGGCAGTCGGTCGTACGGACCTGGAAGGCGTGCTCGGCGGCTCCGGCCCGCAGCAGCTCCAACTGCCAGGTGTGGTCGGTGCCGGGGTGCTTGCGGGCGTCGCCGCAGCAGCAGCCCCGGCAGACGACGAGGGTGCAGGGGCCGGAGCCGGTCAGGAAGGTGCGGGGCGTCGGAGACATGGGAGAAGCATGCGGCCTGCACTGATCGGGCAGTTCGGCCGGGGGTCTCCTGGACCGGCGGCGCTGCCGTACGCGGGCGGGAAGATCGCCGGGGCTAGGGTGGGTGGCGTGACCGACAGCGACAAGCGCCCGCTCGCCGTGTTCGACCTGGACAACACCCTGGCCGACACGGCCCACCGGCAGCGGTTCCTGGAGCGCAGGCCGCGCGACTGGGACGCCTTCTTCGCGGCCGCGCCCGAGGATCCGCCGCTCCCCGACGGCATCGCGCTGGTGCTGGAGAGCGCCGAGGAGTGCGAGATCGTCTACCTCACCGGGCGGCCGGAGCGCTGCCGCCGGGACACACTCGCGTGGCTCACCGCGCAGGGCCTCCCGGAAGGGAGTGTGCACATGCGCCGCAACGACGACCGGCGGCCCGCCCGGCGCACCAAACTGGACATCCTCAAGCGGCTCGCCCGCACCCGGGAGATCCGGGTCCTGGTGGACGACGACGAGTTGGTCTGCGAGGACGCCCGACGGGCCGGCTTCACCGTCGTACGGGCAGACTGGACCGCCCCTTCCGAGACGCTGGAGGCGGCCCAGGAGCGGGAGGGGCGGACCTGACGGCCGTCAGTCGGTCTCGTCGAGGCGGAAGCCGACCTTCAGCCCCACCTGCCAGTGCTGGATCTGTCCGTCCTCGATCTGGCCCCGCACTTGGGTCACCTCGAACCAGTCGAGATTGCGCAGGGTCTGCGAGGCGCGGGTGATGCCGTTGCGGATCGCCTGGTCTACGCCGTCCGGCGAGGTGCCGACGATCTCGGTCACGCGGTAGGTGTGGTTCGTCATGGTTCCACCGTGCCCCAGGCGGCTGCTGAGCGCGAGCCGTCCACCGGTTCAGCCTGGGGCGGACGCCGCCTATCTTGGGCCCATGGACGGTATGCCGAGCGACATTCCAGCCCCCGCCGCCGACAACCCGCTGCGCCGGCTCACCCTGGAGCAGCTCCGACGCCGTACGAGCATGAAATGGCGCACCTACCCGCAGGACGTACTCCCGCTGTGGGTCGCCGAGATGGACGTCCCCCTGGCCGAACCGGTCGTGCGGGCCGTTCGCGACGCCGTGGAGCTCGGAGACACCGGATACCCGTCCGGGACCGCGTACGCAGAGGCGCTGGCCGCCTTCGCGGGCGAACGGTGGGGCTGGGACGGGCTCGCGGTGCAGCGCACGGCGATCGTCCCGGACGTGATGCTGGGCATCGTCGAGATGCTCAAGCTGGTCTCCGGGCAGGGGGATCCCGTCGTCGTCAACTCGCCCGTGTACCCGCCCTTCTACCAGTTCGTCGGGAACATGGGCCGCAAGGTCGTCGAGGCCCCGCTCGGCGAGGACGGGCGGATCGACTTCGAGGTCCTGGAGGACGTCTTCCGGCAGGTCCGCAAGGGCGCGGGCCGGCCCGCGTACCTGCTGTGCAGCCCGCACAACCCGACCGGCACCGTGCACTCCGCCGCCGAGCTGGCGGACGTGGCCGCGCTGGCGCACACGTACGGGGTACGGGTCGTGGCCGACGAGATCCACGCCCCGCTCGTCGCGGCCGGGGCGACGTTCGTGCCCTACCTGAGTGTTCCCGGCGGCGGGAGCGGGCTGTCGCTGATGTCGGCCTCCAAGGGGTGGAACCTGGCCGGGCTGAAGGCCGCGGTGGCCGTCGCCGGGCCCGACGCGGCCGACGACCTCGCGCGCCTTCCCGAGGAGGTGGGCCACGGTCCCAGCCACGTCGGCGTCCTCGCCCACACCGCCGCGCTGCGGGACGGCGGCGCCTGGCTCGACGCGCTGCTCGCCGGCCTCGACGACAACCGGCGGCTGTTGGCCGGACTCCTTGCCGAGAGGCTGCCCGCCGTGCGCTACGAACCGGCCGAGTCCACTTTCCTGGCCTGGCTGGACTGCCGTGCGCTGGGACTGGGCGACGACCCGGCAGCCGTCTTCCTGGAGCGCGGCCGGGTCGCCCTCAACTCCGGCATCCCGTTCGGCACCGGGGGCGCCGGATTCGTCCGGCTGAACCTCGCGACCTCGCCCGAGCTGATCACCGAGGCGGTACGGCGGATGGCCGTCGCCCTGGAATGAGGGTCGGGGGGCCGGGCGAAACGGCCCCCCGACTCCGCGACCGCTACCGGGCCACGCTCAGTGACAGCGCGAACCGGCCCTCGCCGTCCGTCCACCAGTGCGCCAACTCCAGCCCGGCGGCGGAAAGTTCGCTGCGGACGCCCTCCTTGCGGAACTTCGCGGAGATCTCCGTGTGCAACTCCTCGTCCGCCGCGAAGTCGACGGCCAGGTCGAGCGCCGGGACCTTCACGGTCTGGTCCTTGCGGGAGCGCAGGCGCATCTCGATCCACTCGTTCTCGGCGTCCCACAGCGCGACATGGTCGAAGGCACCGGGATCGAAGTCGGCGCCCAGCTCGCGGTTGACGACGGTCAGGACGTTCTTGTTGAACGCGGCCGTCACCCCGGCCGCGTCGTCGTACGCCCTGACCAGCACGTTCTCGTCCTTGACGAGGTCCGTGCCGAGCAGCAGCGCGTCACCGGGGGAGAGCAGGGAACGGACGGAGGACAGGAACGCGGCGCGCTCGGCCGGCAGCAGGTTGCCGATCGTGCCGCCGAGGAAGGCCACCAGGCGCGGTCCCGGCGTCCCCGGCAGGGACAGACCGCCCGTGAAGTCGGCGATCAGCGCGTGCACGCTCAGCTCCGGCCGCTGGGCGATGAGGGCGTGCCCGGCCTGGGTCAGGGCGCTCTCGCTGACGTCGACCGGCACGTAGGTGTGCAGCCCGGTCAGCGCGTCGAGCAGGTACCGGGTCTTCTCCGAGGAGCCGGAACCCAGCTCGACCAGGGTGCGGGCGCCGGTCGCCGCGGCGATCTCGCCGGAGCGCGCGACGAGGATCTCCCGCTCGGCGCGGGTCGGGTAGTACTCGGGCAACTCGGTGATCTGCTCGAAGAGTTCGCTGCCGTGGGCGTCGTAGAACCACTTCGGCGGCAGCGTCTTGGGCGTGTGCGTCAGGCCCTTGAGGACATCGGCGCGCAGCGCGGCCTCGGTGGCGTCCTCGGGCAGGGTGCGGGTCAGCAGGAACGGACTCACGTGCGGGGCTCCTCGAGTGGTTCCAGGGACTTGAGGGGTGTCAGCAGGACGTCGGTGCGGCTCGCCGTGAGCAGCGTGCGGTCGGGAGTCTCCTGCCAGTGCGGATCGTCGTCGTACGGCTCGGAGGCCACGACCGTTCCGAGGCCCGGGCGTTGCAGGTACCACAGGGTGTCGCCCCAGGCGGTCGCGGCGATGGACCCACCGTCGGTCAGCAGCAGGTTGAGCCGGGACTCGGGGGCCGCCTCCGCGACCTCCAGGACGGTGTCGGACAACGCCTGGCCCTGCTCGTCGCCGCCGCGCAGCCGGTTCAGGACCAGGGCCCACACGAACGCCGAGTCGTTGCGGGCCTCCATCGACAGCAGCTCCGCCGGGGGCAGCGAGGCGGTCAGCGGGGCCAGGGAGTCCGGCCAGCCCCTGACCGCGCCGTTGTGACTGAACAGCCAGGGCCCGGAGGCGTAGGGCGCCGCGGCGGCCTCGGCGTCGGCTCCCGCCAGGGTGGCGTCCCGTACGGCGGCCAGGACCGCCGTGCTTCTCACGACCCGGGCGAGATCCGCGAAGGAGAGGTCGGCCCAGATGGGCCCGGCGCGCCGGTAGCGGGCCGGGACGCGGTCGCCCTCGGCGTACCAGCCGACCCCGAAACCATCGGCGTTGACGGTGCCGTACCGCTGCCGGCGCGGTGCCCACGACTGCCGGTACAGACCGTGCTCCGGCTCCACGAGGAGCCGGCCGAGCGGCTGCTCGGGGCCCAGGTAGGCGAGGTGACGGCACATCAGACGGCCCCCGCGGAACGGGCCGTGCGGAAACCGGAGAAGATCTGCCGCCGGATCGGGTAGTCCCAGTTGCGGAACGTGCCCCGGCAGGCCACCGCGTCCACGGCGAACGAACCGCCGCGCAGCACCTTGTGGTCGGGGCCGAAGAACACCTCCGAGTACTCCTTGTACGGGAACGCCTGGAAGCCCGGGTAGGGCTCGAAGTCGCTCGCCGTCCACTCCCACACGTCACCGATCAACTGCCGTACACCGAGCGGCGACTCGCCCTCCGGATAGCTTCCGGCGGGGGCGGGCCGCAGATGGCGCTGGCCCAGGTTGGCGTGCTCGGGGGCCGGGTCGGCGTCGCCCCACGGGTAGCGCATCGAGCGGTCGCCGGCCGGGTCGTGGCGGGCCGCCTTCTCCCACTCCGCCTCGGTCGGCAGCCGCCGTCCGGCCCAGCGGGCGTAGGCGTCGGCCTCGTACCAGCACACGTGGACCACCGGCTCGTCGGGCGGCACGACCTCGGTGACGCCGAAGCGCCTGCGCAGCCACTGCCTGCCGTCGCGCTTCCAGAACAGCGGGGCGTGGATGGAGTGGGCGCGGATGTGCGCCCAGCCCGCCGGGGTCCACCAGCGCTCGTCGTCGTAGCCGCCGTCGTCGATGAACGCCTGGTACTCGGCGTTCGTCACCGGGGTCGTGTCGATGTAGAAGGCGTCCACCTCGCGCCGGTGCGCGGGGCGTTCGTTGTCCAGCGCCCACGGCTCGTCGGAGGTGCCCATGGTGAACGGGCCGCCGGGGACGAGGACTTCGGCCGGACCGGTGAACAGCGGGGCCGGTGCCGGGTCCGGGGCGGTCAGGGCGGCGGGACCCTTGCGGAGCTGATGGGTGATCAGCATGGTCTCGTCGTGCTGCTGTTCGTGCTGAGCGATCATCCCGAAGGCGAACCCGGCCTCGGTGAGCCGCGTCCCGTGCAGGGGGGCGCCCTCCAGGACGTCCAGGACCCGTCCGCGCACCTCCGCCGCGTAGCGCCGGGACTCGGCGGGCGAGAGCAGGGGCAGGGTGGGGCGTTCGGAGCGCGGGTGCTCGAAGGCGTCGTAGATGCCGTCGATCTCGGGCCGTATCGCCTCCTGCCCGGCGACGGTCCGCAGCAGCCACTGCTCCTCCTGGTTGCCGATGTGGGCGAGGTCCCACACGAGCGGCGACATCAGCGGCGAGTGCTGGGCGGTCAGGTCGGGGTCCTCGACGCAGCTCGTGAGGAGTGTCGTGCGGTCCCGGGCGGTGACCAGGGTGGTCACCGCCCGCTCGCAGAAGGCCTCGGGATCGACGGACAGGTCGGCGGTGGAGTCGGTCATGTGCGGCTTTCCTTCCCGAGCGAACCGTGCGTCCGGTCCAGCAGGTCGTCTGCGGGGCAGCGGCCCCGGATCACATAGCGGTGCAGATACGTTTCGACAGCGGCGGTGACCTCGGGTGTCGCACCCAGTCGGGGCAGCGCCTCCAGGGCCGCCGAGAAGCACGCGATCGCGGCCTCGTGCAGCTCGGGGTCGGCCAGGCCGTCGCGGGCCGCGTCGATCCACAGCGGATTGTGCGGAGCGGGCGTCGACAGGGTGCGCTCGGCCAGCGGCTTCACCACCCGGTACGCGGTCTCGGCCGCCTCCGGGTCGTCGAACAGCGCCGTCGTCACCGCGAGCGGGACGATCCAGCCGTCCTCGCCCGGCTGCGCGTCGATCATGCGCAGTTCGAGATGACCGCGCGGCCTGACCGGCGGGAACAGGGTCGACACGTGGTAGTCGAGATCCTCCCGGGTCGGCTGCCGGGGCACCCCCGACCTGACCCACTCCCGGAAGGTCAGCCCCTCCGGGACGTCCCAGGGGCCGCCGTCCCGCCGGATGCACATCACCGGCGCGTCCAGGACGTGCCGGGCCCAGGCGGTGCGCGGGTCGGTGTCCAGGGACGGGCCGCCCGCCCGGTCCCTGCCGATCTCCGTCCACCGGAGCTGGCGGGTCGAGAGCCAGCCGGTGGGCTCGGAACCGGCGAGCGGGGAGTTGGCGAAGGCGGCCACCAGGACCGGACCCACCTGGTGCGCCAGCCACCAGCGGCGTCCCAGGCCGAGCGGGCCGGGCTCCTCGTGGCCCGCGTCCAGGCACACCTGCACGGAGGCCGAGGTGCACATCATCGCCCGGCCCGCCGGGCCGGTGCGGTCCAGGCAGGTCTCCATGGCGTCGTAGCGGGGTTCCCGCAGGTACCTGCGGGGCGGGTGCCAGGGCGCCATGGCGACGAGGC
>NZ_LJBR01000310.1 GCF_001282115.1 Streptomyces sp. NRRL B-24085 | reverse complement strand
GTGCGGGAGCGGGCGCGTCGACGGGGGCCGGTCCCGGAAGGGCGGCCGCAGTGGACGGCGGAGGGGGCGCGCGGCAGGATGCCGGCCGGCCGGCCGGGGCGGGCGCCGGAGGGACGACCGGGGTGGAAGCCGGGAAGGCCGGTGAGGGCGATCCCGGCACCGCGGCGACCGGCGAGGTGGCGAGGGCCGCCGGGGGCGCCCTGTCCGCCGCCGAACAGACGCGGGTCGTCCGGGCGGCCTTGGCCACGGGTGAGAAGAAGGAGCGGGCCGGTGAGGAGCCGCCCGGTGGCGAGAGCGTGCGGGGTGCCGTCCCGGGACCGGCCGCCGAGGGGCTCCTGAACGTCGGCGAGGCATCGGGTGCGCCGCCGGCTCAGGGTGTTCCCCAGGCGTCGGGGAGGGCTCAGGAACCCGGTGACGGACGAGTCCCGCGTTCCAGACCAGCCCGGGGCGACGCGGCGGAACCCGGGCCGCCGCCGGGGGCGCCCGCCAAAGAGCCCTGGCGGCCCGCCGACGCCACCGCCCCCGTCCCCCGTGGTCTCGGGCTCCTCTCGCTCGCCCGTGTGCTGCACCGGGCCACGTCCAGCCGGCCCGCCGGGAGGTTCGCCGACGCGCGGGAGATGGAGCAGCAACTGCGAGGCGTGTTCAGGGAGTTGCGGTCACTGAGGACCGGTGCCGAGACGTTCGAGCCCTCGCCGCTCTTCCTCCAGTCGGCCTACGCCCTCGACGGCGCCCTCGGCTCCGCGCCACCCCTCGCGCACTGGGCCGCCCCCGACGCACCCTCCCCGTTCGCACCGCCCTCGCCCGTCGAGGTCGCCCAGCGCCTGCCCGTGCCGCGCCCCGACCCCCACGACGAGCACCACGCCGCACTGAGCAGGCTCGCCGACGCCGCCCCGGAGGCACTGCTCCAGCACATCGGTGACTGGCGGGCCTCCACGGAGGTCCATCTCCTGCGCTGCCGGCTGCGGTTGCGCAACCCGGCCGACGGACCGGATGCCGCCGAACGCGAACTCCGGGCGGCCGAGGCGCGGATCGGCCCCCGCCGCGCCCCGTACGACTGGCGGCTGGACTGGCACCACGGGCTCCTCGCCCTCGCCCGCGACGAAGTCGCCGAGGCCCGGCGGCACTTCGACCGGGTGTACGCGGCGATCCCCGGGGAGTACGCGCCCAAGCTGGCCCTCGGGCACTGCGCGGAACGCCTGGGACGCCGGCAGGAGGCCCTGACCTTCTACGAGGCGGTCCGGCTGCGCAACCCGTCCCTGGGCAGCGCGGCCTTCGGCGCCGCACGGTCCCGGCTCGCGCTGGACGGCGAGAGAGCGCGCGAGGAGGCCGTACGCGAACTGGACGCCGTACCGCAGCACTCGCGGCACCGGACCGCCGCGCGCACCGCGGCCGTGCGGATCGGCATCGAGTACGTGCGCAGGGCCGGGCGGGACGAGGAGGTGCCGCAGCGGCTCCACGAGGCGGTCGGGCGCCTCGCCCTGCTCTTCCACGCGCACGGCCTGACCGACGAGGAGGCCAGGGTCCGGATGACCGTGGAGGTCTGGGAGGCCGTACAGGGCGCCCTCGGCCGCGGCGCCCTGGACGCGGCGGGCCTCGCGGCCCTGTCCGCCGGCGCGGACCCCCGGCTCGGCCTCCCGCCGGACGAACACGGCCTGCGGGAGGACCTCTCCCGCCGCTATGTCACCCTCGCCCACCAGGCCGCCCGCTCCGCCGCCCCCGAGGACGCGGCCGTGGCCGAGATCCTCCTGGACCGCGCCTACGAGGTCCGCCCGCTCGCCTTCCGACACCACAGGGACAGCCCATGGCTCGGCAAGAGAGTCGCCGACTGGCTCCGGACGGCCGCTTACGGACCGTCGCACAAGGCACCCTCCGCCTCTCGCGGGCAGTCTCCGCCGTAACCGCCGAACTCGGCCGCCGCGTCCACCGCTACGCCTGGCCCTCCGAGCACGGCCGGCCCAACCGCGCCTACCTGCGGGACCGGCTCGTCGCGCTGCCGCTGCTCGCCGTGCTGGCCTTCGGCGCGCTCGGCTGGGCCTACGCGGACGTGCGCGGCGACTCGGCGTACATCCGGGAACGCGCGGCACCCGCGCTGGTCGACCTCGCGGACGCCCGGGCCTCGCTGCTCATCGCGCACGGCGAGGCCGAACGGAACCTCGCCGAGGGACGGGCCGCCGAGCTCAGCGGGCTCAGCGAGCGGTACCGGACCCGGATCGCCCGCGCCACGCAGAGCCTGAACCAGGTCACCCGCAGCGGAGCCCTCACCGTCGCCGAGGAGCAGGAGGTACGGGTCGTGTCCGCGCTGGTCGTCGACTACACCGGCTGGATCGGCCGGGCCCAGGGCCACGCCACCGACCTGGTCCTGCGCGACGCCGAACTCACCTACGCGCGCAGCATGCTCTGCTCGCGGGCCGCCGCGGCGACCGACAGCGATCCCTACCCGGCCTGTCCGGCCGCGACCGGCTCCGCCGCCACCTCGATCGTCGACCGGGTGACCGGCCTGGAGGGGCGGCTGCGCGCGCGCCTCGCCGACCGGGCCGCCTGGGGCGCGGACACCATCGCCGCGACCGTGATCGGCACGCTCGCTCTCGCCCTGCTCGCCACCGGGCTGTGGCGGACGGTGTCCTTCCTGCGCCGCCGCTTCCGGATCCGGCTGAGCATCCCCCTCACGGCCGCCGCCCTGCCGCTGCTCGCCGTGCCGTTCCTCGCGGTCGACGCCCTGCTCGCCCTGCACGCCCAGCACGAGACGGTCCCCGTCGCGGACGCGCTGGCCGAGCGGACCTCGCCCGGGACGGAGACGGTCGCGGAGGAGCGGCCCTTCGCCGGACCGGAACCGCAGGCCATCGAGACCCTCCGGGCCCGGATCGACGAGGGCCTGGCGGACGGACGGCTCGCCTTCCTCGACGGCATCGCCCCGTTCGTGTTCCCCACCGGCCTGGTCGGCGCGGCCGTGATCGCCGGCACGCTGCACGCCTACCGCCGTGAGTACCTCGTCGTCGCCCGGCCGGGAGCCGTCGCATGAGCCGTGTCCTGCGCGTCCTGCTCGTGGCGTGTCTGCTCGCCCTGGTCCCCGGCTGCGGCTCGGACAGCCGCGACCCGCTGGTCGTCCTCGGCCCCTGGACCGGGGAGGAGGGCAAGGCCTTCGAAGCCGTCCTCGACAAACTGGACGACGGTACCGGACGGACGTACACCTACGAGGGCACCCGCTCGTTGCGCGAGACGCTCGTCTCACAACTGGAGGCCGACGACCCGCCCGACGTGGCGGTCCTCAACAGCATCGGCGAACTCACCGAGTACGCCCGCCGCGACAAGCTCAAGCCGCTCGACACGGAGACCGCCCAGCGTGCCTTCCCGCCCTGGGTACCGGTGCTGATCGTGGACAACAAGGCACGCCCGTACTGGGTGCCGCTGAAGGCCGACCT
Source organism: Streptomyces sp. NRRL B-24085 (assembly GCF_001282115.1). GTDB lineage: Bacteria > Actinomycetota > Actinomycetes > Streptomycetales > Streptomycetaceae > Streptomyces. The sequence goes on along the minus strand of NZ_LJBR01000310.1, from coordinate 3,567 downwards.
CAAGAGCCTGGTGTGGAGCAAACGGGACGCGCCCGACGACCGGCCCGCCTGGTGCGTGGGGCTCGCCTCCCAGGCCACCTCCGGCTGGCCCGGCACCGACTGGATCGAGGACCTCGTGCTCCACCAGGCGGGCCCCACCCGCTACGACGAGTGGGCCAGGGGCCGCCTCGACTGGCGCGACCCGGCCGTCGAACGCGCCTGGACGACCTGGGCGCACCTGCTCGGCAAGCGCTCCCCGGAGTCGGTCGAAACGTCCCTGACCACCTCGTTCGAGGGCGTGCCGGGGGCCGACGGGCAGCCGCGCGGCCTGCTCGACTCACCCGGGTTCACCTGCTCGCACGAGCACCAGAGTGCCTTCATCCGGTACGTCTACGCGGGCGACGACGTGAAGGTGGAGCCGTCGGCCCGCTATCTGGACGGGCCGTCCGCGTACCGGGACGCCTTCGAGGTCGCGGGGGACATGGCCGCCGTCTTCAGCGACGACCCGGACGCCCAGCAGCTCGTGGAGCGACTGTCCAGCCCGGCCGGGCGGGAGCTGTGGTGGGCGGAGGCGGAGCCCGCGGTACGGCCGCTGTTCCCGGCCACGGCCGGGCTGTCGCCGCCGGACTCCGCGACGCCGGTCGAGCGGAGGATCGACTCCCTGCTCTCCGGCGCCCGCGTCCTCTGCTTCGACGCCTCCGACGTGATGCCGCCCGAACTCCGCGACGCCTTCCACCGAGCGGTCCTGGAGTTCTTCCGCGACCCGACGAAGCGTCAGCTCACGTCTCTTCTGGCGCAGTTGGAGACGGTACGGGTCCAGGCGAACAGGGACTCCGGCACCGACCCCACGTTCCGGCCACCGCAGCACATCTGCGAATGAGCGGTCCGTGCAGGACACGTCCACCTCGTGGCGCAGTGCGTGGGCGAGGGCCCGGCCTGACATGGTGGTGTCATGTGCTGGAGTGCGACAGCGGATCTCGTGGCGGGCGCGGCCGTCGCGTCCGTCGGGGCGGCCTGTGTGATCCGGACCCGCCGCCCCGAGGACCTGCCCCTCGCCGCGCTGCCCCTGCTGCTCGGCGCCCACCAACTCGTCGAGGCACGGATCTGGCACCAGGGAGGCGGAACCGGCGCCGCCACCGTCGCCTGGGCCGTCATCGCCCTGCCCGTGCTCGCCGTGTGGGTGCCGGTGGGCGTGTGGTGCGCCGCCGCCCGCCGGGCCGTACGCCGCCGGGTGACGGGGCTGGTGGCGGTGGGCGCGCTGACCGCCGCCCTTCTCGCCCACGGTCTCGCCACCCGGCCCGTCCGGGCCGAGATCCGCGGCCACACCATGGCCTACGTCATCGGACTGCCCCGGCCGGAACTGCTCGTCGCGGGCTACCTGGTCGCCACGGTCGGCGCGCTGCTGCTCTCCGGCGACCGCCGGCTGACCGCGCTCGGCGTCCTGGCCGGGGCCGGTGCCCTGGTGTGCTGGCTGCTGTGGCGGCTGGAGTTCGTGTCGACCTGGTGCGCGCTGGCCGCGGTCTGCTCGGTGGTCCTGTACGGCTGGGTGAGCAGGCGTCCGGCGCCCGCGCGGACCTTCCCGGCGGACACCCGCCGCCCGTAGACGTACGTTGACATCGCCGCGCCGGAGGCCGCCGAGTGCCGTGCCGGAGGCCGCCGGTCGGGACCGTGGTGTCAGCGGGGCCGGTACGCCTTCGGCAGGGGCATGCCGCGCTCGGCCATGATCCGCCGTACCCGGTTCGGGTAGTCGGTGATGACACCGTCGACGCCCATGTCCATGAGCGCCTCCACGGTGGCCGGGTCGTCGCAGGTCCACGGGATGACCTTCAGGCCCCGGGCGTGGGCCGCCTCGACCATCGTCCGGTCGGCGTAGAAACGGAAGCCGGGGTCGCCGACCTTGCCGCTCTGCGGGAAGCCGTAGTTGGGGGAGAGGGCCTTGACTCCGGGGATCGTGGCGGCCGCTCGGACGAAGTCGCCGCCGTAGTCGTCGGCGTCGATGCCGCCGAGCCACGGGGACGCGCCCGGCTTGCCGACCTGGAGGAAGTCGTAGTTGGTGAGGGCGACGAGCGGCCACTTCGGCGCCAGCCGGTGCATCTCCCTGAGCGCGCCCCAGTCGAAGGACTGGATGGTGACCTGGTCCTCGATGCCGGAGCGGTGGATCTCCTCGTGGACGCGCCGTACGAACACCGAGCGCGGCGCGGTCTGTTCGGGCGCCCCGGCCTCGACCTTCGTCTCGATGTTGAGCTTGACCCGCTTGGCGCGGTAGCTCTTCACCAGGTTCAGCACGTCCTTCAGCTCGACGATCCGGAAGCCCTTGACCACCTCCTGCTCGGGGAAGCCCGGCAGTTGCTGGTATCCGCAGTCCATGGTCCTGATCTGAGCCAGCGTCAGGTCCTTGATGTACTTGCCGACGTACGGGTACATCGGGTCCCCGGCCGTCACCGGCCCCGTGTCGCGGCACTTGACCGCGCTGATCTGCCGGTCGTGGTTGACGACGACCTTCAGGTCCCTGGTGACATGGGTGTCCAGCTCCAGCGTGGACACCCCGAGGCGCATCGCCTTCCCGAAGCCCTCCAGGGACTCCTCGGTGGTCATGCCGATACCGCCGCGGTGCGCCTGGAGGTCGAAGTGCGGCTTCCCTCTCGGGGGTTGGTGGCCGTCGTACGCCGTCGCGGACGGGGCGGCCGACAGGGCGAGCACCAGCGCCAGGCCGGCGAGGACATGTCTTGCGGACATCGGCACCTCACTCGAGTGGGTCGGGACGCCCACAGACGCTAGCGGGGTCGCGGACCGGTTCAACCCCCCGGACGTGATCCCCCCGTGAATGTCCGGGGAACGCCGTTCCTCCGCCGTCAGGGGGTGGGGATGCCCGCGGGACGGGCCGGGCGGCCGAGGCGCACCGGGACGCCGGGGGAGTACAGGACGCTGACCGGGGCGTCGGCGGGGGCGGGCAGGCCGGCCGCGGTGACCAGGTCCTGCTCGCAGGTGAGGAGGTCGGCGCGGTACAGGGGCCAGCGCGGATGGTCGTTGGGCAGGTAGGCCAGTGGCTCGGGGCCGCCGAAGAAGGCGTTGTGCATCCCCCAGCGGGCGGTCAGGAAGTGCTCGAGCGCGGTCGGCTCCCCGATGCGTTCGCCGATCCGTACCGTGATGAGGCTGCGGGCGCCCCGCGGCCCGGGCCAGCGGCGGGAGCTGCGGTAGGTGACGGTGTCACCCGCCGTGCGGACACTCATCCGGGACCAGAGGTACGGCAGCCGGAAGCCGACACGTCCCATCACCACCGGGATCAGCCGGGAGGCGTCCATCGAGCGGAACACCACCCCGCGCCGCCCGTGCCCGTCCACCGAGTACAGGCGCACGTTGGTCTCCGGGAAGGTCCCGAGATACGGCACCCCCGGCAGCCCCAGCCAGCCGACCCGGTGCATCCGGAACGCGACCAGCCCGACGTAGGTGAGCCCGTCGTGGGTGTCGGGGACCGTGCCGCGCGGCAACAGCCCCGCCACGACCGCCGGTTCGACGGCCCAGTGGACGAAGGCGAGGTCGAGCCACTGCTGGGTGAGCAGGGGGACCTCTATGAGGGAGGGGGCGTCG
>NZ_LJBR01000031.1 GCF_001282115.1 Streptomyces sp. NRRL B-24085 | reverse complement strand
GCTGGGCGGGGGAGCCCCTGACGGGGGAGGCGGTAGACGTTCTCGAGGGCCTCAGGGAGGCCCTGTCGGGCGAGCTGGCCGCCCGGCTCGCCGCCCTGATCACCTCCGCCGAGATCGACGCCACGCGTGCGCGTGTCGACGCGCTGCTGGACTCCGGGAAGCACCCCGAGCCGGGCGGAGAGTGGCCGGCCATTCCCTGGCCGCCCGTCTGACGGGACACTGCACAAGGGGCCGTACCGCGCAAGAAGGCCTTACCGGCCATCCGGCCCGGTCCGGTTCGTATACGGAACATCCGTCCGGTTAGGCTCGTGACATGCATGCCTGGCCCGCTTCCGAGGTCCCCGCCCTGCCTGGTCAGGGCCGCGACCTGAGGATCCACGACACCGCGACCGGTGGCTTGGTCTCCCTCGACCCCGGTCCCGTCGCCCGTATCTACGTCTGCGGCATCACGCCGTACGACGCCACCCACATGGGGCACGCGGCGACCTACAACGCGTTCGACCTCGTGCAGCGCGTGTGGCTCGACACGAAGCGTCAGGTTCACTACGTCCAGAACGTCACCGACATCGACGACCCGCTCCTGGAGCGCGCCGAGCGGGACAGCCTCGACTGGGCCGCCCTCGCCGAGAAGGAGACGGCCCTCTTCCGCGAGGACATGACCGCCCTGAGGATGCTGCCGCCGCGGCACTACATCGGCGCGGTCGAGGCCATACCCGGGATCGTGCCGCTCGTCGAGCGGCTGCGGGACGCCGGTGCCGCCTACGAACTCGAAGGGGACGTCTACTTCTCCGTCGAGTCCGACCCGAACTTCGGCAAGGTCTCGAACCTCGACGCGGCCGCCATGCGGCTGTTGTCCGCCGAGCGCGGCGGCGACCCGGACCGCCCGGGCAAGAAGAACCCCCTCGACCCGATGCTGTGGATGGCCGCCCGCGAGGGCGAACCCAGCTGGGACGGCGCCTCGCTCGGCCCGGGACGCCCCGGCTGGCACATCGAGTGCGTGGCGATCGCCCTGGACCACCTCGGCATGACCTTCGACGTCCAGGGCGGCGGCTCCGACCTCGCCTTCCCGCACCACGAGATGGGCGCCTCCCACGCCCAGGTGCTGACCGGCGAGTTCCCCATGGCCAAGGCGTACGTCCACGCCGGCATGGTCGCCCTGGACGGCGAGAAGATGTCCAAGTCCAAGGGCAACCTGGTCTTCGTGTCGCAGCTGCGGCGCGAGGGCGTCGACCCCGCCGCCATCCGCCTCGCGCTGCTCGCCCACCACTACCGGGCCGACTGGGAGTGGACCGACCAGGTCCTCCAGGACGCCGTGGACCGGCTGGGCCGCTGGCGTGCCGCCGTCTCCCGGCCCGACGGACCCGCCGCCGAGGCGCTCGTCGAGGAGATCCGCGAGGCCCTCGCGAACGACCTGGACGCGCCCTCCGCGCTGGCCGCCGTCGACCGCTGGGCCGCCCTCCAGCAGGAGCAGGGCGGCACCGACACGGGAGCGCCCGGTGTGGTGACCCGCGCGGTGGACGCGCTGCTCGGCGTGGCCCTCTAGCAGGACTGGAGGCCAGGGGCGCTTCTCCGGACGGCGGAAGCGCCCCTTCGCCCCTTCGTCTTTCCGACGCTCGTCGGACAGCCCTGTGCAACTCCCTTGCCGGTGGCACCTGTTCGGCCTTGAAGGCTGTGGAGACGGCTGTCATGTGATGGGGTGGAAGCGTTGCTTGACCGTTCGGCCGGCCCCGCGCCGGCCTCCTTGCGGAAGGACGCACCGTGGCACCCGCAGACCGTTCCTTCGCACGTCGCACACTCCTGACCACGACCGCCGCGCTGACCGGAGCGGCCCTGCTCGGCGGCACCGCGCACGCGGCAGAAACCCGGCACGCCGCGTGGCCCGCGCAGTTCCCCCTGCCCGACGGCTTCCAGCCCGAGGGCATCACCATCGGCACCGCGCCCTTCGCCTGGTTCGGCTCGCTCGCCAACGGCGACATCTACCGGGCGAGCCTGGCCACCGGCCGCGGCAAGGTCGTCGCGCAGGGCTCCGGGCGCCCCACCGTCGGCCTGAAGATCGACCGGCACGGCCGCAGACTCTTCCTCGCCGGCGGCGACAGCGGCGAGATCCGGACCGTCGACGCCCGCTCCGGCGAGACCGAACACGTCTACGCCACCGGCGGCACCTTCGTGAACGACGTGGTCCTCACCCCGGGCGCCGCCTGGTTCACCGAGTCCTTCAAGCCGGTGCTCTACAGACTGGCCGAGGGCACGGTGACGACCGTACCCCTGACCGGGGACTGGCAGCAGGGCCCCGACTTCACGGCCAACGGCATCGAGCGCACCCCCGACGGCCGCGCCCTGCTCGTGGTGAACGCCTACGCGGACGGCGGCGGCCTCATGCGGGTCGACCCGCGCACCGGCGCCGCCCGGGCCGTCGACCTCGGCGCGGCGAAACTCCCCAACGGCGACGGGCTGTTGCTGCTCGGGCGAATCCTCTACGCCGTACAGCAGCAGCAGAACGCGATCGACGTGTTCCGGCTGAACGCCTCCGGCACCCGCGGCACCGCGATCGCCCGCATCACCGACCCGCGCTTCCGCATCCCGACGACGGTCGCCGCCTGGGGCAAGAGGCTCTACCTGCCCAACGCGCGCTTCGACGTGGAGCCCACGCCCACCACCGAGTACGACGCGGTGGCAGTGGACCAGGTCTGAGAGACCGTGGAGGAAAGACCTGAGGGGGCGGTGCGTGCGCACCGCCCCCTCAGCTCAGTCCTCCGGCGACGAGTCCTCGTCGTCCGTCTCCGGTTCCCGCTCCGGCCCGGACTCCGCCTCCGGCCGCGGCGGCCTGGGCGGCTTCGTACGACCACCGGGGCCGTCCCGCAGATAGGCCGAACTGTCGCTCCCGTCCGCGGTCGCGTGCCCGCCCGGCTGCCCCGGCTGGCCGCCGTCCCGGCGCCGCAGATACCGCTCGAACTCCCGGGCGATCGCCTCGCCCGATGCCTCCGGCAGCTCCGCGGTGTCCCGGGCCTCCTCCAGCGTCTGGACGTACTCGGCCACCTCGCTGTCCTCGGCGGCCAGTTGGTCCACGCCCACCTGCCAGGCCCGTGCGTCCTCGGCCAGTTCGCCCAGCGGGATCCGCACGTCGATCAGGTCCTCCAGACGGTTCAGGAGGGCCAGCGTCGCCTTCGGGTTCGGCGGCTGCGACACGTAGTGCGGTACGGCCGCCCACAGCGACACCGCGGGCACGCCCGCGTGGGTGCAGGCCTCCTGGAGGATGCCGACGATCCCGGTGGGACCCTCGTACTTGGTCTCCTCCAGGTCCATCCGCCGGGCCAGGTCCGGATCGGACGTGGTCCCGCTGATCGGCACCGGACGGGTGTGCGGGGTGTCACCGAGCAGCGCGCCCAGGATCACCACCAGCTCCACGCCCAGTTCGTGGGCGAAGCCCAGCAACTCGTTGCAGAACGAGCGCCACCGCATCGACGGTTCGATACCGCGGACGAGCACGAGATCGCGCGGCTTGTCACCGCCGACGCGGACCACCGACAACCTCGTCGTCGGCCACGTGATCTTGCGCACTCCGCCGTCCAGCCACACCGTGGGGCGGTTCACCTGGAAGTCGTAGTAGTCCTCGGCGTCCAGCGCCGCGAACACCTCGCCCTTCCACTCCTTGTCCAGATGCGCGACCGCGGTGGAGGCGGCGTCGCCGGCGTCGTTCCAGCCCTCGAACGCGGCCACCATGACCGGGTCGATCAGCTCGGGAACCCCCTCGAGCTCGATCACCCAGCGCCTCCTTCCGACGTGCCCTCGCCTAACGCACCAACCTTACGGCGTCCGGCGGGGGCGCCCGCAGCCCCCTTGCACGGGGGAGTGAACGATCACTGCCCCGTTCGCCACCCCCGAACACCCCGGCCGTCCTCGCTTCGCGGACACCGCCGCCGGGGTCCTCGTACCGGACGCCCTGCCCGCCCCGGTGCACAAGAGCTCCGATGTCCGCCCGGAGACACCGTTTCACCCACTCGTGTGGAGCGGCGCACTACGGCCACCCGCCGCCGCTGAGGTACGGAACTCTTCGTCGGGTGAGCGGAGTTGTCCCGAGGTCGCGCGTGCGGCGCGCCGGAATCATCTATCTGACCCTGCTGGCCGCGGGCACGCTGGGCGCCCTGCTGCTCGCCCCGCGCCTCGACGATCCGGCGACCGTGCTCGCCGCGCTCCTGCCGACCTGGGGCGGGGCCTACCTGGCGTGGAGCGGCTACCGGGCCGAGCGGACCGAGGCCGCCCAGGGCCAGAGCCCGGAGGCCGTCGCCGACCGGCTCGCCGACGCCGTACGGCACGAGTGGGAGGAGGAGGCGGAGGTACGGCGGCTGGGGGAGCCGTATCCCCTGCCCGTCGGCTGGCGGGACGCCGATCCCGACCTGGCCGAGGTACCCGGGCCCGGCCCGCGCGGCGGACGCGGGGAGATCACCGGCGTCCTCAGCGCGGGAGCGCCCGTCCGGCTGCTGGTTTTGGGTGAACCGGGCGCGGGCAAGACCCTGTTCCTGGTGCGACTCCTGCTCGCGCTGACCGAGCGCCGGGAGGCCGGCGGGCCGGTGCCCGTGCTGTTCCCGCTGGCCTCCTGGGACCCGGGCGCGCTGGACCTGCGCGACTGGATGGAGCGCAGACTCGTGCAGGACCACGCGGAACTGGGCGGGCCCGCCCCCGAACCGTACGGGCGGCTCACCCTGGCCCGCATGCTGCTGGACCGGCGGCTGGTCCTGCCGCTGCTCGACGGGTTCGACGAACTGCCCGCCGACGTCGCGGCGACGGCCCTGCACCGCATCGCCCGGGCGCTGCCGCCGGGGCGCGAGATGGTCCTGTCGAGCCGCCCCGCCGAGTACCGGGCGGCGCTGCGACCGCGCACCGGTGTCCCCGCACGGCTCGCGGGGCTGGCCGGCGTCCACCTCGAACCCCTGGACCGCGCCGACGTCGCCGCCTACCTCCTGCACGACGCGGGCGGCCCCCACGCCCCCGCCGCGCGACGCTGGACGCCGGTGGTGCGGGCGCTGCGGACGGACACCCCGGTGGCCCGGGCGCTCACCAGCCCGCTGATGGTGTCCCTGGCACGCACCGTGTACAACCCACGGCCGGACGAGGGCCACGCGGTGCTGCCCGACCCGGCGGACCTGGTGTGGCTGCGCGACCGGACCGCCGTGGAGCACCACCTCCTCGACGCCTTCGTCGACGCCGCCTACCGTCCGCACCCGCGCCGGAGCGGCCACTGGCCCACGGCCCAGGCACGCCTCGCGCTCGTCTTCCTCGCCCGGCACATGGAACGCGGTCTCGACGGCGCGGCCGAAGTCGCCTGGTGGAAGCTCCGCCACAACGTGCCGGCCGTACTGCCCAAGGTCCTGGCCGGAGTGCTCCTCGGCGTGGTGGCCTGGCTGTTCGAGGGCACGGTCATGGCGCTGACCCAGCAGTTCACCGCGCAGGGCGGCTCGGCAGACTGGGAACAGCGCGGCGGGCTCGGCATCGTCGCGGCCGGCATCTGCGGCGGCCTGGTCTGCGGCCTCGCGGCCGGAGCGGCGGTCACCCTGCTGTGCGTGCTCGCCGCCCCACCGGGAAGCCTTCCCGAACTCCTGTTCAGCCGGCTGGCCGACACCGGGGCCCTCGCCCTGGTCGGCCTGATCATCTCCGGGTTCGCCTTCGGTGTCCGGCCGCGGCTGCGGCGGCCGTCCCGCTGGGACCGCCGCGCCCTGCTGACCGGCGCCCTCGCCGCGCTCTGCTACGTGGCCGCCTTCGGCAACGCGTGCGGCATCGCCAGCGCCCTCCTCTACGGCGTGACGGCCGCGGCCATCGGCACCGACGGCGTACCCGCGGACCCGGCCCGTCCCGTCGCCCGGCTGCGCTGGCACTGGAGCGCCGCGGGGGTCGGCCGGGGGCTACTGGTCGGGACCCTGCTGGGCGCGAGCATCGTCCTGGAGGGCCTGGTCGCCTACGCACTGCTGGGGCCCTCGGGCGCGGAGAACATCGCGCCGGCCGACCCGGGCGAGGCCTGCTGGGCCGGCGCCCAGCTCGCGGCCGTGTTCGCCATGTCCTGCCTGCTGGTGCACGGCCTGCGGGCCGTCCCGGTGGACGTGGCCGCCGGCGCCGACGAGCGGGCCCTGCTCGCCAACGACCGGCGCACCCTCGGCGTCTGCGTCCTGACCTCGGCCGTCGTCGGCGCCCTGGTGATCGGCGCGCAGGGCTGGTGCGCGGTGCTGTCGGGGTCGACCCGGGTGTGGGGCGCGCAGCCCACCGGCGGTTACTTGTGGATGTTCGTCGTGGGCCTCATCCCCGCCCTGCTGACGGGACTGGCCGTCGGCATCCGGCAGGCCGCCTGGGGCCACTACGCGGTCGCCCGCTGCTACCTGGCCCTGCGCCGGGGACTGCCGTACGACCTCATGGGCTTCCTCGCCGACGCCCACGACCGGGGTGTGCTGCGCCGGGTGGGCGCCGTCCACCAGTTCCGGCACCTGGCCCTGCAACAGCGGCTGGCGGAGCCCGGGCCCGAGTGACTCACAGCGTGGCGCGCAGCCACTGCTCGACGCTCGCGATGTGCACCGTGGCCCAGGAGCGGGCCGCCTCGCCGTCCCGGTCCCGCAGGGCCGCCAGGATCGCGCGGTGCTCGTGCAGGGTGCGGCTGACCGCGTCCTGCTGGGTCAGGCCGCGCCAGATCCGGGCCCGCGTGGTGGGCCCGGACAGGCCGTCCAGGAGGGAGCAGAGCACGGAGTTGCCGGAGCTCTGCACGATCCCGCGGTGGAAGTCGAGATCGCAGGCGACCAGCTCCTCCACCGACGGGCTGTCACCGAGCTTGTCCAACTGGGCGCTCAGCGCGTCCAGTTGCTGCTCGCTGATCCGGGAGGCGGCCATCGCGGTGGCGGCCGGCTCCAGGATGCGGCGCACCGCCAGGAACTCCAGGACCGTGTCGTCGCGGTGGAAGTCCACCACGAAGCTCAGCGCCTCCAGCAGGAGTTGCGGGTCCAGACTGGTCACGTACGTGCCGTCGCCCTGCCGTACATCCAGGATGCGGATCAGGGACAGCGCCCGCACGGCCTCGCGCAGCGAGTTGCGGGACAGCCCCAGTTCGGAGGCGAGTTCGCTCTCCTTGGGGAGGCGGTCGCCGGGGCGCAGCGCGCCGGAGACGATCATGCCCTTGATCTTCTCGATCGCCTCGTCGGTGACAGCCATGTCCGGCCTCCTTCTCGCCCCGCGGGTGCGCTGAGACGTCGGATGTCTGAGCACATTATGGAGGCTGCCGGGTACCGCCACTTTCCGGGCGGGCGCGGGCTTTCGGCGGCACGCGAAAGGGGGGCGGCTCCGTCGGCGGGGAGCCGCCCCCCTTCGCTTACCGGCCCCCCAGGGGAGGGGAGGGGCCGTTCTCGAACGCCGGCCCCGGTCGGGGAGGGACCGGGCCCGGGGCTACTTCTTGTCGAGCAGGTCCTGGACCTTCGCCCGGACCTCGTCCGTGGCCAGGCCCCGGATCGTCAGCGTGGTGCGGCGGCGCAGGACGTCGTCCGGCGTCTCGGCCCACTCGTTGTCCCGGGCGTACACGACCTGCGCCCAGATCTCCGGGGCGTCCGGGTGCACGCGCTCGCCCAGCTCCGGGTTCTCGTTGGCCAGCCGGGCGATGTCGAAGGCCAGCGAACCGTAGTGCGTCGCCAGGTGCTTGGCCGTGTCGGCGGCCATCCGCGGACCGGGCGCCGGGTTGTCCACCAGCAGGCGGTGCGCGACCGCGCGCGGGTTGGCGACACCGGGCAGCGGGAGCCGCTTCGGCAGCGAGGAGACGGGCTCGTAGTCGTCACCGAGCGGGGCGCCCGGCAGCGCCTCCAGCTTCTGCATGACCGTACGGCCGATGTGCCGGAAGGTCGTCCACTTGCCGCCCGCGACGGACAGCATGCCGCCCCGGCCCTCGGTGACCACGGTCTCGCGCTTGGCCTTGGCCGTGTCACCGGGACCGCCCGGCAGCACCCGAAGCCCCGCGAAGGAGTACGTGATCAGGTCACGGGAGAGCTGCTGGTCGCGGACGGAGAACGCGGCCTCGTCGAGTATCTGGGCCGTGTCCTTCTCGGTGACGGTGACGTCCGCCGGGTCGCCCTCGAACTCCTCGTCCGTGGTGCCCAGCAGGAGCATGTCCTCCCACGGCAGCGCGAAGGTGATCCGGTACTTGTCGATGGGGGTCGCGAGCGCGGCCCGCCACGGCGAGGTCCGCTTCAGCACCAGGTGCGCGCCCTTGGACAGGCGGATGGAGGGAGCCGCGTTCGGGTCCTCCATCCTGCGCAGGTGGTCGACCCACGGCCCGGTCGCGTTCAGCACGAGCCGGGCGTTGACGCCGAACTCGTCACCGGACTGCCGGTCGCGCAGGTCCGCGCCGGTCACCCGGCCCCGGGTGAAGCGGAGACCGGTCACCTCGGCGTGGTTGAGCACGACCGCGCCCGCCTCGACGGCCGCGCGGACCGTCATCAGCGCCATGCGCGCGTCGTTCATCTGGTCGTCGCCGTACACGGCCACGGCCTTGAGGTTGTCGGTGCGCAGCTCGGGCACGTCCTGCGCCGCCCTGGCGGGGGACAGCAGGTGGCCGACGCCGTCGCCGAACGCCGAGAGCGCGGAGTAGGCGAAGACGCCCGCTCCGAGCTTCGCGGCGCCGTGCGGCCCGCCCTTGTACACGGGGAGGTAGAAGGTGAGCGGGTTCGCCAGGTGGGGTGCCACCTGGCGGGAGACCGCACGGCGCTCGAAGTGGTTCTCCGCCACCAGCTTCACCGCGCCGGTCTGCAGGTAGCGCAGACCGCCGTGGAGCAGCTTGGAGGAGGCGGAGGAGGTGGCGCCGGCGAAGTCGCCGGCGTCGACCAGAGCCACCCTGAGGCCGGACTGCGCGGCATGCCAGGCGGTGGAGATGCCCAGGATGCCGCCGCCGATCACGAGAAGGTCGTACGACGCCTTGGAGAGCTGCTCCCGGGTCTCGGCGCGGCTCGGAAGGGAGCCGGAGGCCGGGCGCGTACCGAGGGCAGGCACGGACTGCAGGGTGGACTGACTGGTCATGTGGGGTTCTTACTCCTCGTCAGAGCTGTTGAGGGGGTGTCTCTCAGCTCTCGTCCTCGAGCCAGCCCATGGTCCGCTCGACGGCCTTGAGCCAGCTCTTGTACTCACGGTCGCGGGTCTCCGCGTCCATGCGGGGGGTCCACTCGGCGGCCCGGCGCCAGTTGGCGCGCAGGTCGTCGGTGCTGGTCCAGAAGCCGACGGCGAGACCGGCGGCGTAGGCGGCGCCGAGGCAGGTGGTCTCCGCGACCATCGGGCGCACCACGGGTGCGTCCAGGAAGTCCGAGAGGGTCTGCATCAGCAGGTTGTTGGAGGTCATGCCGCCGTCGACCTTGAGGGCCGCGAGCTCCACGCCCGAGTCCTTGGTCATGGCGTCCGTGATCTCACGGGTCTGCCAGGCGGTGGCCTCCAGGACGGCACGCGCCAGGTGCGCCTTGGTGACGTACCGGGTCAGACCGGCGATCACACCGCGGGCGTCGGAGCGCCAGTACGGGGCGAACAGACCGGAGAAGGCCGGCACGAAGTAGGCGCCGCCGTTGTCCTCGACGGAGAGCGCGAGCGTCTCGATCTCGGCGGCGGTGGAGATCAGGCCCATCTGGTCGCGCATCCACTGCACCAGCGAACCGGTGACGGCGATGGAGCCCTCCAGGGCGTAGACCGGCTTGTCGTCACCGATGCGGTAGCCGACGGTGGTGAGCAGACCGCTGTACGAGTTGATGATCTTCTCGCCGGTGTTCAGCAGCATGAAGGTGCCGGTGCCGTACGTCGACTTGGCCTCGCCCTCGGCGAAACAGGTCTGGCCGAACAGCGCCGCCTGCTGGTCGCCGAGCGCCGAGGCGACCGGGATGCCGCCGAGCAGGTCGCCCAGCTTGCCGCCGGAGACCTCGCCGTAGACCTCGGCGGAGGAGCGGATCTCGGGGAGCATCGCCAGCGGCACGCCGATGGACTCGGCGATCTTCTCGTCCCACTCCAGCGTGTGGAGGTTCATCAGCATGGTGCGGGAGGCGTTGGTGACGTCGGTGTAGTGCTTGCCGCCGTCGACACCACCGGTCAGGTTCCAGATGACCCAGGTGTCCATGGTGCCGAAGAGGATGTCGCCGCGCTCGGCGCGCTCGCGCAGGCCCTCGACGTTGTCGAGCAGCCAGCGGGCCTTCGGGCCGGCGAAGTAGGAGGCGAGGGGGAGACCCGTCTCGCGGCGGAAGCGGTCCTGGCCGACGTTGCGGCCGAGCTCCTTGCACAGGGCGTCGGTGCGGGTGTCCTGCCACACGATGGCGTTGTGGACGGGCTCACCGGTGTTCTTGTCCCAGAGCAGCGTCGTCTCGCGCTGGTTGGTGATGCCGATGGCCTTGATGTCGTCGCGGGTGATGCCGGCCTTCTGGATGGCTCCGGCGACGACCTCCTGGACGTTGGTCCAGATCTCGTTGGCGTTGTGCTCGACCCAGCCCGGCTTCGGGAAGATCTGCTCGTGCTCCTTCTGGTCGACCGAGACGATACGGCCGTCCCGGTCGAAGACGATGCAGCGGCTGGAGGTGGTGCCCTGGTCGATGGCGGCGATGAAGGGGCCGGCGGTGTGGGCGTCGGTCACTGTGTGCTCCCGGGGTTCCATGAGTAAGGGGGACTGTCTACGACTGATCTACGACTGCTTTGCAGTTCGACCGCTTCGGATGTTCTAAGCGAAAGCGATGTTGTAGATGCCTGCGGCGATCGCCCCGCCGATCAGCGGACCGACGATGGGGACCCAGGCGTAGCTCCAGTCGGAGCCGCCCTTGTTGGGCAGGGGGAGGAGGGCGTGCACGATACGCGGACCGAGGTCACGGGCCGGGTTGATCGCGTAGCCGGTCGGGCCGCCGAGGGAGAGACCGATGGAGACGACCACGAGCGCGGTGATCAGGGCGCCCAGGGTGCCGAGGCCCTTGCCGTCGCCGTTGAGACCCTGCGTCAGGACGGCCAGCACCAGCACGATCGTGCCGATGACCTCCGTGGCGACGTTCTGCCAGGCGACGCGGACCTCGGGGCCGGTGGAGAAGACGCCCAGGACCGGGCCGGCGCCCTTCTCCTGCGCCTCGACGGCCTTCGCGGCCGTGGCCTGCGCACCCGGGGCGCCGACGATCTCCTTGTCGGTCAGGTGCGCGTGGAACTGGCCGTAGTAGGCGACCCACACCAGCGCGGCACCGATCATGGCGCCGAGGAGCTGACCGCCCCAGTAGATCGGGACGTCACCCCAGGAGATGCCGTCCTTCTTGAGGGCGAGCGCGAGTGTCACGGCCGGGTTGAGGTGGGCGCCGGAGAGCGGCGCCGAGGTGTAGACGGCCGTCAGAACGGCGAAGCCCCACCCGAAGGTGATGGCGAGCCAGCCGGCGTTACGGGCCTTGGAGGCCTTCAGCGTGACGGCGGCGCACACGCCACCGCCGAGCAGGATGAGTACGGCGGTACCGATGGTCTCGCCGATGAAGATGTCGGAGCTGGACACCCGCGACTCCTTTGTCCTTCGTCCAGGGGACCGAACCCCGGGTCCCTCCGGTGGTTCGAGCTGCTCTCGGGGGTGAGAGCGATGCCGGCCCTTGGCGTTGTCACACTCTAGCGCGTATTGCCGGTAGGTGTTCGACAATGCCGACCGATGGACGGGAGTCTTGCTCCGGGCTCACGCGCACGTCAAGAGTTCTGTACTCGAAAACACGATCGTTATTGACTGCTGTGGGTCAACGATCTTGTTTCGGTGATTTGTGCCGTTGCGTCAGGGTACGACCGAGGGCCGGCACGTCAACGACGTACCGGCCCCGTCCCGCGCTCGTCAGAAGCGCCCGGCTCCCAGGTCCCGGGAGACCGCGCGGGCGCAGTCCCGCACCGCCGCGATCAGCTCGGGACGCAGCGCGCCCTCCTCGTCGGGCCGGCACAGCCGCTCCACGGCCCCCGTGATGCCGACCGCGCCGACCGGCATCCGCCGCCGGTCGTGGATGGGCGCGGCGATGGACGCGACGCCCTCCCAGGTCTCCTCCACGTCCGCCGCGTACCCACGCGCGCGCGTGACGTCGAGGATCTGCTCGAACTCGTCCAGCTCGCACACGGTCCGGTCGGTGAACGCCTTGCGGTCGCTCTCCAGGGCCTCGCTGTGCGCCACCGGGTCGTACGCCGAGAGCACCTTGCCCAGCGCCGTGCAGTGCAGGGGCTGCATGGCCCCGATCTCCAGCACCTGCCGGCTGTCGTCGGGCCGGAAGACGTGGTGCACGATCAGCACGCCCTGCTGGTGCAGCACGCCCAGATGGACGCTCTCCCCGCTGGAGCGGGCCAGGTCGTCCGTCCACACGAGCGCACGCGCGCGCAGTTCGTGCACGTCGAGGTAGGTGGTGCCCAGGCGCAGCAGCTCGGCGCCGAGCTGATACCGCCCCGAGGCCTCGTCCTGCTCCACGAACCCCTCCGCCTGGAGGGTGCGCAGGATGCCGTGCGCGGTGCCCTTGGCCAGGTCCAGGGACGAGGCGATGTCCGACAGGCCGAGTCTCCGCTCGCCGCCCGCGAGGAGCCGCAGCATCGCGGCCGCCCGTTCGAGCGACTGGATGTTCCGTGCCATCGCCGTTCTGCCTCCGTCCCCTTCGACAGCCGAGTGCTACGGCGTCGATGCCGCTGTTCGGCAATGTCGAACACTACCGGTCGATGCCGACCTCCCGCTAATGGTCGGTCGGCATCTGTTGTGTCACTGGTGTCCCGCCGGTGACCCGGCCGCCATCCTCGTCCGCCCCGTGGACGTGCCGTCCATCCTCTAGGGGACCCGGCTACTCTGGCGTGGTGCGCCCGGCGTGGGACGACTCGCGGGCGCCTGAAGCCGACAGCCGTCGCAACCGAGGGAGCCCCTTCATGGCCTCGTCGCCACTGACCCCTTCCGCCGACAGCCGGACCCGTGTGTCCGCGCTCCGTGAGGCGCTCGCCACGAGAGTGGTGGTGGCCGACGGAGCGATGGGCACCATGCTCCAGGCGCAGGACCCCACCCTCGAGGACTTCGAGAACCTCGAGGGCTGCAACGAGATCCTCAACGTGACCCGCCCGGACATCGTCCGCTCGGTCCACGAGGCGTACTTCGCGGTGGGCGTCGACTGCGTGGAGACCAACACCTTCGGGGCCAACCACACGGCCGCCTCGGAGTACGACATCGCCGACCGCGTGCACGAGCTGTCCGAGGCGGGTGCCCGCATCGCCCGTGAGACGGCCGACGACTTCGCGGCCCGCGACGGCCGCCCCCGCTGGGTGCTGGGCTCCGTCGGCCCCGGCACCAAGCTGCCCACCCTCGGCCACATCGACTACGCCACGATCCGCGACGGCTACCAGGCCAACGTCGAGGGACTCCTCGCAGGCGGCGCCGACGCGCTGATCGTCGAGACCACGCAGGACCTGCTCCAGACGAAGGCGTCCGTGCTGGGCGCCCGCCGTGCCCTGGAGGCCACCGGCGCCGACGTGCCGCTCGTCGTCTCGATGGCGTTCGAGACCACCGGCACCATGCTGCTCGGCTCCGAGATCGGCGCCGCACTCACCGCGCTGGAGCCGCTCGGCATCGACATGATCGGCCTGAACTGCTCGACCGGCCCGGCCGAGATGAGCGAGCACCTGCGCTACCTCGCCCGGCACTCCCGCATCCCGCTGCTGTGCATGCCGAACGCGGGCCTGCCCATCCTCACCAAGGACGGCGCGCACTTCCCGCTCGACCCCGAGGGCCTGGCCGACGCCCAGGAGAACTTCGTCCGCGACTACGGCCTCTCCCTGATCGGCGGCTGCTGCGGCACCACCCCCGAGCACCTGCGCCAGGTCGTCGAGCGGGTCCGCGACCTCACGCCCCCCGAGCGCCACCCGCAGCCCGAGCCCGGCGCCGCCTCCCTCTACCAGACGGTCCCCTTCCGCCAGGACACCTCCTACCTGGCCATCGGCGAGCGCACCAACGCCAACGGCTCGAAGAAGTTCCGCGAGGCCATGCTGGAGGCCCGCTGGGACGACTGCGTGGAGATGGCCCGCGAGCAGATCCGCGAGGGCGCCCACATGCTGGACCTCTGCGTGGACTACGTGGGCCGGGACGGCGTCGCCGACATGAAGGAGCTCGCCGGCCGCTTCGCCACCGCCTCCACCCTGCCGATCGTCCTGGACTCCACCGAGGTCCCCGTCATCGAGGCCGGCCTGGAGAAGCTCGGCGGCCGCGCGGTCATCAACTCCGTCAACTACGAGGACGGCGACGGCCCCGACTCCCGCTTCGCGAAGGTAACCAAGCTCGCCCAGGAGCACGGCGCCGCGCTGATCGCGCTGACCATCGACGAGGAGGGCCAGGCCCGCACCCCCGAGAAGAAGGTCGAGATCGCCGAACGGCTCATCGACGACCTGACCGGCAACTGGGGCATCCACGAGTCGGACATCCTCATCGACACCCTGACCTTCACCATCTGCACCGGTCAGGAGGAGTCCCGCAAGGACGGCCTCGCCACCATCGAGGCGATCCGCGAGCTCAAGCGCCGCCACCCGGACGTCCAGACCACGCTCGGCCTGTCCAACATCTCCTTCGGCCTCAACCCGGCCGCCCGCATCCTGCTCAACTCCGTCTTCCTCGACGAGTGCGTCAAGGCGGGCCTGGACTCGGCGATCGTCCACGCGTCGAAGATCCTCCCCATCGCCCGCTTCAGCGAGGAAGAGGTGCAGACCGCCCTCGACCTCATCTACGACCGCCGCGCCGAGGGCTACGACCCCCTCCAGAAGCTGATGGCCCTGTTCGAGGGCGCCACCGCCAAGTCCCTCAAGGCCGGCAAGGCCGAGGAGCTGGCCGCCCTCCCGCTGGAGGAGCGCCTCAAGCGCCGCATCATCGACGGCGAGAAGAACGGCCTGGAGGCCGACCTGGACGCGGCCCTGACGGACCGCCCCGCCCTCGACATCGTCAACGACACCCTCCTGGACGGCATGAAGGTCGTCGGCGAGCTCTTCGGCTCCGGCCAGATGCAGCTGCCGTTCGTCCTCCAGTCCGCCGAGGTCATGAAGACCGCCGTCGCCTACCTCGAACCGCACATGGAGAAGGTCGAGGGCGACGAGGCCGGCAAGGGCACCATCGTGCTCGCCACCGTCCGCGGCGACGTCCACGACATCGGCAAGAACCTCGTCGACATCATCCTGTCCAACAACGGCTACAACGTGGTCAACCTCGGCATCAAGCAGCCGGTCTCCGCGATCCTGGAGGCCGCCGAGGAACACCGCGCCGACGTCATCGGCATGTCCGGCCTGCTGGTCAAGTCCACGGTGATCATGAAGGAGAACCTGGAGGAGCTCAACCAGCGCGGACTCGCCGCCGACTTCCCGGTCATCCTCGGCGGAGCCGCGCTGACCAGGGCGTACGTCGAACAGGACCTGCACGAGATCTATCAGGGCGAAGTCCGCTACGCCCGCGACGCCTTCGAGGGCCTGCGCCTCATGGACGCCCTGATCGGCGTCAAGCGCGGAGTGCCCGGCGCCAAGCTGCCCGAGCTCAAGCAGCGCCGGGTGCGCGCGAGCGCCGCGGTGGTGGAGGAGGAGCGGCCCGAGGAAGGGCACGTCCGCTCCGACGTGGCCACCGACAACCCGGTGCCCACCCCGCCGTTCTGGGACACCCGCGTCATCAAGGGCATCCAGCTCAAGGAGTACGCCTCCTGGCTCGACGAGGGCGCCCTGTTCAAGGGCCAGTGGGGGCTCAAGCAGGCCCGCACCGGCGAGGGACCGACGTACGAGGAGCTCGTCGAGACCGAGGGCCGGCCCCGGCTGCGCGGCCTGCTGGACCAGCTCCAGACAGAGAACCTCCTGGAAGCCGCCGTCGTCTACGGCTACTTCCCGTGCGTGTCCAAGGACGACGACCTGATCATCCTGGACGAGGAGGGCAACGAGCGCACCCGCTTCACCTTCCCGCGCCAGCGCCGCGGCCGCCGGCTGTGCCTGGCCGACTTCTTCCGCCCGGAGGAGTCGGGGGAGACCGACGTGGTCGGCCTCCAGGTCGTCACCGTCGGTTCGCGGATCGGTGAGCGGACCGCCGAACTCTTCGAGGCCAACGCCTACCGCGACTACCTCGAACTGCACGGCCTGTCCGTCCAGCTGGCCGAGGCGCTCGCCGAGTACTGGCACGCCCGCGTGCGCTCCGAGCTCGGCTTCTCCGGCGAGGACCCGGCCGACGTCGAGGACATGTTCGCCCTGAAGTACCGGGGCGCCCGCTTCTCCCTCGGCTACGGCGCCTGCCCCAACCTGGAGGACCGCGCCAAGATCGCCGACCTGCTCCGGCCGGAGCGGATCGGCGTCCAGCTGAGCGAGGAGTTCCAGCTCCACCCCGAGCAGTCCACGGACGCGATCGTCATCCACCACCCGGAGGCGAAGTACTTCAACGCCCGCTGAGGCGCTCACTCAGCACACTGATCGGATAAGTCGTACACTGGTCGGTCCACCGCAGGCCGGTTCCCCTCGTGGGAACCGGCCTGCTCGTCCCTCAAGGAGGTACGTGGATGACCAGCACGGTCCCCGCGCCATTGACCCGTACGGCAGACGGCTCCGCCCTCCAGGCCGTCCTCCTCGACATGGACGGCACCCTGGTGGACACCGAGGGCTTCTGGTGGGACGTCGAGGTCGAGGTCTTCGCCGCTCTCGGCCACACCCTCGACGACTCCTGGCGCCACGTCGTGGTCGGCGGCCCCATGACCCGCAGCGCGGGCTTCCTGATCGAGGCCACCGGCGCCGACATCACCCTCCCCGAGCTCACCGTCCTGCTCAACCAGGGCTTCGAGGACCGCATCGGCCGCTCCCTGCCGCTGATGCCCGGCGCCACCCGGCTGCTGGCCGAACTGTCCGCGCACCGGATCCCCACCGCCCTGGTCTCCGCCTCGCACCGGCGGATCATCGACCGCGTCCTGGACTCCCTCGGCCGCCGGCACTTCGCCCTCACGGTCGCCGGCGACGAGGTGCCGCGCACCAAGCCGCACCCCGACCCGTACCTGTTCGCCGCCGCCGGCCTCGGCGCCGACCCGGCCAGATGCGCCGTCGTCGAGGACACCGCGACCGGTGTCGCCGCCGCCGAGGCCGCCGGCTGCCAGGTCGTGGTGGTGCCCTCCGTGGCCCCCGTCCCCGCGGCCCCCGGACGCACGGTCGTCACCTCGCTCGAAGAGGTCGACCTGACATTTCTGCGCGGCCTGATCACCCTTCGATGACGGAAATGCCTCCCGTGTTCACCCAGCGTGCAGCGCGCATAGCACGGTAATTCCCCAGGGCCCTGTCACCGGAATTCGCAGCCCACCGGACGATCGAATTCCAGCTCGCCCACACCTCCTTGCGGGTGTGACGTTCCCCACTCGACAGGCTCTCGACACACGGCCGGAGCTGTGCCGGACACCCCGCTTCGGGAGACGCGGACGCGCCCATGTGTCCTGATTGGTGAAACCGTGCACCAATCCTTCCCCTGACGGGCTTTCGGTGCGTCCGCACCCGGTTTCACAGCGTGATGGAAGCCCAACTCCGGTGGCAGCGAACCCTCGTGCAGGCGCGGACTAATCTCCTGGTGAGAACATCGCCCTAACCCCGTGATCCCGCCGCGCCACCCCTGCATGCCGGGTACACGGACTCAAGAGCTCTGGAGAAACTCGAGCATGAACCGCAAGACTTTGGTGCTGCCGGCCGTCATAGGTCTGCTCGCGCCGGTGCTCGCCGCCTGCGGCGGGTCCGACAGCGGCAGCGGCGGGGGCGACGCGATCGGCGTCGGCACCACGGACCGGTTCACCGCCACCAAGGACGCTCCGGCCCCGCTCGACCCCGCCTACGCGTACGACGTCGGCACCTGGAACGTCCTGCGCCAGACCGTGCAGACCCTGATGATCTCGCCCAAGGGCGAGGGCGACCCGGTGCCCGAGGCCGCCCAGTCCTGCGGCTTCAGCGACAGCGGCAACGAACGCTACGTCTGCACCCTGCGCGACGGCCTGAAGTTCGCGAACGGCGACCCCATCACCGCGGCCGACGTGAAGTACTCCATCGACCGCGCCCGCGCCCTCAAGGCCGACTCCGGCGTCTTCGCCCTGCTCTCCACCATCGACACCGTCGAGACCAAGGGCGACCGCGAGGTCATCTTCCACCTCAAGACCGCCGACGCCACCTTCCCGTACAAGCTGTCGACCCCGGTCGCCGGCATCGTCAACCCCGACGACTACGCGAAGGACAAGCTCCGCGACGGCTTCGACGTCGACGGCTCCGGGCCGTACACCATGAAGGCCGACGTCAAGAACGACGAGCTCGTCGACGCCGTGTTCACCAAGAACCCCAACTACAAGGGGTCGTTGACGGTGAACAACGACGAGGTCGTGCTGCGCTCCTACGCGGACGCCGACGCCATGGGCACCGCCCTCGAGAAGGGCGACATCGACCTCATCACCCGCACCATGTCGCCCCAGCAGATCCAGAAGCTGTCCAACGAGTCCGGCGGCGACGTCGACCTCGTCGAGATGGCCGGCCTGGAGATCCGCTACCTCGCCTTCAACACCAACGCCCCGGCCGTGAAGTCCCGTGCCGTGCGCCAGGCGATGGCCCAGCTGATCAACCGCAGCGAACTCGTCTCCCGGGTCTACGGCACCCAGGCCGAGCCGCTCTTCTCGCTGGTCCCGGCCACCATCACCGGCCACTCCAACTCGTTCTTCAACAAGTACGGCGACCCGAGCGTCAGCAAGGCCAAGGCGCTGCTGAGCCAGGCCAACGTCACGACGCCGGTGAAGCTGACCCTCCACTACACGACCGACCACTACGGGCCGGGCACCAAGGAGGAGTTCGAGGACCTCCAGAAGCAGCTCAACGCCAGCGGGCTCTTCGACATCAGCATCAAGGGCGCCCCCTGGTCCACCTTCCGCCCCGCGGAGCAGAAGGGCGAGTACGACGTCTACGGCATGGGCTGGTTCCCGGACTTCCCCGACGCCGACAACTACCTCGCCCCGTTCCTCGACAAGGACAACTTCCTCGGCTCGCCCTACGCCAACAGCGAGGTCCGCAACACCCTGATCCCGGACTCCCGCCGCGAGGCCGACCGCCTCTCCGCGGCCGGAAGCCTGACCGAGATCCAGGACATCGTCGCCAAGGACGTCCCCGTGCTGCCGCTGTGGCAGGGCAAGCAGTACGTCGCCGCGCGCGACGACGTCACGGGCACCGCCTACGCGCTCAACTCCTCGTCGACGCTGCAGCTGTGGGAACTCGGCAAGGGCGTGGGCGGCTGACCTGCCGCTCGGCGGAGGCGTCAGCGGCTGACCACCGCCCGACGCCTCCCTCGCCCGGGCCCAGGCGGACGGGCCCGGGACTCCACCCGAATCGACGACAAGGCACTCGCACGTGAACAAGCGCATCCAGTGGCAGGTCCTGCCGATCGTGGCAGGGCTCGCCTCCGGTCTGCTGACCGGCTGCGGCACGGAGTCGGGGGACTCCGGTGCCGGCGGCTCCTCCGTGGTCATGGGGATGTCCGACGACGTCCTCGCCACGGACCCGGCCTCCGGCTACGACCCCGGCTCCTGGCTGCTGTTCAACAACGTCTTCCAGTCGCTGCTCAGCTTCCCCAAGGGCGGCACGGAACCGGAGCCGGACGCCGCCCAGCGCTGCGAGTTCACCGACACCAGGACGCAGGTGTACGAGTGCACCCTCAAGACCGGCCTCAAGTTCAGCAACGGTGACCCGCTCACCTCCGAGGACGTCAAGTTCTCCTTCGACCGCATGCTGAGGATCAACGACGACGCCGGTCCCGCGATCATGTTCCCGATGCTGGAGAAGGTCGAGACACCGGACGAGAAGACCGTCGTCTTCAGGCTGAACACCCCCGACGCGACCTTCCCGAGCAAGATCGCATCCGGCGCCGGCTCCATCGTCGACCACACGCAGTACGACGCCGACGGCCTGCGCGAGGACGGCGAGGCGGTCGGCTCCGGCCCCTACCGGCTCGACTCGTTCGACGACGACCAGGCCGTGTTCTCCGTCAACGAGAACTACGAGGGCGCCGCCGAGCCCCAGAACTCCGGCGTCACCCTGAAGTTCTTCCACGGCGACCAGGCCGCCCTGAAGACCGCCCTGACCGGCGACAAGATCGACCTCGCCTACCGCGGTCTGAGCGCCGGCGACATCGCCGACATCGAGAACGCCGCGCCCGACTCCGGCGTCGAGGTCGTCGAGGGCACCAGCGCCGAGGTCCAGCACCTCGTCTTCAACATGGACGACCCGGTCGCGGGGCAGCTCGGCGTCCGCAAGGCCATCGCCTACCTCCTCGACCGCGAAGCCCTCATCCACGACGTCTACCAGGGCACCGCGACCCCGCTCTACTCGATCGTCCCGGCCGGCATCGCGGGCCACAACACGGCCTTCTTCGACACCTACGGCGCCCAGCCGTCCAAGTCCAAGGCCGCGGCCGCCCTCGCCGCCGAGGGCATCACCGGCAAGGTGAAGCTGACCCTGTGGTCGACCCCGTCCCGCTACGGCCCGGCCACCGACCAGGAACTCAAGACGATCGCCCAGCAGCTCAACGCCAGCGGGCTGTTCGACGCCGACGTGAAGTCCGTGGCCTTCGACCAGTACGAGAAGGACATCGCGGCCGGCAAGTACGGCGTCTACGTCAAGGGCTGGGTGCCCGACTACCCGGACGCCGACAACTTCACGGCCCCCTTCTTCGGCAAGGGCAACGTCCTCGACAACAACTACACCAACAACAAGATCACCGGCTCGCTCATCCCCGAGACCGCCGCCCAGCCGGACCGCTCCGCGACGGACGACCCCTTCGGCACGCTCCAGGACCTCGTCGCCCAGGACGTCCCTGTCCTGCCGGTCTGGCAGGCCAAGCAGTACGCCGTCGTCCGCGACGACGTCTACGGCCTGGAGTACTGCCTCGACCCCTCCACGGTGTTCCGCTTCTGGGAGCTCAGCAAGGGCTGATCCGGCCCCACGGACACGAAGAGGGCGCCCCCGGTCAGGAAGGGGACGCCCTCTTCGCTCTTGTCCTTCGCTCTTGCGCGGTCGACGGCTACTGCGCGCCGGGACGCACCAGACCGCTCTCGTACGCGTACACCGCGGCCTGCACCCGGTCCCGCAGCCCCAGCTTCGTCAGCACATGGCCGACATGCGTCTTCACGGTGGTCTCACTGACGAACAGGTCCGCGGCGATCTCCGCGTTCGACAGCCCGCGCGCCACCAGCTTCAGCACCTCGACCTCGCGGTCGGTGAGCGTGTGCAGCGTGTCCGGCACCGGCTCGTCACCGGAGGGCAGATGCGTGGCGTACTTGTCGAGCAGCCGGCGCGTGATGCTCGGCGCGAGCATCGCCTCACCCGCGGCCACCACCCGGATCGCCTGCACCAGTTCGTTGGCCGGGGCGTCCTTGAGCAGGAACCCGCTGGCCCCCGCCCGCAGCGCCTCCACCACGTACTCGTCGAGGTCGAAGGTCGTCAGCACCAACACCTTGGCCGGACCGTCCCGGCCGGGACCGGTGATCTGCCGGGTCGCCTCCACACCGTCCATCCGCGGCATACGGATGTCCATCAGGACCACGTCGGGCTGCAGCGCCCGCACCTGGTCGAGAGCCTGAAGGCCGTCTCCGGCCTCGCCGACGACCGCGATGTCCTGCTCGGCCTCAAGGATCATCCGGAAGCCGGTACGCAGCAGCGGCTGGTCGTCGACCAGTAGGACGCGGATGGCCACGTGTGTCTCCTTCGCTAGTCCGGCCCCATTCTGCCCTGCTCGCCGGTCGCGGCCTCCACCGGCAGGGGGTAGGGCGGGGGAGTGCCGCCGAACTCCGGGCAGTGCTCCTGGTGGTCGCACCAGCCGCACAGCTTGGTCGGCCGCGGCCGCCAGTCACCCGTGCGCGTGGCCTGCCGGATCGCCTCCCACAGCGCCAGCAGCTTGCGCTCGACGCGCTCCAGGTCGGCGAGGACCGGGTCGTACGTCAGGACGTCACCGCTGCCCAGGTAGACGAGCTGGAGCCGGCGCGGGATCACGTTCTTCAGCCGCCACACCACCAGGGCGTAGAACTTCATCTGGAACAGCGCGCCCTCGGCGTACTCGGGCCGGGGCGCCTTGCCGGTCTTGTAGTCGACGATCCGCACCTCACCGGTCGGCGCCACGTCGACCCGGTCGATGATGCCGCGCAGCCTCAGCCCCGAGTCCAGCTCCGCCTCGACGAACAACTCGCGCTCGGCGGGCTCCAGACGCGTGGGGTCCTCCAACGTGAACCACCGCTCGACCAACTGCTCGGCCTCGGCGAGCCACTGCGCCAGCCGCTCGCCGTCCGGATCGTCGGCGAACAGCTCCAGCACCTCCGGCCGGCTCTCCCGCAGCCGGTCCCACTGACCGGGGATCAGCGACTTGGCCGCGGGCGGAGTCCGCTCCCCGGCCGGGGCGTCGAACAGCCGCTCCAGCACCGAGTGCACGAGGGTCCCCCGGGTCGCCGCCGCACTCGGCTTCTCCGGCAGCCGGTCGATCACCCGGAACCGGTACAGCAGCGGGCACTGCATGAAGTCGTTGGCACGGGAAGGTGAGAGGGAAGCGGGCGCGCCGGCCGCCCGGGCCCCGCCACCGCTATCCGCCACACCGACGGCGGCTCCCGCGCCCTGCTGCCCGGCCGACGCCGCTGCGGGGGTGGCCCCGGGCTTCGGGACGGGCGCCCGGGGGTCACCGGCGGGTGAGGCGACCGCCGTGGGCGCAGTCCCGACGCCCGCCGCTTCCTCAACGATCCCCGGCCGCACCCCGAGCTCGGCTCCGGACGCTCCGGGGGTCTCCGCGGAGACGTCCCCGCCCCGCTGCGTGGCCGGGGCGACGCCGGTGACCCCTGCGTCCAGCTCCTGAGCCGTACTGGCGGGCTGCGGCGCGGGCGCCGATCCAGCCGCCCGGGGCTCACTCTCCTGCCCGTCCGGAACCGCCGCCGGTGAGACGCCCCCGTCGACCGCCTCCGGTTCCCCGGCATTCCCGGGTCGTGCGTCCGCCCCCGCCTCGTCGGCGGACGGGCCGGCGCCCTCCTGCCGCGCCGGGCTCCCAGTCGGCGCCATGCCGGTGTCGGCCGCGTCCGGTTCCGCAGCCGTACCGGCCCGCGCCGCGAGCAACGCCCCCGCCTCGTCGGCGGACGTGTCCCCGCCCTCCTGCCCGGCCGTGCCGGGGTGCGCCGCGGGTGTCGCCGGCGCTGCTTCCGGGGCATCGGCGGCGGACTCGGCCACGGCCTCCGTGCTCGTCTCCATGACCACAGACCATACGGCCCGCCACTGACAGTGACCCATTCGCGGCCGTGACCGCTGTGGCTCCTGAGGAAACGCGGGGGGTGCCGGGGCGGGACGCGGCGGGACCGCCGCATACCATCGACCCGAGACCCTTCCGCACGGCAGGCGCGGAAGACGCTTCGAACGAGGGGACATCGTGGACGAGAGCGGCGGGAGCGGGCAGCCGCGGCCCGGTACGGACCGGCCGGTCGAGCCCCACGCAGGGCCCACGGCCCCGACCACCGACCCCACGGCCCCCGACCGGCACGAGAACGGGAACCGGGCGGTCGCCCCGTCCACCGGGACTCCGCACGCCGACGACAGGACCGACGGCCCCGACGCCGTACGACAGCCCGCCACGGACGACAACGCCCCCCAGAACCCGCCCACGTCCGAAAGCGGGACCGGTGAGCCCGCCGAGCCTCCCGCCGACGAGCACCGCACCCT
>NZ_LJBR01000309.1 GCF_001282115.1 Streptomyces sp. NRRL B-24085 | reverse complement strand
CCCCCAGGGCCCTCCGCCTCCCCGGTGAGGGCCCCGTCCCCGGGTGCCGCCGCCCACCGCGCCACCCCGCACGGCGTGTCCGCGGTGGCGTACGGCAGGAGCAGCTCGCCGTCCTCGGTCCACAGCCCGGCGCCCGCCGGCCACCCCTCGGGCGCCGCAAGGTGCTGGACCTGCCGGGCGGCCGGCCGCCACACGCCCACCCAACTGCCCATCGGGCCGTCGACGCGCAGCGCCACCCCGCAGCTCTCCGGCACCAGCACCTGCCCCGGCTGGATCGCGAACGGCGTCACCGAACAGTTCGGCACCCGCAGGCACTCCGGGAAACGCACCGGCAGCGTGCTGCCCAGCACCCCCCACCCCAGCCGCGGCCGCCCCGGCGACGGCGCGTCCGAGGAGATCAGCAGCAGCCCGCTGTCCGGGTCGGCCAGCAGCAGCCGGTCGTCACTGCCGTCGGCGATCTGCAACAGTGGCGACACCTCCCCGCCCCGCTCCAGATCGACCACGACCGCCTTGGTCCGCCCGCCCGTCTCCCGGTCCAGCGCCAGCATCCGCCCGGACCGGTCCAGCCACACCCCGCCCGAACAGCGCCCCGGAACCTCCGCGAGATGCTCCGGCCCGAAGGCGCCGCCCGCCACCAGCCACACGGCACTGGAGCGCGGGCCCACCGCGAGGGCGTACGCCTTCTCACCGCCCGGCGCCGGCGGGAGCAGTCGCAGGACCGTGCCCTCCTCCGGGCACTCGACCGCGCCCAGCGGCAGCTCGCCGGTGCGGGGCCCGGTCGGGTAGAGCAGCGAGAAGGTGTGCCGCCCGTCCGTGGCCATCGGCTGCACCTCGGTGCCGGGCTCCTCGGGCTGGTTGCCGGGCAGCGGCACGGCGTAGGGCTCGGGGCCGTCCAGGGTCCAGCGCTCCGGGAACCAGGAGTCGCCGTCCCGGGCGAGGCGGGCCGCGTAGGAGCCGTCGACGGTGATCACGAAGTCGGTCCGCACCTGCGTGACGCCGGGCTCGTCCCCGTCCCCGGTGATCGCGCGCTCCGTCCGCGAGGTCTCCCCGTCCCCGTTCTCGCCGTTCTCCTCGTTCGCCGCCGCGGGTTCGATGGCACAGGCCGTCATCGTCCGGTCACCTCCGGCGACGAAACTAGTTTTCGCACGCACGGGCGTGGGACGACCGGGCTCCGGCTTCACACAAAGGGGTGGCCCAGGAACGATTCGCCTGAGGAGAACGGGGCGACTGTGCTGAGCGGGACGGGCGTCGGCGACTCAGGTTCAGCGGGGCGGACCAGGCAGGTAGCCTTTCCCCGTGCCCCGTCTGTCTGAAGTCATCGCCGCGCTGGAGAACCTGTGGCCCGCCGAGCGGGCCGAGTCCTGGGACGCGGTCGGCACCGTCGTGGGCGACCCCGACCAGGAGGTCACGCGGGTCCTCTTCGCCGTCGACCCGGTCCAGGAGATCGTCGACGAGGCGGTGCAGCTGGGCGCCGACCTGCTGGTCACCCACCACCCCCTCTACCTGCGCGGCACGACGAC
The DNA here is from genome assembly GCF_001282115.1 of Streptomyces sp. NRRL B-24085. Taxonomy (GTDB): domain Bacteria; phylum Actinomycetota; class Actinomycetes; order Streptomycetales; family Streptomycetaceae; genus Streptomyces. The sequence goes on along the minus strand of NZ_LJBR01000309.1, from coordinate 14,793 downwards.
CGTGGCGGCCTCGCACTTCAAGGGCCGGGTCGTGCACACCCTCATCAAGAACGACATCGCGCTGCACGTGGCCCACACCAACGCCGACACCGCCGACCCGGGTGTCTCGGACGCGCTCGCGGGCGCGCTCGACCTGCGGGTCGTAGGGCCGCTGGTGCCGGACCCGACGGACCCGGAGGGGCGCCGGGGGCTCGGCCGGGTGTGCGAGCTCGACCCCCCGACGACCGTCCGCGAGCTCGCCGCGCGCGCCGCCGAACGCCTGCCGGCCACCGCCCAGGGCATCCGCGTCGCCGGCGACCCCGAGGCGACCGTCCGCACGGTCGCCGTCAGCGGCGGCTCCGGCGACAGCCTCTTCGACCAGGTCCGCGCGGCCGGCGTCGACGCCTTCCTCACCGCGGACCTGCGCCACCACCCGGTCTCAGAGGCCCGGGCCCACAGTCCCCTCGCGCTGCTCGACGCGGCGCACTGGGCCACCGAGTGGCCCTGGTGCGAGCTGGCCGCCGCCCAGCTCGACGAGATCTCCGACCGCCACGGCTGGAACCTGCGCGTGCACGTCTCCAAGACGGTCACCGACCCCTGGACCAGCCACTCCCCTTCACCTGGAGCCCCCAACTGAACGCCGCGCCCGCCGACCAGATCCGACTCCTCGACGTCCAGGACCTCGACGTCCGCCTCCAGCAGCTCGCCCACAAGCGCCGGTCGCTGCCCGAGCACGCCGAGATCGAGTCGCTCACCAAGGACGCCACCCAGCTGCGCGACCTGCTCGTGGCCGCCCAGACCGAGGAGAGCGACACCGCCCGCGAGCAGACCAAGGCCGAGCAGGACGTGGACCAGGTGCGCCAGCGCGCCGCCCGCGACCAGCAGCGCCTGGACTCCGGCGCCGTGACCTCGCCGAAGGACCTGGAGAACCTCCAGCGCGAGATCACCTCCCTCGCCAAGCGCCAGGGCGACCTGGAGGACGTGGTCCTGGAGGTCATGGAGCGCCTGGAGTCCGCGCAGGAGCGGGTGGCCGAGCTGACCGGCCGGGTCGCCTCCGTCCAGTCGAAGATCGAGGACGCCACCGCCCGCCGGGACGCGGCCTTCGAGACCCTCGACGGCGAGATCGCCTCGGTCACCAAGGAGCGCGAGGTCATCGCCGCCTCCGTGCCCGCAGACCTCCTCAAGCTGTACGACAAGCTCCGCGAGCAGCAGGGCGGCATCGGCGCGGCCGCCAGGAGCTCTCCATCACCGACATCAACGAGATCCGCGCGGCCGCGCCCGACACCGTGGTGCGCTGCGAGAACTGCCGCCGCATCCTGGTGCGCACGTCCGAGTCCGGCCTGTAAGGGGCGTCGGGCGTGCGGGAGTTCATCGTCGAGGCCGACGGCGGCTCGCGGGGCAACCCCGGACCGGCCGGCTACGGCTCCGTGGTGCTGGACGCGGCGACGGGGGAGACGCTGGTCGAGACGTACGAGTACCTCGGCGTCGTCACCAACAACGTCGCCGAGTACCGGGGCCTGCTGGCGGGCCTGCGCGCCGCGCACGACCTGGACCCGGCCGCCACCGTGCACGTCCGCATGGACTCCAAGCTCGTCGTGGAACAGATGTCGGGCCGCTGGAAGATCAAGCACCCCGACATGAAGCCGCTCGCCCTGGAGGCGGGACGGGTCTTCCCGCCGGGGCGGGTGACGTACGAGTGGATCCCGCGCGAGCGCAACAAGCACGCGGACCGGCTGGCGAACGAGGCGATGGACTCGGGGGGTTCCGCGAGTTCGGTCCGGAAGCTGTCCTCCGCCGAGAGTGCTTCCGGGGTGACTTCCGCCAAGGCCGAGGCTGACGTACGTGCCGCCAAGGCTGTCGCCAGTCCCGGCTGGGCCCCGGCCGACATGGGCGCTCCGGCCACCTTCGTGCTCCTGCGGCACGGCGAGACCCCGCTCACGCCCCAGAAGCGGTTCTCGGGCAGCGGCGGCACCGACCCGTCCCTGTCCGAGACCGGCAGGGAACAGGCCAGGAGGGCCGCCGAAGCCCTGGCCGCCCGGGGCACGATCCAGCACATCGTCACCTCGCCCCTGGCCCGCACCAGGGAGACCGCCGCCGCCGTGGCCGACCGGCTCGGCATCGAGGTGACCGTCGAGGACGGCCTGATCGAGACCGACTTCGGCGCCTGGGAGGGCCTCACCTTCGGTGAGGTGCGCGAGCGCTACCCGGACGACCTCACCACCTGGCTGTCCGACCCGGAGGCCCAGCCCACCGGCGGCGGCGAGAGCTTCGCGGCCACGGCGACGAGGATCGCGGCCACTCGCGACAAGCTGGTGGCGGCGTACGCGGGCCGCACGGTCCTGCTCGTCACCCACGTCACCCCGATCAAGACGTTCGTACGGCTCGCCCTCGGTGCCCCGCCCGAGTCCCTGTTCCGCATGGAGCTCTCGGCGGCGTCCATGTCGGTGGTCGCGTACTACGCCGACGGCAACGCGAGCGTGCGGCTCCTCAACGACACCTCACACCTGCGCCCGTAGCCGTCCCAGGCGGGAGGCCTCCCGGGCCAGCCTCTCGACCCGCGCCCAGTCCCGCGCGGCGAGCGCATCCTCCGGGAGCATCCAAGTCCCGCCCACGCAACCGACGTTGGGCAGGGACAGGTACTCGGGTGCATTACCGGGCCCGATCCCGCCCGTCGGACAGAACCGAGCCTGCGGCAGCGGCCCCGCGAGGGACTTCAGATACGCCGTGCCGCCCGCCGCCTCCGCCGGGAAGAACTTCATTTCCCGCACCCCCCGCTCCAGCAGCGCCACGACCTCCGAGGCCGTCGACACCCCCGGCAGGAACGGCACCCCTGACCCCCGCATCGCCTCCAGGAGAACGTCCGTCCAGCCCGGACTGACGAGGAAGCGCGCGCCGGCGGCGACGACGTCATGGACCTGCTCCGGCGTGATGACGGTCCCGGCCCCCACCACCGCGTCCGGCACCTCCCCGGCGATCGCCCGTATCGCGTCGAGCGCGACGGGCGTCCGCAGGGTCACCTCGATGGCGGGCAGCCCGCCGGCGACCAGCGCCCGGGCGAGCGGTACGGCGTCGGGGGCGTCCTGGACCACGACGACGGGAACGACGGGCGCGAGGTCGAGCAGGGAGTCAGGGCAAGGGGCAGGGGAGGAGGAGGCCATGACGTCATCATGGCCAAGTGCTGCACCTTGCGCAAAGGTCATTGCATCCTGTGCAATGCGACTCGGTGGATCTCGTCCACCAGCACGTCCAGCGCCCACGCCTGCCCGGCCTTCGCGGGCGCCGACGCCTCCACCACGTACCCGAGCTCCCGCAGCGCCTCCACCAGCTCGGCCGGCCCCTTCGGCGCGACCCCCGCCGACAGCAGACTCCGCACCATCCGCCCCTTGGTCGCCTTGTTGAAGTGGCTGACGACCTTCCGGGTCGGCGCGTGCAGCACCCGCACGGTCGCCGTCCGCTCGGCGACCTCCCCCTTCGGCTTCCACGCGGCGGCATAGGCGGAGGACCGCAGATCGAGCACGAGCCCGTCCCCGGCGGCCTCGGCGAGGACGGAGGCCATCGGCGCACGCCAGTGCGTGGCCAGCGCCCCGAGCCCGGGCAGCTTCACCCCCATCGAGCAGCGGTACGACGGAATCCGGTCGGTCGGCCGGACCGCTCCCCACAGCCCCGAGAACACGAGCAGCGAACGCCCCGCACGCCTCTTCGCGGCCGTGTCGAGGGAGGCCAGGTCGAGGGCGTCGTACAGGACACCCGTGTAGATCTCGCCGGCGGGCCGCGCCCCCGCGGTCCGCAGCTCGACGTTCTTCGCGACCTCGCCGCGCAGCCCCTCGCTCAGGCCCAGCACCTCGCGCGCCTTCTCCTCGTCCCCGGCGCACAGCTCGACGAGCGCGTCGAGGACCGCCTCCCGGCCCTCGTGGAGCCCCGGCAACGACAGCGACTCCAGCTTCAGCGGGGCACCACGACCGGAGGACGCCTTGCCTTCGGAGGGAGGCAGCAGGACCAGCACGGAACTTCTCCTTCTGTTGAGCTCCGGACAGCGTACGGCGGCCGGATCTGCCTACCCTCGCTGTATGCCCCGCCGCCGCATACGTGTGACCGACATCCCGCTACGGACCGCCTTCGCCGCCCTGCGCACCGAACTCGACGTGCCGTCCGACTTCCCGCCGGAGGTGCTTTCCGAGGCCGAGCGGCCCCTTCGCCCAGGGGCTCACGTCGACGCGACCGACATCCCCCTCTTCACCATCGACCCGCCCGCCTCCACCGACCTCGACCAGGCGATGCACCTCTCCCGCCGGGGCACCGGCTACCGCCTCCGGTACGCCATCGCCGACGTCGCCGCGTTCGTGGCCCCCGGATCGGCCCTGGACGCGGAGACCCACCGCCGCGTGCTCACCCTGTACTTCCCGGACACCAGGGTCCCCCTGCACCCGCCGCTGCTCAGCGAGGGCGCCGCGAGCCTCCTCCCGGACCAGGTCCGCCCGGCCGCGCTGTGGACGATCGACCTCGACGCGGAAGGCCGTACGACCGCGGCCGAGGTCCGCCGCGCCCTGGTCCGCAGCCGGGCCAAGCTCGACTACGAGAGCGTGCAGCGGGAGATCGACGCGGGTACGGCGGAGGAGCCGCTGGAGCTGCTTCGCGTGGTCGGCGAGCTGCGGGAACGGCTGGAGGTCGAGCGCGGCGGCATCTCCTTGCGGGTCCCCGAGCAGGAGATCGTGGAGCGGAACGGCACGTACGAGCTCATGTACCGCGCCGGGCTGCCCGCCGACGGCTGGAACGCCCAGATCTCCCTGCTCACGGGCATGGCGGCGGCGGAGCTGATGCTCGCCCACGGCACGGGGGTGCTCCGCACGCTCCCGGCCGCCCCGGACGGCGCGGTGGGCCGCCTCCGCCGCACCGCCACCGCCCTGCACATCGACTGGCCGCACCACGTCTCGTACGCGGCGCTGATCCGTTCCCTGGACCCGGCGACCCCGTCCCACGCGGCGTTCCTCCAGGAGTGCACGACCCTGCTGCGGGGTGCGGGTTACACGGTCTTCCGAGACGGCGCCGTGCCCTCCCTCACCACCCACGCGGCGGTCGCCGCCCCCTACGCCCACTGCACGGCCCCGCTGCGGCGCCTGGTCGACCGGTACGCGTCGGAGATCTGCCTGGCGGCGGTGGCGGGGGCGCCGGTGCCGGAGTGGGTGCTCGCGGCTTTCGACGCGCTGCCCCGCGAGATGTCCGAGGGCGGCCGGCGTGCGGCCGCGGTGGAACGGGCGTGCGTCGACCTCGTCGAGGCGGCGGTCCTGAAGGACCGGGTGGGGGAGGTGTTCGACGGCTGCGTGGTGGACCTGGACGAACACCGGCCGACGGTGGGGACCGTGCAGTTGGAGACGCCGGCGGTGATCGGCCGGATCGACGGGGAGGGACTGTCGCTGGGGGAGCGGCTGCGGGTGAAGGTCGTGGAGTCGGATCCCAGCACGCCCGCGAGCCCGGCGAAGGTGCGCTTCGCGCCCGCCTGACCGCGTGTCCGAGGCACTGGCCGTGTGCCCCGCTGCTACGCCCGTGGCGGCATCCCGCTCTACCTGCTCGTCGACCGGGAGACCGCGTCGGTGACCCTGTTCAGCGTCCCGGAGAAGGACGACTACCGGGAACACTGCACCCGTACGTTCGGCAAGCCGCTGGCCCTCCCCGCCCCGTTCGCCTTCGACCTGGAGACCGCGGACTTTCTCTGACCGCCAGGGCGTTGCACCCTCTGAGCAAGACGGACAGGGGGACGGACCGTGGCGGAACAAGCACTGTGGACGAGAACACGGCTGGGCCGCTGCGGCCCCCCGCTGGACCTGCTGACCGCACGCTTCGACAAGCACGTCTACGCCCCGCACGCCCATGACGAGTACACGATCGGCGTGTGCGTGGGCGGCTCGGAGCTCATCGACTACCGGGGCGGCCACATCCGCACGGGCCCCGGCTCGATCGTCGTACTAGCCCCGGGCGAGATGCACACGGGCGGCCCCGGCACCACCACGGACGGCTACGCGTACCGGGCCCTCTACGCGGCGCCGCCCCTGCTGGCGGACGGCACCACGGATACGCCCCACTTCCGGGACCCCCTCCTGGACGACCCGGAACTGGCCGCAGCCCTCCTTTCCGCCCACTCCGAACTCAGCGTCTGCCCGGACCCGTTGGAGACCGAGTCCCGCCTCCCCTGGCTCCTGACGGCCCTGGCCTGCCGCCACTCCACGGCCCGCGTGACGACCTGCGTGATCCCCGGCGCGGAGGCGGTGGCGAGAGCGGTCCGCGACCGCCTGGCGGACGAACTGCTGTCACCCCCGTCCCTGGCCGACCTGGCCGCGGACCTGGGCCTGTCCCGCTACCAGCTCCTCAGGGCCTTCCGGACGACGATGGGCGTACCGCCGTACGCCTGGCTGGCCCAGTACCGGGTGGGCAGGGCCCGCGGCCTGCTGGAATCGGGACTGCGCCCCTCGGAGGTGGCCGCCCTGGTGGGCTTCGCGGACCAGGCACACCTGACGCGCTGGTTCCGCCGCGTACTGGGGGTGACCCCGGCGGCGTACCGCAACAGCGTTCAAGACGCGAGCCGTTGAGGACACCGACGATGTCCGCATGACTGCACGCGGCTGGTTCCTGTTCTCCCTGATGGGCGTGGTGTGGGGCATCCCCTACCTGATGATCAAAGTGGCGGTGGACGCCCCGCTGTCGGCGACGATGGTGGTGTTCGTACGGTGTGCCCTGGGCGCCCTGCTCCTGCTGCCGTTCGCGATCCGCCAGGGAGGTCTGGTCCGGACGGTACGGGCGCACTGGCTGCCCATGCTGGCCTTCGCGGTCATAGAGATCATGGGCCCCTGGTACACGCTGACGGACGCGGAACGCCACCTCTCCAGCTCGACGGCGGGCCTGCTGATAGCGGGCGTACCGATCGTCGGCGTCCTCTTGGCCCGCTTCTTCGGCGACACGGAGAGACTGGGCGTGCGGCGGGTGACGGGCCTGGCGCTGGGGCTGGCCGGCGTGGGGGTCCTGACCGTTCCGCACCTGACCGGCGGCGACGCGAAGTCCATGGCGGAGGTGCTGGTGACGGTGGTGGGCTACGCGACGGCCCCGTTGATCGCGGCACGCCATCTGAAGGACGTTCCTTCGTTGCAATTGACGGCACCGTGCCTGGCGCTGGCGGCCCTGGTGTACGCCCCCGGCGCGGCGCTGACCTGGCCTACCTCGATGCCCTCGTCCTCGGTTCTGGCGGCTCTGGCGGGCCTGGGGGTGATCTGCACGGCGGTGGCGTTCGTGGCCTTCCTGGAACTGATCAAGGAGGTCGGCCCGACGCGGGCGACGGTGATCACATACGTCAACCCGGCGGTGGCGGTCGTGGCCGGCGTCCTGTTCCTGTCCGAGCCCCTGACTCTCGGCGTGGGCGTGGCCTTCGCGCTGATCCTGACGGGCTCGGTCCTGGCCACGGCGGGCCCGGTTCGCGTGACCGCCGAACCAGCCTGCACCGAGTCCCCGGTAACATGGTCCCCACGGCAGACGAGCCGGGCGGACGGCCGCGTGGAGTCCCCTCTTGGAGGGCTCCCCGAGGAACGTCCGGGCTCCACAGGGCAGGGTGATGGCTAACGGCCACCCGGGGTGACCCGCGGGAAAGTGCCACAGAAAACAGACCGCCCGGTGCTTCGGCACCGGGTAAGGGTGAAACGGCGGTGTAAGAGACCACCAGTGCCCAGGGCGACCTGAGCAGCTAGGTAAACCCCACCCGGAGCAAGGTCAAAAGGGAGCACCTCGGTGCTCCTGCGGGGACGTTCGAGGGCTGCCCGCCCGAGTCCCCGGGTAGACCGCACGAGACCGACGGCAACGCCGGTCCTAGATGGATGGCCGTCTCCCCGGCCGCCGCGAGGCGACCGGGTGACAGAACCCGGCGTACAGCCCGACTCGTCTGCCATTAGGGCTCTGACCTGGTTCTAGAGCCCGGTTGGGGCCTCGCGCTTCCAACTTCTGATTGGGGTGACCCGCAAGTGCTCACTGCGCATGCAGGGCAGTCGCTTCGCTGAATGAGGAGTGGTTGCCCTCTGCGTATCATGCCCGACCGCGGTGCCGTCGGGCATGAGAGCCGGGTCGCACAGGCGAGTGTCGGCCGGGTGCCGCGTCACCCGTGGAGTCGCTGGGCGGCGTGAGAGGCTCGACAGGTCCAGGAGGTTGACCATCGACTGCTTCGAGGCCGGGCAGAAACGCGTGTTCCGGGCCGGTGCGAGCGTTCTTGGCGCGCTCGGGTACCGGGAGGATGCGGCGTCGTTTCAGCTCAGCCACATCGATCAGTGGGGCGGTCACTATGCGGTCGAGTAGCTCTGCCTGCCGCGGCTCCAGGGCAGTCAGGTGACTGAGTACGGCGAGGATCTCGACGAGTTCCCGACTCCACTCGTGCTCCCAATGTTCTGGGCGCTCGCGGTCGAGTTCGCTGGTCACCTTGCCAGCACTGCGGGTGCTGCGATACGAGAGCCAGCTGTCGAGTACGTTACGCCCGCCAGTGGTGTAATTGCGCATGCGTGGCGTGACGCCAGTGAAGACACCCCCCTCGATGATCAGATGCTCGTTTTCGGAGTCGTAGGTGACCGTGGAGGGAAGCCCATCAGGCGCGACTTGTCGGGCGTATGTGATCTCGGGATGCAGGTCTCGCCACCAGTTCGATGTGCCTGCGGGGCGGCCGTCACCTGGGCTGATACTTCGTGTTCCGAAGGTGGAGGCCCACAGAATGTGGTGTCCCAGATTGACCGCTTCCCTCCACAGGCCACCAGCGGCGGTCAAAGGTATGCGTACGCCGAGTGAGTTGAGGTCGTCTGCATAGCGCTCGGTGAAGGTGGGATGGGCGGCGACGGCGGCGATGTAAGCCAGCAGTTCTACCGGCATGACCTCTTGAAGGCCGTAGGAGTTGGCGAGGTGATGTAGCAGCCCGGGGGCGATGTTGGGGGTGCGGTCTGCGTGAAGCAATGGCAGCACACGACCGCCGTTGCCATTGAAGTAGTGCATGTCAGGGATGAGAGCGGTAAAGAGCAGCGCTGGGCCGGTCTGCAGGCGTTGCGAGTGCTGTTCGACGATGAAGACCTGGCCATCAATGGCGGCTTGCCAAAGCTCCGGGCGGGAGAAGTCGATGACGCGCCCGTCGGGTATGAGCCATTGGCGATCCAAGGCTCTTCGGGCGACGCGTATCGGAACAGGGCAAGGCTTGTGCTCGTCGCGGAGAAGGGTCGGGGGGTGGGGGTGACCGGGTATCTGGAGGGCGTCCTTGTCCAGGGTGCGGTCTCGGGTCTCTTTGAACAGTGCCCTGCGTGTGACGAGGTCACGTTCCTGGACGAGGCGGTTCCAGCGTCGACTCAAGGTGGTTTTGGATGGGCTGAAGACCCAGTTCCGGTTGGGTTTTATGCCCGGTTTCCGCCAGGGCATGAGGTCGGTGAGAGCGGGAAAGGCATCCCAGCCGCTGTGCGAGGCGGGTGTGAAGGGGGCGTGCTCGACAAGCCGGGAAGTGCGCCAGCCGGGACCCTTGATGTGCAAGTGGTGTAGTTGCTCTTCTTTGTCCCGGCGAGTGCCATGCACAGCCGTGTAGTGGACAGGTGCCAGTTGATCTCGCCGCTCGCCTTGCTTGCGGACAAAAATGGCTATGGCTAATTCCTGCTGGACGCCGGGGAAAAAGCGGCTGTTCAGCGGGGGCCTCTTCGTTTCAGGAGTGAGGTCGATGACCCAGCCTTCGGTGCAAGTGCGGCGCAGGTACGACCGCATGCCCTGAAAGCCGGCGCTGCGGATGAACCCGCCGGTGCTGACGAAGCAGACAACGCCGTGACGGTGGTCGTCGTACTGGTCGAACACCTTGTGCGTGGCCCAGCGCCAGAAGTAGGTGCACAGGCTTTTCAGTTTGTTCTCGTACACCCCTGCCGCACCGTGTAGCCGGAAGGCGTCCAGCGGTGGAGTGCCTCGGTCTGGTGAGCCATTCTCGATCCATCCCCCCTGGCCTTCGGCCTGTTCGCGGTGGGGAGGGTTGCCGATGACCACAGTGATGCGGCCTTCGCGCTGGATGAAGCTGGCGGCTTCAGCGTCGTCGCGCAGGGGACCCCACAGGGCGCCATAGCGGGTGAAGAGTTCACTCGGCCGCCAGGGATCGGCAAGGGTGTCGGCCAGATGGAGGCGCATGTCGCGCAGCCGGACCCAGGCGTTAAGAGAGCGCAGCATCTGCCCGACGCGCATCTGTGCAACGGCGAAAGGGCCCATCTGCTTTTCGAAGCCGATCAGTCGGCCTGCGAGTTCTTGGACGGATTCGGCACGGAAGCCATGGTTGCCGCCCTCGGACTGCTTGCGGGCGACGAGGTCGATGATGCCGGTGAGGAAGGTGCCGGTGCCCATGGCCGGGTCGATGATGGACACACCGGGGTCGGCGAAACCGTCTGGGCAGCCCAGCGTGGTGATCAATACTTCGTCGACAAGGCGGATCATCTCCTCCATCAGTGGCGCTGGGGTGTAGTAGGTGCCGGAGTCCTTGCGGAGGTCGGGGTCGTACTCCTGCAGGAAGTGTTCGTAAAGGTGGATGTGGAAGCCGGGTTCGCTGGCCAGGGCGCTCCGCCAGTCGATGGCGTCGATGACGCGAACGAGCATGTCGAGGCTGTCGCGAAATTCTCCCTCGACCTGATCGGTGAGGATCTGCAGAGCGCGCCCCATGACGGAATGCTCCGCTCCCAGGCGGCGGCCGACCTCATGCAGGCTCATCTTGGTCAGTGAGCTGTCATGGTCTTCGGCGGTGTCCGAGCTGGCGAGCAGGAGCGCGAAGGTGACGGATTGGGCGTAGCGGTCGGCGAAGGCCGCGCGTTTGTCCCGGTCGTCGGTGGTGGGAAAGAGATCGACTTCGAGAGTGGAGGCCAGGTCAGTGAAGGGACGGCGGTGGCGCGGGAAGCTGGCCTCGGCATCGAGCCGGTCGTGGACAGCATCGCGCAGGAGTGTGCACAGCGGGGCTACCTGAGCGACCACTTCCCGCATCGATGTCAGTGGATGCGGCTGCCAACTGAAGAACGCTTTCAGCATCGATTCGAAGGCGGCTTCGCTGGCTGTCGATAGCCGCAGACGGGATCCAGCACTACGCAGATCGCCTTCGAGGTGGATGGCGTCGCCGTGTTGTCGACCTGAGCGATACATGATCCAGGTCTGGCCGTTTGTATAGATCAAGTTGGGGAGCTTCGCCATCCCCTCCCACTGCCGTCGATCACGTTGGTTCAGCCCGCCAGGATGAATCACGCTTTTGTCCGGGCTCTTCAGCTCGACGTAGCCGACGATGTTGCGGGATAACTTCCCGATACGCACAGCCAGGTCGGGGCGGATACGGTGCGCGGCGATCGCTACCTCGGCATGCAGGACGGCCTGCAGCCCTACCACGTTCGCCGCATCGACGAGAAGCGTCTCCACGGCGCGACGGATCGCGGCTTCCTTCTGCCCATGAAGCAATGCCTGCTTGCACGCTGCACCGAACTCGCTGATGATCCGCCGAAACCCGTCCCTGCGCTGCATCCCGCCCCCAGAGGCCAGCACACTCCCCGGTATCCAACTCAACACACGGTAAGTGCAACATCACCGTCCGTCGAGAGGGTCTCAAGGTTGCGTGTAGCCAAGGGCTGGTCTGCGACAACGCCCCCTCCTCCGCGCACTGCACGGGTTCTGGAAGGGGCAAGGCCCTTCCAGATCTTGGATGGAAGGGCCGCTGAACAGCTATCTGTCTGTGTCGCGGCAGGATCCAAACGTGCGACACCCGCTGAGGAGTGGGATCGAATCCCTTCCGAGGGCGGCCTGGCGCTGCCGTACGGTGCTGTTTTCGGCCGGCGACACCGCTGGCCCGACGGTCACGCCGGGTAGCGCTGAACCGCCCGGCGCCGTGACCGTCGCGAAACCTCGGCGGTAGAGCAGCACGGTTTTTGGTGAAGCTGCTTCCGGAGGGAGCGGGTCAGGAAGCTGAACCGTCGAGGTCGAGGCGGATCACGGCGAGCGCCTCGGCGATCTCGGCGGTCATCTCGTCCTCCGGGCCGAATACCATGCACATGTCCTGGTGGAGTGGTTCGAGGACCTGCCGCGCCTCGGCGGTCCGGCCCTGGGCGAGCAGCAGCATCCCGATGTTGTGCCGCAGCTCCACGGCTTCCTCGCTGACGTCGCTGTCGACGGTCCGCACGACGTTCAGCACCCCTTGGAGCGCCGCGAGCGCGTCGGTGACCTGGCCGAGTGCGGCGCGGCAGCGGGCCGCCTGGGCGCGGCAGGCGCGGGCCTGCTCGCCGGTGGGCCCGGCGATACGGGAGTAGGCGTCGGCGAGGGCGTCGAACTCGGGCAGGGCGGCCCGGTAGTCGCCGCCGAGGAGGCGGATCGCCGCTCGCTGGCGGCGCAGCGCCAGGACCTGCCTGCTCTCGGAGCCGAGGGCGAGGGCGGCGGGTTCAATGACCTCGCCGAGCACCTCGGCGGCCTGCGCGAACCGCTGCTCCTCCAGTAGGGCGTCGGAATGCGCGTACGCCTCCTTGATGTCCTGGCGCAGCCGGGCGGGGACGGGCACCGGCCAGGCCCCCGGAAGGACGGCCGTCGGCGCCGGACCGCCGGACGCAGAGGCCTGGGCACGGGCGCGAGGCGCGAAGGGGCGACGGAACACGTCCGTCGGGTCGGGCGCGCCGACCGGCCCGGCGTCCGCCGTGCCGGGCTCCTGGCCCGGCGGCGGGAGGAACGGCAGCAGCCGCGCGTACACCTCCTGTGTGTCGGCGGGCCGCGCCTCGGGTGCCTTGCGCAGCAGGTGCAGGACCAGCTCCTCCAGCGCCTCGGGGACGTCGGGCCGCAGCTGTCGCAGCGGGGTGGGGGCTGCGTTGACGTGCTGGTACATCAGCAGGTACTCGCTCTCCGCCTCGAACACGAGCCGCCCGCTGAGGAGTTCGTGCAGCACACAGCCGAGCGCGTACAGGTCGGTCTGCGGGGTGATGCTTCCGCCGCGGACCTGCTCGGGCGACATGTACTGGTGGGTGCCGATGGGGCTGCCGGTGGCGGTCAGCTTGGTGACATCCGTCCGCAGCATCGCCGCGATGCCGAAGTCGAGGACCTTCACAGTGCCGTCGCGGGCGACGAGGATGTTGCCCGGCTTGAGGTCCCGGTGGATCACCGGCACGTCGTGCGCGTACGACAGTACGGTCGCAACCTGTGCGGCGACGGCGACGGCCCAGCTGACCGGCAACGGTCGGCCGGGGTCGAGGTAGGCGGACAGCGGTACGCCGTCGACGAGTTCCATCACCAGGAACAGCCGCTCGTACGACGCGTCGAGCACCGCGTCGTACACCTGCGGCACGCCGGCGTGCTGGATGCGTGCGGTGATGCGGGCCTCGCGGCGGAACCGCTTGGCGAACTCCTCGGCCAGCTGCGGGGAGGTGACCGACGCCTGCCGGATGAGCTTCACGGCGACGGGCCGGTCGAGCACGGCGTCGTAGCCGCGCCACACGTCGCCCATGCCGCCGTGGCTCAGCTCCTCCAGGAGTTCGTAACGGTCGGAGATCGCCTCCTGCGGCACCTTGCCCCCGGTGTGCGTGATGAACAGTCACGGTCAGGGGTCAAGTGTGACCGCTGCGTCAGGATGCCGTCCAGGGTTCGCGGTGAGACATGGACTTGGGCCCGGCGGTGGACGACGGGCAGGAGGGTGCGGCGGCCGGCCTCCCGCCGCAGGAACAGCCCCATGCTGCGGTCGGTGGATGGGGGGTGCCCAGGAGGAACCCAGGGCACCCACGGCACCACCGGCCCTGCGGCCGAATTGCCTCTACGCCGTCACTCCCTGTCCGCCGCCATGATGCCGACGCATTCTTCGAGCGCGGCGTGCAACGGCGTTACGAAGGCGGCGAGTTCGGCGTCCGATGCCTTCCCCACCTCCAGCACTGCGCCGACCACAGTCACCAGGACAGCGGCGGCCTTCAGCGCGTGCGCGTCGGCCAGCTCCTCAAGACGGCCGCAGGGGTGTGTGACCGCCAGGGCCTCCTTGCCGGTGGCCGGGTCGAGGCCGAGACTGCGCAGACGCGGCGTACTCGTGCTCATGCGGCGACCTCCCACGGAACCGGAACGTAGTCCTGTCCCAGCGTCGCCAGGACCGCCGCCCGGCGCCGCTCGCGCTGAAGACGCCGCCGGTCATGTTCGTCCCGCTCGCGTTCCCATTCGACGACGTACGGCCGGACCAGCGGCATGCCGTCAGCGGTGACGACGTCCGCCGGGTGCGGGCACGTGATCACGGGTGGGGGTACCGGAGCGGGCGGACAGAAGACGGGGGGCAGTGGTGGCGGCACTGCGGCGCGATGGGCACCCCGGGCGGGCAGGAACAGGGCCAGAATCGCGGCCAGTAGGCTGCGCATAGGTCGACTCCCAATCAGTCGGCTGAAGCCCCGGTAGGGAAGTAGCCGCTTCCCGCCGGGGCCGCTCTGTGTTGCGAACTACAATAGCGTGGATAACCGTAGATAACTGCGGATGCGCGGAATGCCGTGGTAACCCACGCTGACGTCATGGAGCTTGGCCGCACACGCCCCCTGTGGCGGCAGATCGCAGTGGAGATCATCCGGCGCATCAAGGACGGCACGTATCCGCCGGGAAGCCGTGTGCCCTCCACCCTGGAAATCGCCCAAGAGTTCGGCGTGGTGAATGCGACAGCGGCGAAGGCGATGCGGCATGTACGGGAGCAGGGGTGGACGCGGGGCGAGGTGGGGCTGGGGACTTTCGTCGCCGACCCCCTGCCGCCCTCCCCTGAGACTGTCGGCCTAGCCTGAGCCGCAGCCACCCAGCTGAGCCGTACGTCTTCACGCCCAT
>NZ_LJBR01000308.1 GCF_001282115.1 Streptomyces sp. NRRL B-24085 | reverse complement strand
GGCGCCGGGGCCGCCGGGACGGCCGGGGGGGCCGCCCGGAGCGGGCTGGCCGGGCCGGCCGCCGGAGATGCCGGGAGCTCCCGGACCGCCGGGGCCGCGTGAGCCGTTGCCCGGGCCGCCGGGGCCGCCCTGGCCGCCGAAGGTGTCGGGGCCGGTGAAGGACTCGCCGCCGAAGGACTCGTGCCGGGCGAAGGGGTCCGGTCCGGCAGGCGGCACGACCGGGCCGTCACCGGTGACGGGGCCGCCGGTCGGGCCCGCGGGCCCCTGGGAGCCGCCCTGGCCACCGGGACCCTGGGGGCCGCCGAAGCCGCCGCCGTAGTCGATCTGGCCGTTCTGCCCGCCGGGGCCGGCGGGTTCGGCGGGTCCGGTGGGTCCGGTGGGTCCGCCCTGCGCGCCGAAGCCGCCCTGGCCGCCCTGTCCGTTCGGGCCGCCCTGCGCGTTTTCCCCGGCCGGGACGCCGTTGCCGTTCTCGGCGAAGTACGGCAGCTCGTCGCGGCGGGGTTCACTGCCGCGCTGGCCGCCGTTGAGCGCCTCGGTGACGTCGAAGGAGCCCGTGCCGCCGCCGTGGCCAGGGGCGACCGGGCCGCCCGTGGCACCCGGGAGTCCTGCACCGTTCGTGGCGCCGGGACGGGAACCGCCCGGCACGCTCATGGACCCGACCACACCACCGGGGCGCCCGGCCCCGGGACGTGTGCCGCCGGACGCACCCGCGCCACCGGGCCGGGGTCCGGCCGCAGTCGGAGCGCCCGCGCCCGAACCGCCCGACAGGGCGGCCCCGTTGCCCGCGCCGCCGCCCTGAGAGGGCTTGGCGGGGCCCGACTTGCGGGGCGCGAACCAGTCGCTCGCCTTCTCCTCGGCCGGCGGGGCCGGTTCGGCGGGCAGTTCGACCGTGCCGGTGGTCGACGAGGGGCTCGGCGCCGGGGCCTCGGTCTCGGGACCGCTGTCGCCGGAACTCTCCGTCTCCCCGACGGGCTGACGCACGACGACCGGCGGAATGGGCCGCGAACCCGGGATGTTGATCCGGATCCGGGTCGTCAGCGTGGTCTCGGTCTTGCGTTCCTCCGGCTGCGTGGCCGAACGGCCCGCGTCCGGACCGCCGTCGGAAGCCATCGGCGTCCCGTACGGCGGCGTGCCCGAGGGGTAGGCGGCTCCGCCGCGCCCGTTGGGCCCGGAGGACGGACTGTCAGTTTCACGACTCAAGGCAGGTTCTCCCGGTTGGCTCCGCCGCCCGTTTCGACCTCACTGCTTCGGGCGTCGGCGGCGCGCACCACCATACTGGCCACTTCTGGCCGGTATCCCACGACCGCTGAGGAAACCCACACCGGACTCGCACGCGCTCGATGCGGAGAAGTGGTACGTCACTTGCCAAGTCGGACGGCGTCGCCGCCCGGTTGCCGCCCCTGTCCAAGGGTGGCGCAGATCACAGCCACAGCCATACCACCGAGCAGGAAGAGATAGGAGCCGCTTCCCGCGGCGAAGACGAAGTCGCCTTCCGGACGGCTGGTGGTGAGGAAGATGACGGCGAGCATCCAGCCGCCGGCGGGCGCGACGGCTCCGGCGCGGCTGCCGGCGGCGCGGGCCCCGCCGAGCAGCAGTCCGGCCTCGCCGAGCAGCGCGAGCAGCAGCCCGCCCGGGAACCAGCCGCCCTGCACCAGGGCTCCGGCGAGCCCCACCACCGCCCCGAGCACGAAAAGGCCCAGGTATGCGGCGGCCCGTCCGGCGGAGGGGCGCTGCAAGGGCTGGGCCAGCATCGACGTACGGTCGCTCATGACGCGCCCTCGATCCCGGAGAACAGGTCGGTCTCCCTGTTCTTCCCGTGTTCCCCGCCGACCAGTTCGTAGTACTCGGTGGTGAAGAGAGGTTGTGCGAGTTCGTTCGAGAGCGCGAAGTACGCGCCGGACACGTCGATCTGGGTCGCGTGGGCGGCCATCGCGGCACTCTTTGCGGCCGCGTACGCCGTGCCGTCGATCTCGGTGGTGATCCGCTCGTCGTCCACCACGCCCGGTACGTCGTCGAGGACGGCGGCCTTGGTGAAGGGGAGGCCGGGCAGGTCGGCGTGGAGCCGGGCGAAGGCCTGCTCGCCGACCGCGCGCGGTACGCGGTTCCAGTACACCTTCGGGATCCGCCACCCGGCGTCGGCGGCGAGCTCGACGGCGCGCATGGCGACCCGGTGGGCCTGGATGTGGTCGGGGTGGCCGTACCCGCCGTGGTCGTCGTAGGTGACGAGGACCTGGGGGCGGGCCCCGAGGATCACCTCGACGAGATGTCCCGCCGCCTCGTCGACGTCGGCGCGCCAGAAGCAGTGCGGGTCGTCGTTGTCGGCGGTGCCCATCATCCCGGAGTCCCGGTACCGGCCGCGGCCGCCGAGGAAACCGAAGTCCCCGACGCCCAGCCGCTCCATGGCCGCGGCCAGCTCGCGCTCGCGTTCCTCCGCGAGGGCGGCGCCGGTCAGGTGCCGGAGCTGCGGCGGGATGACCTCGCCACGCTCGCCGAGGGTGCAGGTGACCAGGGTCACCCGGGCTCCCTCGGCCGCGTACCTGGCCATGGTCGCGCCGTTGTTGATCGACTCGTCGTCCGGGTGCGCGTGCACCAGGAGAAGACGCCGAGCGGGCTGTTCCGTCATGGTCCCCACCCTACGAGGAGCCACGGACAGTCCCGCTCAGCCGGTGTCAGAACTTGATACTGCCGATCATGCCCGCGATGTTCGTCGTCAGCTCGCTGATCGTCGGCGCGACCGAGGAAGCGGCGAGATAGAAGCCGAGCAGGATGCACACGACCGCGTGACCGCCCTTCAAGCCCGACTTCTTGATCAACAAGAAGACGATGATCGCCAGCAGCACCACCGCCGAAATCGAGAGTGCCACGGCGGCTCACCTCCAAAGAACCCAGGGACGTGGGGGGTCGGACGGGAACGGAACTATGGGGGCAGATAAATCCATACAGCAGCCAGCGGATTCATACCCACTATGCGGTAGTGATCATAACTATCCGTGCCTGCGCATCCGTCGGCGCACGGCCGCACAAGGGGGCGCATGGCCAATATGGTCGGGGCATGACGACCGAGCCTGACTCCTTTCCCCGCCGGCACGCCCGTACCCAGCGCTTCACCCTCGGCGCGCCGCGCGCGTTCACCGTGGCGCCCGACGGATCGCGTGTCGTGTTCCTGCGCTCGAACTCCGGCACGGACCGGGCCAATTCGCTGTGGGTGCTCGACGCGGCGGACGGCGGGGAGCGCGTGGCGGCCGACCCGCGCGCCCTCCTCGGCGGCACCGAGGAACGCCTGTCGCCCGAGGAGCGGGCCCGCCGCGAACGCAGCCGTGAGGGCGGTGCCGGCATTGTCGGCTACGCCACCGACACCGCCGTCGAGTTGGCGTCTTTCGCCTTGTCAGGGCGGCTCTTCACCGCGGAGCTGCGGGCCGGCACAGCACGTGAACTGCCGGTCCCCGGGCCGGTGATCGACCCCCGTCCGGCCCCCGACGGACGGCACGTCGCGTACGTCGCCCAGGGCTCCCTGCGGGTCGTGGGCGCCGAGGGCGGGGACGACCGGGCGCTCGCCTCCCCGGAGTCCGACCATGTCACCTACGGTCTGGCGGAGTTCGTCGCGGCCGAGGAGATGGGCCGGTCACGGGGCTTCTGGTGGTCGCCGCAGTCGGACCGGCTGCTGGTCGCGCGCGTGGACGACACGCCGGTGCGGCGCTGGTGGATCTCCGACCCGGCCCACCCGGAGCGTGATCCACAACACGTCCCGTACCCGGCCGCCGGCACCCCCAACGCGGACGTGCAGCTGTTCGTGATCGCCCTGGACGGGACGCGCACGGAGGTCTCCTGGGACCGGCGGCGCTATCCGTATCTGGCCCATGTGCACTGGTCAGCCGCGGGTGCTCCGCTGCTGCTCGTACAGGCGCGCGACCAGCGCAGTCAGCTCTATCTGGCGGTGGACCCGGCGTCCGGCGCGACCCGGATGGTGCACGCGGACGAAGATCCAACTTGGCTGGATCTTTTCCCCGGGGTGCCCTGCTGGAGCCCTTCGGGACAGCTCGTGCGGATCGCCGACGAGGGTGGTGCGCGGGTGCTCGCGGTCGGGGAACGGGTGCTCACCGGACCGCAGTTGCACGTCCGCGCGGTGCTGGACGTCGCCCGGGACGACGTGCTGGTCTCGGCGTCGGCCGGCGCGGAGGCCGAGTCCCCGGAGACCGGCCAGGTGCACGTCTACCGGGTGAACGAGCTCGGAGTGGAGCGCTTGTCGCAGGAGCCCGGCGTGCACTCGGCTGTGCGCGCCGGGGGCGTGACCGTGCTGGTGTCGGCGACCCTCGACCGGCCGGGTGCCCGCGCCCGGGTGCTGCGCGACGGCAAGGAGACGGCGACTGTCCTGTCGTACGCGGAAGATCCCGGTTTGACCCCGCGCGTGACGCTCACCGAGGGGGGCGCACGGAAGATCCCGTGCGCCGTGCTTATGCCGCAGGACTACGCCGGTGACAGCCCCCTTCCGGTTTTGCTGGACCCGTACGGGGGTCCGCACGGGCAGCGGGTGGTCGCCGCGCACAATCCGCACCTGACCTCACAGTGGTTCGCCGACCAGGGCTTCGCGGTGGTCGTGGCCGACGGCCGGGGCACTCCGGGCCGCTCCCCCGCCTGGGAGAAGGCGGTCCGGGACGACCTCGCGGCCGTCGTCCTCCAGGACCAGGTCGACGCGCTCCAGGCGCTCGCCGAGGACTTCCCGCTCGACCTGTCCCGGGTCGCGATCCGCGGCTGGTCCTTCGGCGGCTACCTGGCGGCCCTCGGGGCGCTGCGCCGCCCGGACGTCTTCCACGCGGCGGTGGTCGGCGCCCCGGTCACCGACCTGCGCCTGTACGACACCCACTACCAGGAGCGCTACCTCGGCCACCCGGACGAGCAGCCGGAGGTCTACCGGCGCAACTCCCTGGTAGACGACGAGGGTCTGGTCGACGCGGCCGCGCCGCACCGCCCGATGATGATCATCCACGGCCTCGCGGACGACAACGTGGTGGTCGCCCACTCCCTGCGCCTGTCCTCGGCCCTGCTGGCCGCGGGCCGCCCGCACGAGGTGCTGCCACTGTCCGGCGTGACCCACATGACCCCGCAGGAGACGGTCGCGGAGAACCTGCTGCGGCTTCAGCTCGACTTCCTGAAGCGGTCGTTGGGGATGGCGTAGGCACGGCAGCGGGCCGGGACGACATGGCGCGTCCCGGCCCGCTTACGGCACCCGCACGGCCGTACGTCGTAGAGACTGACGCGTCCGTATATCGGAACAGGGTCGGCCGGGTTGCCTCCGTGTTACTCCGTCGCCTCCGGCGGCACCACCTGCTTCTCCTCGGCGAAGTGACACGCCGAGTCGTGCGCGGCCGGGCCGCCGAGGAGCCGGAACTCCGCCGGCACCGCGAGCGCCGGCACCTCCAGCGCGCAGCGCTCCCGCGCCTTCCAGCACCGGGTGCGGAAGCGGCAGCCGGACGGGATGTTCGTCGGGGACGGGACGTCACCGGACAGGATGATCCGCTCGCGGTGCTCCCGGGCCTCCGGGTCGGGCACCGGCACGGCGGACAGCAGGGCCTGGGTGTAGGGGTGGGTCGGATGCTCGTAGATCTCGGTGTCCGTGCCGGTCTCCACGATCCGCCCGAGGTACATCACCCCGACCCGGTCCGAGATGTGCCGGACGATCGACAGGTCGTGCGCGATGAAGAGGTACGACAGCTCGAACTCGCTCTGGAGCCGGTCGAGGAGGTTGATCACCTGGGCCTGGACGGAGACGTCGAGGGCGGAGACCGGCTCGTCGGCGACGATGACCTCCGGGCGCAGGGCCAGCCCGCGCGCGATGCCGATGCGCTGGCGCTGGCCGCCGGAGAACTGGTGCGGATAGCGGTTGATGTACTCGGGGTTGAGGCCGACGACGTCCAGCAGGTCCTGGACCTTCCTGCGCCGGTCGCCCTTGGGGGCCACCTCGGGGTGGATGTCGTACGGCTCCCCGACGATGTCGCCGACCGTCATCCGGGGGTTGAGGGAGGTGTACGGGTCCTGGAAGACCATCTGGATGTTGCGGCGGACCGACTTGAGCGCCTTGCCGGACAGCTTGGTGATGTCCTCGCCCTTGTACTTGATCAACCCTCGCGTGGGCCGCTCCAGGTGGACGAGCATCTTGGCGACGGTCGACTTGCCGCAGCCGGACTCCCCGACGATGCCGAGGGTCTCGCCCTTGTGGAGCGTGAAGTCCACACCGTCCACGGCCTTGACCGCACCGACCTGCTTCTTGAACACGACCCCCTGGGTCAGGGGGTAGTGCTTGACCAGTCCACCCACTTCCAGGATCGGCTCAACCATTGAGGCACTCCGTCCAGAAGTGACAGGCACTGGTGCGTCCGTCGTCAACGTCGTACAGAGGGGGCACGTCGGTGCGGCACACGTCCCGGGCCATCGGGCAGCGCGGGTTGAACGCGCAGCCCGGCGGGATGTGCATCAGGTTGGGCGGCAGCCCCTTGATCGCGTACAGCTCCTGGCCCTTCTGGTCGAGACGGGGGATGGAGTCGAGCAGTCCGCGCGTGTAGGGGTGGGCGGGCGCCTTGTAGATGTCGTGCACGGGTGCCTGCTCGACGATCCGGCCGGCGTACATGACGGCGATCCGGTCGGCGACGTCCGCGACCACACCGAGGTCGTGGGTGATGAGGATGAGCCCCATGTCGTACTCGCGCTGGAGCTCGGCGAGCAGGTCCATGACCTGGGCCTGGACGGTGACGTCGAGGGCGGTGGTCGGCTCGTCGGCGATGATCAGGGCGGGTTCGAGGGCGAGTGCCATCGCGATCATGATGCGTTGGCGCATCCCGCCGGAGAACTGGTGCGGGTAGTCCTTCACACGGTCCTTGGCGGCCGGGATGCGCACCCGGTCCATCAGCTCGACCGCCCTGGCCCGGGCGTCCTTCTTCGACATGCCCCGGTGCACGACGAACATCTCGCCGAGCTGGTCGCCGACGGAGAGCACGGGGTTGAGGGAGGACAGCGCGTCCTGGAAGATCATCGCCATCTCGGCGCCGCGGACCTTGCGCCGCTCGTCCTCCTTGAGCTTCAGCAGGTCCTGCCCCTGGAAGAGGATCTCGCCCCCGGTGATCCTCCCCGGCGGCATGTCGAGGATCCCCATGATCGCCTGCGCGGTCACCGACTTCCCCGAGCCGGACTCCCCGAGCACCGCGAGGGTCTCCCCCGCGTCCACCCCGTAGTCGACCCCGTTGACCGCCTTGGCCACCCCGTCCCGGGTCCTGAACTCCACGTGCAGATCACGCACTTCGAGCAACACGACGACTCACCTCAGCTTCGGGTCGGGGCGTGGCGCGGTCCCGCGGGGTGGGGGAACGAGG
>NZ_LJBR01000307.1 GCF_001282115.1 Streptomyces sp. NRRL B-24085 | reverse complement strand
GGACCCACCCGCACCGCGCTGGGGCTCCTGGCCCGGCAGGACGAGCGCGAGCGGCTCGTGCGCCTGCTCGCCCGCGGCCGCTCGGTACGCCTGACCGGCCCGGCCGGCTCCGGCCGCACCAGCCTCCTCGACGTCGTCGCCGAGGACTGCTCGGACCTCGCCCCCGACGGCGTGGTCCGCCTCAACGGCTTCAACCGCACCGCGGGCGAGCTGCTGTACGACCTCTACTACGCCGTCTTCGACTCGCCCCTGCACCGCCCCGACCGGGACGAACTGCTCTCCTGCGTCCGGGAGATCGGCGCGGTAGTCGTCCTCGACGACATCGAGTTCGGCGGCGCGGCCCTCGACGAACTCCTCGACGCCACCCCCGAGTGCGCGTTCGTGATCGGCGCCACGCCCGACGTACCCGCGCCCTCGGCCGACTCCGCCGTCGAGGAGGTCTTCCTCAGCGGCCTGGAGCGCGCCGACGGCGTGGAGCTCCTGGAGCGTTCCGTCGGCCGGGTGCTGACGGAGGAGGAGTCGAACTGGGCGGGCGACCTCTGGTTCGAGTCCGAGGGCCTGCCTCTGCGCTTCGTCCAGGCCGGCGCCCTGCTCAGGCAGCGCGACCGGCTGCGCGCCGGGGCGAACGCCGTCGACGAGTTCGGCGTCTTCGCGGACGCGGCCCCCGTTGACACCCCGTTCGCCGCCGACGAGGGCGAGGAGATACCGCTGCCCGCGCTCGGCGAGGCCGCGGCCCCCGCCCCGCTGCTCGCCTCCCGGCTCAGCGAGTCGGCACGCGCCACCCTGCGGTTCGCCGTGGCGCTCGGCGGCGAGGTGCCCCACCAGGCGCACCTGCCCGCGCTGATCGGTGACACCCACGCGGACGCCGCCCTCGGTGAGCTCGCGGACTGCGGCCTGGTCTCCCCGGTCGGCTCCCGCTACCGGCTCGCCGCCGGCGTCCTCGCCCAGCTCGAAGCCGCCGGATACGGCGACGACGACATCGAGAGCCACGCCCGCACGGCGGCCCAGCACTACGGCTGGTGGGCCGGCCACCCCTCGGTCACCCCCGAGCGGGTGTGCGCGGAGGCCGACGCCCTGCTCGCCGCCCTCGCCGTCCTGGTCCCGGTGACCACCGCGCCCGACGAGGGCGAGGAGGCCGCCACCGTGCAGCTCGCCCGCACGGCGGCGCCCGCGTTCGCCGCCGGCGGCCACTGGGGCGCCTGGGAGCGGGCGCTGCGGGCCGGTTCCGAGGCCTCCCGGCTGGCCGGCGAGGTGTCCGAACAGGCCTACTTCCACCACGAGCTCGGCATCCTCGCGCTCTGCGGCGGACAGCTCGACCGGGCCCGCGCCGAACTGGAGGCCTCCATCGGCCTGCGCGGCGCCCTCGCCGACAAGCGCGGCACCGTCGCGGGCCGCCGTGCCCTCGCCCTGGTCTCCGACCGGGACGGCAGCGCGCCCGGACTGGCCGCCGCGCTCGGCGCCACCGCGGGCGAGGAGGTGCCCGACGCCCGGTACGACGAGTCCGCCTCGCCGCCCGGGGGCACCCCCGTGGCCTTCCCGCCGCTCCAGCCGCCGGCCGACTCGCAGACGATCGTCGTCCACCGCTCGCCCGGCACGCCCGCGCCCTCCCGCAAGGCCCGCGGCGGCCTCAAGGGCCTCGCCAAGCGCAACCTGGTCGCCGCCGGCGCGGGCGCGCTGCTGGTCGCGGTGCTCGGCACGGTCGTGACCCTGGGCGCCACCTCCGACAACGACCCGAACGCCCCGTCCGACCAGGTCGGCGTCAACCCGTCGGCCAGCGTCGGCATCGACGACGGCAACCTCGGCGCGGACGTCCCGAAGAGCGACGACGGCAAGGGCGACACCGGTACGGCCACCTCCCGTCCGACCGACCCGGGGCCCGACGGGACGTACGGGACCTCGGACGATCCGACGCCGACGGGCGGGGCGGAGCCCAGCGACGACCCGAGCGGGACGAAGGGGACGGGGGGCACGCCGAGTTCGCCGAAGCCGTCGACCCCCAAGCCCTCGACGACCAAGCCGTCGACGCCGTCCAGCCCGACGACTTCCGGTTCGTCGACACCGACGCCCACCCCGACGCCGACAGACCCGACCGAAACGCCTACGAGCACGCCCACGACCGAGCCCTCCACCTCCGACTCGGCCAGCGGTCCCGCCTCAACCGCCCCGGTGGAGACCAGCAGCTCGGCGAGCGCCCCGCAGAGCAGCGCCGTGAGCTCGCCGAGCGGTGCGGTCATCTAGGGACACCGCGCGACACAAGGGGGCCGGGTCCGTCACACGGACCCGGCCCTCGTCGTCGTAGCGGAGAAGGCGCTGTCAGAACAGCCGCAGCTTGTCGTCCTCGATGCCCCGCAGCGCGTCGTAGTCCATGACATGGCAGCTGATGCCGCGGTCGGTCGCCAGGACGCGGGCCTGGGGCTTGATCTCCTGGGCGGCGAAGATGCCGCGGACCGGGGCGAGATGGGGGTCGCGGTTCAACAGGTCCAGGTAGCGGGTGAGTTGCTCGACGCCGTCGATCTCGCCGCGCCGCTTGATCTCCACCGCGACCGTCTGTCCTTCGGCGTCCCGGCACAGGATGTCGACCGGGCCGATGGCCGTCATGTACTCGCGGCGGATCAGGGTGTAGCCGTCGCCGAGCGTTTCGATGCGGTCGGCGAGCAGTTCCTGAAGGTGTGCTTCCACGCCGTCCTTGATCAGGCCCGGATCCACGCCCAGTTCGTGCGAGGAGTCGTGGAGAACCTCCTCCATCGTGATGATGAGCTTCTCGCCCGCCTTGTTGATGACGGTCCAGACGCCTTCCTCGTCGCCGGTCCCCTCCTTCAACGTGCAGGGCGGCGACATCCAGTTCAGGGGCTTGTAGGCCCGGTCGTCGGCGTGGATGGAGACGCTGCCGTCGGCCTTCACCAGGATCAGACGGGGGGCCGAGGGCAGGTGGGCGGTGAGCCGGCCCGCGTAGTCGACGGAACACCGGGCAATGACGAGACGCATGGTCGGCAACGCTACTCGACGGGCGCATGTCCACGCGATTCGGCCCGTAAGGCTGTGGAGGAACCCTGTTCACTTGTGGCCGATTGTGGGCCTGTTGGGAGTGCCCTTTGTTCGCATTCTCCTGGTGCCGTCACCGTCGGTTGCCTACGGTAGTAAACGGGAGGTCGCGAGGCGTGTACTGAGCGTGTCCGGCAGCGCGACGTCCCTCATCTGTCCGGCAACCCCTGAGGAATCAGGGGTGCGAGAGGAGAACCCATGTCGCTCGACGTCTCACCGGCCCTACTCGAGAAGGCCGAGCGAGGCGAGGTCGACGAAGCCGAATTCGTCGACTGCGTCCGGACCTCCCTGCCCTACGCATGGGAGATGATCAGCTCCCTGGTGGCCCAGCTGAAGGTCGACGGCGGCAACTTCGCCGACAACCAGACGCCCCCGCCGGACGAGCAGGCACGCGGTCAGTTGCTGCGTGCGCTTGCGAGTGACGCGATACGCGGCGCGCTGCAGCGGCACTTCGGTGTGCGGCTGGCCTTCCAGAACTGCCACCGGGTGGCGGTGTTCCCGTTGGACTCCTCCGTCGACGAGACGCTTGCCCGCTTCACCTCGGTGCGCAGTCAGTTGCTGAATCAGTCTCCGGAGTTCCGGGACTGCTGACGCGGCGCCGCTCGCTTGCCGCTCCGTACGCGGGAGGTGCATCAGTACCGGGGCGGCAAGCTCCCGCCGGACAGCCGTGTTCCGATTCAGGTCAGATGCGGCAGCACCTCCGCACCCAGCCGCCGTACGTTCTCCTCGGTGGCCGCCAGGTCCCCGGAGCCCTCGACGAGCAGGGCGAAACGGGAGACGCCCGTCCGTTCGCTGGTCGCCGCGAGGCGGTCGGCGGCGAGCCGCGGGGTGCCCACCGGGTGCAGTCCGCAGAGCAGTTCGGTGTAGGCCACCGGATCGCGCATCTGCCGCGCCCGCCCGTCGACCGTGACATGGGCGCCGAGCCCCTGCCTGAGCCAGCCCGGCATCGCCTTCACCAGCGCCTCCACCGCGTCCGTACGCCGGTCCGCGATCTGGCAGACCCCGGCCGAGACATGGGGCGCCTCCAGGACCTTCTCCGGAGCGTGGCCCGCCGCGCGCGCCTGCCTGCGCCACAGCGCGACCATCTCCGCCTTCTCCTCGTCCCCGACGTGCATCCCGAGCAGCATCGGCAGCCCGCGCTCGGCGGCCAGCCGGACGCTCGCAGGCGAGGTGCAGGCGACGATCACCTCGGGGCCCTCCGCCTCCGTGAGCGCCTCCGACGGCCGCGGGACGACCGGCACTTCGCGGAAGCGGAAGCGCTCGCCGTCCGCCCCGACGGACGGTTCGCGCAGCCAGCGCACCAGCAGATCGAGTGATTCCGGGAACCCCTTCTCGTACGCGTCCAGACCCGAGCCGAACACCTCCAGGTCCACCCACGGGCCGCCGCGCCCCACGCCCAGCGAGAAGCGTCCGCCGCTCGTCATGTGCAGCAGCGCGGCCTGCTCCCCGAGGGCCACCGGGTGCACCGTCGGGAGCACGCTCACGGCGGTCCCGACGCGGATGCGGCGGGTGCGGCCCAGCAGCAGGGCCGCGAGCGTGATCGCCGAGGGACAGGTGCCGTACGGCACGAAGTGGTGCTCTGCCAGCCAGACCGCGTCGAGTCCGGCCTCCTCCGCGACCTCGGCCGAGCGGACCGCGCGGTGCAGCGCCTCCCCCTGGCCCTGCCCCGGGAACTGGGCCGCCAACACGAAACTTCCAACGTGCATGTGCTTTTTCCTGCTTCCTTGGCTCCGACACGGAGCTCCCCCACCCGGCATAACCGCCTGACACGTGCCGAGGACACGGCCTGGCGAAGAGATTTGCCGATTGTCTGCAGAATCGTCGCCCCCGAGGGGGGACTTGTGGGGGTTGGTGCCCTACGCGTACCCGGCCGCGTCCCGCGTAGGCTGGACGCGGCCCCTGCTTCCTGTATAGCCCCGTGAGGTGTCCTGTGTCCCCGCGTCGCAACCGACCCAAGGGCTCCGGCTCGTCGGACTCGGCCGGCCGGAGTGCCGAGGACGACCGGTCCGGCCGGTACGGCGGCTTCCAGTCCTCGACGCACTGGCAGGGCGAGGACTGGAACGTCCGGCATGTGGCGGGGGCGAGCGCGCAGGGCAAGACGTACCGCTGCCCGGGCTGCGACCAGATGATCCCGGACGGCGTCCCGCACGTGGTGGCCTGGCCGGACCACTCGGGCGTCGACGAGCGCAGGCACTGGCACAAGGCCTGCTGGAACGCGCGGGACCGCCGCACCACGCGGGTGCAGCGGTCCCGTAACGCGCCGAGGTTCTAGCGGATCACACGTCCCGCTTCTCCAGCAGCACGAACGCCGCGGCGAACACGGCGGCCGTCACGCCGAGCATGATCCACAACGGGTCCCAGCCCGAAGGGCCGGACTCGGTGAGGGAGGTGGAGTAGAAGACGCTGAGCTGGCTCGGGATGGAGTACTCGAACAGCGCCTGCCGCACGCCCTCCAGGGACTGCGAGAACATGAACAGCGCGATGACCAGCGGGGCCAGCAGGACACCGATCATGAGGGTGATCGCGCCCGCCGAGTGCCGGATGATCGAGCCGACGATCAGCGAGAGCAGACCGAACAGCGCGGTGTAGAGCGAGACGCCGACGGTGCCCTTCAGCCACTCCTGGCCGGTCGGGGTGCGGGCGCCGTCCAGCAGGGCCACGTCCGCGAGGGCGACGAGGACGACCGAGACGAGGGTGGTCGCGAAGGCGACGGCGAAGAACACGATCGCCTTCGCCGCGAGGACCCGGCCCCGGGAGGGGCAGGCCACCATCGTCGTACGGATCATGCCGGTGCCGTACTCCGACGCCGTGGTCAGCACGCCGAGCGTGATGACGCACATGCTGCCGAGCAGCACACCGAAGAAGCCGAACGACAGCGGGTTCTCGTCCCGCAGGCTCTCCGACGAGGCGTTGGCCGCGATCAGCGCGGCGGCCCCCAGCCCGATCCCGATCACGAGCAGCACGAACACGCCCAGGGTCCACATCGTCGACCGCACCGACCGGATCTTCGTCCACTCCGAGGCGATGGCGTGCCCCAGGTGCGTGCGCACGACGGGGATCGGCGAGGTGTAGCCGGGGTACGACGGTCCACTCGCCGCCTGCCAGTTCGGCACGGCGGCCTGGGCCTGCGGCATCGAGGGCTGCGGGGTGCTCATCGGGCGTCCTCGGGCTCGGTCGGGGTGGCGGAGGTCTGCGGTGCCGCGGCGGATGCGCCCGCGGCGGCGTTCTGGGGCGGTGCCTGCGGCGGTGCCGGCGCGGCGGCCGGGGGCTGGGCCACGGGAGCCTGCGCAGGCGGCTGAGGCACGCCCTGCGGGGCCGCCGGGCCCGCCTGGGCGTACGGGTTGGGCGCGCCGGCGCCGGGACCGCCGTACGGGCCCTGCGGACCGCCGAAGGGCTGCCCGCCCTGCTGGGGCGGCGGCGGGGCGTACCAGCCCGGCTGGCCCTGGCCCGGAACCGGCATGGGGGGCTGCGCGCCCGGCGGGAGGGGCTGCATCAGGCCCGCCTTCTGGTCGGTGGTCGAGCGGTAGTCCACCGCGCCCTGCGTCATCCGCATGTACGCCTCCTCCAGCGAGGCCTGGTGCGGTGACAGCTCCCACAGGCGTACGTCCGTGTCGTGCGCGATGTCGCTGATGCGGGGGAGGGGCAGCCCCGTCACCCGCAGCGCGCCGTCCTGCTCGGGCAGGACGTGACCGCCCGCCTCGGTGATCGCGGCCGACAGCTTCTCGCGGAGCTGCGGCTCGGTGTCCGGGGTGCGCACCCGCGCGAAGCCCGCGGAGTTCGCCGCGATGAAGTCCTGGACGCTCATGTCGGCGAGGAGCTGCCCGCGTCCGATGACGATGAGGTGGTCCGCGGTCAGCGCCATCTCGCTCATCAGGTGGGAGGAGACGAAGACGGTACGGCCCTCCGCCGCCAGCGCCTTCATCAGGTTGCGCACCCACAGGATGCCCTCGGGGTCGAGCCCGTTGACCGGCTCGTCGAAGAGCAGCACCTGCGGGTCGCCGAGCAGCGCGGCCGCGATCCCGAGCCGCTGGCCCATGCCGAGCGAGAAGCCCTTGGAACGCTTCCTGGCCACGTCCTGGAGACCGACCACGCCCAGCACCTCGTCCACCCGGCGGGCCGGGATCCCGGAGAGCTGGGCCAGGCACAGCAGGTGGTTGCGGGCCGTCCGCCCGCCGTGCACCGCCTTCGCGTCGATCAGCGCGCCGACCTGCCGGGCCGCGTTGGGCAGCCTGCGATACGGGTAGCCGCCGATCGTCACCTGCCCCGAGGTGGGGTTGTCCAGCCCGAGGATCATGCGCATGGTCGTCGACTTGCCCGAGCCGTTGGGGCCCAGGAAGCCGGTGACGGTACCCGGACGCACCTGGAAGGAAAGGTTGTACACAGCGGTCTTGTCGCCGTAGCGCTTGGTCAGGCCGACTGCCTCGATCATGCTCCGCACCCATCGCAAGGTTCAGGACAGCGGGGCACACGCCCCCCGTAAGAGTTAGGAGCTTATCGGGGCGCTGACGGTTCCGCTCACAGGAAGGACAGGGCTCCTCGCGTCACGCGTCCCGCTTCTTCAACAGGACATAACCGCCGATCAGGGCGGCCGCCACCCACAGCGCCATGATCCCGAGACCGCCCCAGGGACCGTAGGGGGTGTCGTCGTCGACCGGCGTGACCACCTGCATGATCTTGCTGCCGGCCTGGTCGGGCAGGAACCGGCCGATTTTCTTCGTCGCCGAGACATTGCCCAGGATGTTCGAGATCAGGAAGAAGAACGGCATCAGGATGCCCAGCGACAGCATCGGCGAGCGCAGCATCGCGGCCACGCCCATCGAGAACATCGCGATCAGGGTCATGTAGAGGCCGCCGCCGATCACGGCGCGCAGGACGCCCGAGTCGCCGATCTCCGCCCGGTGCGAGCCGAGCATCGCCTGGCCGAGGAAGAAGGTGAGGAAGCTGGTGACCAGGCCCACCACGAGGCAGAGGCCGGTCGCCACCGCGATCTTGCTCACCAGGAAGGTGGCGCGCTGCGGCACCGCGGCCAGCGAGGTGCGGATCATGCCGGTGCTGTACTCGTTCGAGACGACGAGCACGCCGAACACGATCATCGCGAGCTGTCCGAGGCTCATCCCGGCGAAGCTGATGAAGGTCGGGTCGAAGGAGAGCTTGTCCTCGCGGCTCATGTCGTCGAACTCGTTCTTCGACAGGGCCGAGATCAGGATGCCGAGCCCGATGGTGACGACCACGGCGAGGGAGAGCGTCCACACCGTGGAGGCCACCGAGCGGATCTTGGTCCACTCGGAGCGGATGACCTGGGTGGCCGCCATGGTCACTTCCCCTTCCAGCCGTCGCCCCACTGCTGGGGCGCTACGTCGACGGGTGCGTCGCTGTGGGCGTGGTACTCGACCGACTCCGCGGTCAACTGCATGAACGCCTCCTCCAGGGAGGCCTGTTGCGGGCTGAGCTCGTGCAGCACGATCTGGTGCTGGGCGGCCAGCTCACCGATGTACTCGGACTTGCTGCCGTCCACCTCCAGCGTGCCGTTGCCGGTCTCCACGACGGTGACCCCGGCCGCGTGCAGCACGTCGAGCAGCCGCTCGCGCTGCGGGGTGCGGATGCGGACGTAGGACCGCGAGTTCTGCGCGATGAAGTCCGCCATGGAGGTGTCGGCGAGCAGCCGGCCCTGGCCGATGACGACGAGGTGGTCGGCGGTCAGCGCCATCTCGCTCATGAGGTGTGAGGAGACGAAGACCGTACGGCCCTGCGCGGCAAGGGACTTCATCAGGTTGCGGATCCAGTGGATGCCCTCGGGGTCGAGCCCGTTGACCGGCTCGTCGAACATCAGGATCCGCGGGTCGCCGAGCAACGCGCCCGCGATGCCGAGCCGCTGGCCCATGCCCAGCGAGAACCCCTTGGCCTTCTTCCTCGCGACGGCGGTGAGCCCGACCGTGTCGAGGACCTCGTCCACCCGCTTGCGGGGGATGCCGTTGCTCTGCGCGAGGCACAGCAGGTGGTTGAAGGCGCTGCGCCCGCCGTGCATGGCCTTGGCGTCCAGCAGGGCCCCGATGTACTTCAGCGGGTCCTTGAGCTGGTCGTAGTGCTTGCCGTCGATGCGGACGTCCCCGGCGGTGGGCCGGTCCAGGCCCAGCATCATCCGCATGGTGGTCGACTTGCCGGCGCCGTTGGGACCGAGGAAGCCCGTGACGATGCCCGGTCTGACAGTGAACGTCAGATTGTTGACCGCCACCTTCTCGCCGTACCGCTTCGTCAGGCCCGCCAGCTCGATCATGCGGACCACGCTAGGTGCGCGCCGGGGCGGATGCCACTCCTATGGGCAAACGGAGACCGACGGATGCGGTAAGAAACCCGCGCGCGTTCCATGCACGCCGAGAGGCCCGCACCTGTCGGGGGAGAAGGTGCGGGCCTCTGGTGCCGTCAGGCGGTGTTACCGGGACTGCTGCGCCGGGACCCCACGGGAGATCGGCTCGTCGTCGGCCGGGCTGCCGGCGGCGGCCACCGCGGCGCCCGTGAGCGTGGCGAGCATCTCGCGCACGTTCGTCAGCTGGGCGTTGATCGAGTCGCGACGGTTCGTCAGGGCCGCCAGCTCGCGCTCGGACTCCGAACGGATGCGGTCGGCCTTGGCGTTGGCGTCGGCCACGATGTCCTCGGCCTGGCGCTGCGCGGTCTCCACCGTCTGGCGGGCGCGGCGCTCGGCGTCGGTGCGCAGCTTCTCGGCTTCCAGGCGCAGCTGCTCCGCGCGGTGCTCGATCTCCGCGAGACGCTTCTCCGCCTTCTGCTGACGGGACGCCAGGTCGCGCTCGGACTGCTCCCGGCGCTTGGCGAGGTTCGTCTCGAAGTCGGCGGCGGCCTGCGCGGCCTTGGCGCGGGTCTCCTCGAAGAGGGCGTCCGCCTCCTCACGCTTGGACTGCGCGTCCTTCTGGGCCTCGGCGCGCAGCTGGGACGCGTCGCTCTTGGCCTTCTCGACGATCCGGACGCCCTCGTCCTCCGCCTTGGACTTGCGCTCCGCAGCGAACGATTCTGCGTCGTTGCGGACCTGCTGAGCCGCCGACTCGGCGAGCTCGCGGTGCTGCTCGGCCGCGCGACGGGCCTCCTCGCGCAGGTCCTTGGCCTCCTCCTCGGCGAGGCGGAGGATCTTCTCGACACGCGCGCCGAGACCGGCGTACGACGGCTCGGCGTCGCTTACCTGAGCCTGGGCGTTCTGCGTCTCGAGGTGGAGCTCCTCGATGCGCTTTTCCAGAGCGGTGATGCGGGAGAGAGCGCTGTCACGGTCGGAGACGAGCTTGGAGATCCGTTCGTCCACCTGAGCGCGGTCGTACCCACGCCGCACAAGCTCGAAGCCGTAGGGGGAAGTGTCGCTCATGGGGTTCCTGTCAAATGAGACCGGTGAGGTGATAGGGGGAATCCTAGGGGCCGAAGCGGTGTGTCATCGAGCGGATACGTGTTTGATCTGGAGAATGACACCCCTTTTGAGTGGCTAACCCTCGGACGGCTTGCCAAAAAGTTGGTCAAAGGCCCCAGACGGCACCGGATTCCGACCAGTCGGTCAGCCGTCCGACGGCTTACCCGAACGAGGGGCGCCGACCGTGGCGCCTGCCTTGACGCCGCCGTCCTTGCCCGCCGACGGGGCCTCGAAGGATTCCAACGCCTCCAGGACGTCCTGGACACGGGAGATCTCCGTGTTGATGTCCTCACGGCGACGGACGAGGACCTCCAGCTCGCGCTTGCCCTCCTCGACCGTGCGCTTGGCCTCGCGGATCGCCTCGGCCTTGAGCTCCTCGGCCTCCCGGACCAGCGTGGCCTTCTTCTGCTCGGCCTCCTTGAGGAGCCCCTCGGCCTTCTTGACCGCGGCGATGCGCACCTTGCCGGCCTCCGAATTGGCCTCCGAGACCAGCTCCTTGGCCTTCGCCTGCGCCTTCGCGAGCTGCTCCTCCGCGGCCTTGATGAGCGCGTCGCAGCGGTCGCCGGTCGACTTCATGGTCTCGGCGGCCTCACGGCGGGCCCGCTCGTGCAGCGCCTCGATCTCGCCCGTGATCCGGTCGCGCAGCTCCTCGGCGCGCTCCCTTATGGCGGTCGCGTCCCGGCGGGCACCGACGAGCAGCTCGTCCGCGTCCGTACGGGCCTTCTCGACACGCGCGTTGCCCTCGACCGTGGCCTCGGCGACCAGCCGGTCGGCCTCCTTGCGGGCCGCGCCCACCATGGTGTCGGCCTGCGCCTCCGCGTCCGCGGTGGTCTTGAGCGCCTGCTGCTGCGCCTCGGTGAGCAGCTTGTCCGCCTCGGCGGTGGTCTCCGTGATGAGCGTGTCGACCTGCTCGGCCGCCTCGGAACGCCGCTTGTTGGCGTCCTTGCGCGCCTCGTCGAGGGTGCGTTCGGCCTCCGCGCGCGCGGAGTTGACCAGTTCCTCGGCCGCGGCCGCCGCCTCGGCCCGGACCCGCTCGGCCTCGGTGCGGATCCGCTCCGCGTGCTGCTGCGCCTGGCCCACCGTCTCGGCGGCCTCGGCCCGCAGCCGCTCCGCGTCCCCGGTGGCCTCGCCGATCAACTGCTCCGCCTGGGCGACCGATTCGGCCCGCACGCGCTCGGCCTCGGCGACCGTCTCGGTGCGCAGCCGGTCGGTGTCGGTGATGGTCTCCTCGGTGAGCCGCTCCGCCTCGCTGCGCGCCTCGGTGATGAGGGTGTCGGCCTGCCGCGCCGCGTCCGAACGGATGCGGTTGGCGTCCTCGCGGGCCTCCGCCCGGGTACGGGAGGCGTCCTGGTCGGCCTGGGCGATGGTGTCCGAGGCCTCGGTGCGGGCCCGCTGGGCGTGCTCGGACGCCTCCGAACGCAGCCGCTCCGCCTCCGCGATCGCCTCCGAGACGGTGCGCTCGGCAAGCGACTTGGCGGCGTCCGTCTCCTCGGCGGCCTCGCGCCGGATCCGGGCCGCGTCCTCACTGGCCCGCTCCCGCTCGGAGTAGGCGTCCGAGCGGACCCGGTCGGCCTCCTCCTCGGCCTCGCGCCGGGTGCGGTCGGCCGCGTGCTCGGCGGCGCTGCGCAGCCCGGTGATCTCCTCCTGAGCCTGCTCGTGCAGCCCGGCGACGGAGTCCCGCACCTGCTGGGCGTGCTGCTCGGCGGCCGACACCATCTCCGTGGCGCGCCGGTCCGCCTCCTCGACCAGGCGCACCGCCTCGGCCTGCGCCTCCTCGACGCGGTTGCGCGCCGAGGCCAGCAGCTCCTCGCTCTGCTCGCGGGCCCGCTCACGCTCCTGGTCGGCCTCCTGGCGGGCCGAGCCGAGGTACTCCTCGGCCTCGCGGCGGCGCCGGTTGGCCTCCTCCTGGGCGGCGGCCAGCGTCTCGGACGCCTCGGCGGCGATCCGCTCGGCGGCGGTCTGGGCCTCCGCCCGGACCCGGTCCGCGGTGTCCTGGGCCTCCGTCTTGAGCCGCTCCGCCTCGGCGGCGGCCTCGGACCGCAGCCGTACGGCGACGGCCTCGCCCTCGGCGCGGGACGCGGACGCGTCGGACGCGGCCTCGGTGCGCAGCCGGTCGGCCTCCTCGGCGGCCTGCTGCTGGAGGGTGCGGATGCGCTCGGCGGCCTCGGTGCGCAGCCGGTCGGTCTCCTCGGCGGCCTCGCGGCGGATCCGCGCTGCCTCCTCGCGGGCCTCGGTCAGGGCCTGCTCGGCGGTGGCGAGGCGCTCCTCGGCCTCGGTGTGCAGCCGGGCCAGTTCCTCGGCGGCCTCGGCACGGCGTGCCTCTACGGCCCGCTCGGTCTCCTCGCGCAGCTCGCTCGCGGCCCGCTCGGCGGCGGCGGTGATCTCCTCGGACAGCTCGACGGCCTCGGCGCGCTGCCGCTCGGCCTCGTTGCGGGTGCGCTCCAGGGTTTCCTCGGCCTGCCGGCGCAGCGTGGTGGCGCGCTCGATGGCCTCGGTGCGGACCTTCTCGCTGTCCGCGGTGGCGGTCTGGCGCAGTTCGTCGGCGTCCGCCTTGGCCTTGGAGAGCAGCTCCTCGGCGGTCTTGGCCGCCTCCTCGATCTGCTGGACGGCCTCCTTGCGGGCCTCCGCGCGGATCTTCTCGCCCTCGGCGACCGCGTCGGCGCGCAGCTGCTCGGCCTCGCCGCGCAGCCGGCGGGCCTCCTCCTGGAGCTCGACCGTCTTGGCGCGGTACTCCTTGGTGTCGTCCTTCGCCGTGCCCTTGAGCTGCTCGGCGATGTCGTGCGCCTCGGCACGCAGCCGGTCCGCCTCGGCCTCCGCCTCCCGGCGGATCCGCTCGGCCTCCTCGGCGGCGGCCTTGGTGGTCCGCTGCGCGTCCTCCTGCGCCTTGTTGAGGACGTCCTCGGCGGTCTTGGCGGCCTTGGACAGCTGGGTGGCGCTCTCCTCGGCGGTGATCGTGCGGGCCTTCTCGGCGGCCTCGGTGACGATCTTCTCGGCCTCGGCGCGGGCGTCCGCGACGATCTGCTCGGCGGCCTCCTTGGTCGCCTCGGCCTCCTGGCTGGCCTCGGTGACCAGCCGGGCGACCTGCTCCTTGGCCGTGCGGGTGCGCTGCTCGTTGGCCGACTCCGCGCTCGCCAGCGCCTTCTCGGCGGCCGACTTCGCCTCGGCGAGCACCTTCTCGGCCTCGGCCTGCGCCTTGCGCAGCGCCTCCTCGGCCTCCGCCATCCGCTGCTCGGCGGCCCGGCTCAGCTCGGTGGCCTGGCGGCGGGCGCTGTCCGACTCGGTCGCGGTGGAGGTGCGCAGCTGCTCGGCGTGCTCGGTGGCCTCCTGGGCCTGCGTGGCGGCGGCGTCCAGCAGGCGCTCGGCGTCCGCGCGGGCGCGGCGCAGGAGCTGTTCGGCCTCCGCGCGGGCGGCCTCGGCCTCGCTCTGCAGGCGCTGGCGGGCCTCGGTGGTGACCCGCTCGGCCTCGGCGCGGGCGGCCGCCATGGCCTGCTCGGCCTCCGCGCGGGACTCCTCCAGGAGCCGGCGGGCCTGGGCCTCGCTGCGGGCGCGCAGTTGCTCGGCCCACGCCACGTTCTCGTTGACGTGCGACTCGACGGTCTGCCGGCGCTCGGCCAGCTCCTGGTCGAGCTGCTGACGGCGGGTGACGGCCTCCTGGTGCAGCTCCGCCTGAAGGCGCGCGGCCTGCTCGGCGTGCTCCTGGAGGATGCGCTGGGTCTGGGCGCGGACCTGGCTCAGTTCGCGCTCGGCGTCCTGGCGCAACTGGTCGGCCTGGATCTGCGCGTTCCGCAGCAACTGCTCGGCCTGGTAGCCGATGTCACCGCCGCCGAACTCGGGCCGGGACATGAGGGTGCGCCGCGCCTCGTGCAACTTGGCGCGCAGCACCTCGACCTGGTAGCCGAGGTCCTCGGCGTGCTGGATCGCCTTTTCCCGCTCGGTCTTCAGCCGCTCCATCTCGGCCTCGAACCGAGAGAGGTGGTCGACGTCAGCCGCCGGCTCTCGCTCCTGGCGTTCGTAGCCCCGCACTGCGCGGTCCCATCCGTCCCCTGGTCGCAAGTCTCTCCGAACGAGCACCGTCCATCCGCCGGACGGGGCCCCCGGGGAATGGTGTCAGATCAACGACGGAGCATGGGCTGCTGCCGCCGCTCGTCCCCCGAAACCCGGACCCCGGAAAGCGGTCACCCCCCTTCCGGGAGCGACCGCCCCCAACCCTACCGGCCCATATGTACGAGGGTCAGTGCTCAGGTGACTCAACAGGCGCCGAAGTGACCAGTTCTGTCAGTACGCCATGGCAGTCCTTGGGGTGCAGGAAGGTGATCCGTGACCCCATGGAGCCGCGTCGCGGCTCCTCGTACAGGACGCGTACGCCCTTGCCGCGGATGTCCGCGGCCTCGGTGTCGACATCGGCCGTACCGAAAGCGATGTGGTGGACGCCCTCGCCGTTCTTGTCCAGCCACTTGGCGACGGTCGAGTCGGGGCGGGTCGGCTCCAGAAGCTGCAGGTAGGAGGCGCCGCCGTCGGACGTTTCGTTGATCTTGAGCATGGCCTCGCGCACGCCCTGCTCCTTGTTGACCTCGGAGTGGAACACCTCGAAGCCGTACGTGGCCCGGTAGAACTCGACGGTCTTGTCGAGGTCGAAACAGGCGATCCCGATGTGGTCGATTCGCGTCAGCATGTAGTCAGTGCAGCGCTCGCGAAACGGTTACGCAACGTGCGCGCGATCACACCGACGGGGCGATGACGGCACGGAGTGCCACTCAGTACCTTTGAAGTAAACCCTCGTTCACTCCTCGGCAGTGCAGCCGGTAAGGGGATCGCAGCTCATGTCTGGATCGAACAGCACGACCTCGGTGATCGTCGCGGGCGCCCGTACGCCCATGGGACGGCTGCTGGGCTCGCTGAAGTCCTTCTCCGGAGCCGACCTCGGCGGCTTCGCGATCAAGGCCGCCCTCGACCGTGCGGGGATCGGCGGCGACCAGGTGCAGTACGTGATCATGGGCCAGGTGCTCCAGGCCGGCGCAGGGCAGATCCCGGCCCGCCAGGCCGCCGTCAAGGCCGGCATCCCGATGAACGTCCCGGCGCTCACCATCAACAAGGTGTGCCTGTCCGGCCTCGACGCGATCGCGCTGGCCGACCAGCTCATCCGCGCCGGCGAGTTCGACGTGATCGTCGCGGGCGGCCAGGAGTCCATGACCAACGCCCCCCACCTGCTGCCCAAGTCCCGCGAGGGCTTCAAGTACGGGGCGATCGAGATGCTCGACGCCATGGCGTACGACGGCCTCACCGACGCCTTCGAGAACATCGCCATGGGCGAGTCCACGGAGAAGCACAACACCCGCCTCGGCATCAAGCGCCCCGAGCAGGACGAGTTCTCCGCCCTGTCCCACCAGCGGGCCGCCGCCGCGCAGAAGAACGGCATCTTCGAGGCCGAGATCACCCCCGTGGAGATCCCGCAGCGCAAGGGCGAGGCGGTCGTCTTCAGCAAGGACGAGGGCATCCGCGGCGACACCACCGCGGAGTCCCTGGGCAAGCTGCGTCCCGCGTTCACCAAGGACGGCACCATCACCGCCGGCTCCGCCTCGCAGATCTCCGACGGCGCGGCGGCCGTGGTCGTCATGAGCAAGGCCAAGGCGCAGGAGCTGGGCCTGGAGTGGATCGCCGAGATCGGCGCCCACGGCAACGTGGCGGGCCCGGACAACTCCCTCCAGTCGCAGCCCTCCAACGCGATCCTGCACGCCCTCAAGAAGGAGGGCCTGGAGGTCTCCGACCTCGACCTGATCGAGATCAACGAGGCGTTCGCTGCCGTCGCTGTCCAGTCGATGAAGGACCTCGGCGTGTCCACCGAAAAGGTGAACGTGAACGGTGGCGCGATCGCCCTGGGCCACCCCATCGGCATGTCCGGCGCCCGGCTCGTCCTGCACCTCGCGCTGGAGCTCAAGCGGCGCGGCGGCGGTGTCGGCGCGGCCGCCCTGTGCGGCGGCGGCGGTCAGGGTGACGCCCTGGTCGTGCGGGTACCCAAGGCCTGAGCCCCCTCGGGCAAACGCGTCGAACGGAGCTGTGATGCAGGACGTCTCCACCCTGGTGGCCCAGGCCAGGGAGGGCCGCCCACGGGCCGTGGCCCGGCTGATCTCCCTCGTGGAGGGGGCGTCCCCGCAGCTCAGGGAGGTCATGGCGACGCTCGCCCCGCTGACCGGCAACGCGTACGTGGTGGGCCTGACGGGCTCGCCCGGGGTGGGCAAGTCGACGTCCACCTCGGCCCTCGTGACCGCCTACCGCAAGCAGGGCAGACGGGTCGGCGTCCTGGCCGTCGACCCGTCCTCGCCGTTCTCCGGCGGCGCCCTGCTCGGCGACCGGGTGCGCATGTCGGAGCACGCCTCCGACCCCGGCGTCTACATCCGCTCCATGGCGACCCGCGGCCACCTCGGCGGCCTCGCCTGGGCCGCGCCGCAGGCCATCCGGGTCCTGGACGCGGCCGGCTGCGAGGTGATCCTGGTCGAGACGGTCGGCGTCGGCCAGTCGGAGGTGGAGATCGCCTCCCAGGCCGACACCTCCGTGGTGCTGCTCGCCCCGGGCATGGGCGACGGCATCCAGGCCGCCAAGGCCGGAATCCTGGAGATCGGCGACGTCTACGTCGTCAACAAGGCCGACCGCGACGGCGCCGACGCCACCGCCCGCGAGCTCAACCACATGCTGGGGCTCGGTGAGTCCCGGAAGCCGGGCGACTGGCGCCCGCCGATCGTCAAGACCGTCGCCGCCCGCGCGGAGGGCGTCGACGAGGTCGTGGAAGCCCTGGAGAAGCACCGCGCCTGGATGGAGGAGCACGGTGTCCTCGCCGAGCGCCGCCGCACCCGCGCCGCCCACGAGGTCGAGACGATCGCCGTCACCGCCCTGCGCGAACGCATCGGCGACCTGCGCGGCGACCGGCGCCTGGACGCCCTCGCGGAGAGGATCGTCGCCGGCGAACTGGACCCCTACCGGGCGGCCGACGAACTCGTGGAGGGCCTGACCCGGGGCTGAGCCCCTGGTACGTTGACGCCCATGTTCCTCTCCTTGGCGTAGGGCACACACCGGCCACGGTCCGAGCACACCGCTCCCGTGGCCCCTCGGTGTCCCCTCCCACGCCTCCTTCGAGGAACCCACCCATGTCTGCCTCCTATGCGCGACTGCTGCGCATCCCGCATGCCCGCCGCACCTTCGCCGCCGCCCTGCTCGGCAGGCTGTCGTACGGCGTCGTCCCGCTGTCCGTGATGCTCGCCGTGACCCGCGCCTCGGGCTCGTACACGGTGGCGGGCGCCGTGATGGCGCTCTTCGGGGTCACCGCCGTCTTCCTGGCGCCCTGGCGGGCCGCCCTCATCGACCGGCACGGGCCGCGCCGGGCGCTCGTGCCCCTGCTCGCCGCCTACACCGCGCTCCTCGGCCTGCTGGCCGCGGCCGTGTGGCGCCCGGGGGCTCCGCCGTACGTCCTGGGCGCCCTCACCGCGCTCGCCGGGGCCGTCGTGCCGCCGCTCGGCCCGGCCATGCGGACGGTCTGGGCGACGCTCGCCGAGGACCGGCCGCTGCTCCAGCGCGCCTACAGCCTCGACGGGATCGCGGAGGAACTCCTCTTCCTCACCGGGCCGCTGCTGGTGGGTGCCCTCGTCACCGTCGCCCCGCCCGCCGCCGGCATCCTCGCCGGAGCGCTCCTCGTCGGGGCGGGGACGGCCGGCTTCGTGGCCTCACCCGTCGTACGGACGATCCGTCCCGCCGCGCCCACGGCCCGCCGCGGCACGGGCGAGCGCGGAGTGCTGCGCCGGATCGGCCGCCCGGTCGGCGCGGTCACCGGAGTCGGGCTCGCGATCGGCTCGCTCGACCTGCTGGTCGTGGCCTTCGCCGACCGGCACGGGCACGGCGGGGCGAGCGTGGCCTGGGTGCTGGCCGCCGTGTCCGCCGGAAGCGCCGTCGGCGGGCTGCTCCACGGCGCCGTCGGCTGGCGCGGGCCCGCGGGCACCCGGCTCGTCCTGCTGACCCTCGGCCTGGGCCTGGCACTTCTCGGCGCGGGACTCGCCCCGGGGCTCGGCACCCTCGCCGTGGTCATGGCGGTCGCCGGGTTCTTCGTGTCGCCGGCCGTCACCACCGCCTACCTCATCGCCGACGAGATCGTGGGACCCGAGGTTCGCACCCGGGCCGGGGCCTGGGTCAACACGGCCGTCAACGCCGGGAGCACGGCCGGCACGGCCGCGGCGGGCGCCCTGGCCGGGCACCTGCCGGTGGCCGTGTGCTTCGCGGCGACGGGCGTGGCGGTCGTCCTGACGGCCCTGGCAGCCGCGGCGAAGGGTGCCGCGCCCGCGGGCTGACGTGCGACTCAGGCGTCGTCGTCACGGTCCTGGGTGACCTTGCCCGAGTCGAGGGCGACCTTCCACTCGCCGTGCCTGCCGTCCTTGACGGTGTCCGCCGTCCAGGCCACGGTGCCGTGGTCGTCGTCGAGGCCGACCTCCGTCACCGTGCCCTTCGCGGCGGCGGCCAGGGCGGCCTCCCGGGCGTCGGTCCGCGCGCCCTTCACCGCGGCGAGCTCGGCACGGTCGTCGGCGTCGCCGTCGTCGTCCGTGTCGCGCTGGGCGCCGAGCACCTTGCCGGAGTCCGGGGCGATCCGCACGTCGTACTCGGTGCCGTCGCCCTTGACGACGGTCACCTCCCACGCGTCGGCGCCGTCGTCGTCGAGGTCGGCGGACAGGGCGGTGCCCGGGGTGTGCTTCAGGGCGGCGGCGATCGCCTCGGCCGCGGTGACGCCGCTGCCCGAAACCGCCGTACGGTCCTCGGAGACGTCGTCCCGGTCGTCCTGGTCGTCCGCGGAGTCGTCGTCGCGGTCGGCGGCCTGCTGGGCGCTCGTGGTCGACTGGCGCTGCGTCGCCGTCGCGTCGTCGTCCCCGGCCGCGAAGGCCGCGACGGTACCGCCGGTGGCCAGTGCGGCGGCGGTCAGGGTGGCGATGACGATGTTGCGCTTCATGAGGATTCCTCCAGAGCGGTTCTGCTTCGTTCAGCTTCGTTCTGCTTCATTCGTTCTCGACGACAACCACGCTGCCGGAGGGGAGCTGAAGCCGGCCTGAAGCCTCCTGAAGGCGTCTTCAGGTTCGCTTTGCCACCCTGTACGCATGCGTCTGCTGATCGTCGAGGACGAGAAACGACTCGCCCTGTCCCTCGCCAAGGGCCTCACCGCCGAGGGCTACGCCGTCGACGTCGTCCACGACGGCCGGGAGGGCCTGCACCGGGCCGGCGAGGGCACGTACGACCTGGTCATCCTCGACATCATGCTGCCCGGCCTCAACGGCTACCGGGTCTGCGCCGCCCTGCGCGCCGCCGGCCACGAGGTGCCGATCCTGATGCTCACCGCCAAGGACGGCGAGTACGACGAGGCCGAGGGCCTGGACACCGGCGCCGACGACTACCTGACCAAGCCCTTCTCCTACGTCGTCCTCGTGGCCCGCATCAAGGCCCTGCTGCGGCGGCGCGGCAACGGCACCGGGGCCTCGCCGGTGCTGGAGACCGGGCCGCTGAGAATCGACACCGCCGCCCGCCGGGTCTTCCTCGACGGCACCGAAGTCACCCTCACCGCCAAGGAGTTCTCGGTTCTGGAGCAGCTCGCGGTGCGGCCCGGGGAGGTGGTCTCCAAGGCACAGATCCTGGAGCACGTCTGGGACTTCGCGTACGACGGCGACCCCAACATCGTCGAGGTGTACATCAGCACCCTGCGCCGGAAGCTGGACGCGGGCCTCATCCGGACGGTCCGCGGCGCCGGGTACCGGCTGGAGGCCGGGAGATGAGGCGGCTGTTCGGCTCGGTCCGGGCGCGGGCCACCCTCGCCGCCACGGTGGTCGTCGCCGTGGCGCTGGTCGCGGCCGGGGCGGCCGTGCTGCTCTCGCTGCGCTCCAACCTGATCGACGAGGCGGGCACGCAGGCCGAGCGGGCCGCCCGGAACGTGGCGGCCGACCTCTCCGGCGGGACGCCGTACACCGGCCTGGA
Source organism: Streptomyces sp. NRRL B-24085 (assembly GCF_001282115.1). Taxonomy (GTDB): domain Bacteria; phylum Actinomycetota; class Actinomycetes; order Streptomycetales; family Streptomycetaceae; genus Streptomyces. The sequence continues at coordinate 160 of NZ_LJBR01000307.1, read as the reverse complement.
GCTGGACGACGACGAGCCGGTCCAGGTCGTCGACGGGGACGGCCGTCTGGTCGCGGCCACCGAGCACCTGGAGCGGATCAGCGGCACGGGAGTCACCGAGGTGAAGCCCCAGCCGCCCGCGGGCGGCAGGGGGCCGCGCCACGGCGGGACAGGCGACCGC
>NZ_LJBR01000306.1 GCF_001282115.1 Streptomyces sp. NRRL B-24085 | reverse complement strand
TTTCAGGGGCGCGGGGAACTGCGCAAAACGCCCGCCCCCACCCACCCCGCACCCGCAATCAGCCGCCCGACGTGTCCAGTTCCGCGTCCTCCCCGACGCCCGCACAGTCGTACGGGTCCTTCAGCCAGCCGTCCGGCAGCACCACCCGGTTGTTGCCGGACGTACGACCGCGGGGCCCGTCCGCGCCGGCCGGCCACGGCTGGTCGAGGTCCAGTTCGTCGAGGCCCGCCCGCAGCTCCGACAGCGACGACGTGATCGCGAGGCGCTTGCGCATCTCGGAGCCGACCGAGAAGCCCTTGAGGTACCAGGCCACGTGCTTGCGGAAGTCGATGACGCCACGGGACTCGTCGCCGATCCACTCGCCGAGGAGGGTGGCGTGCCGGACCATGACGTCGGCCACCTCACGGAGCTGCGGGCGCGCGACGTCCTCGGTACGGCCCTCGAACGCCGCCACCAGATCCGCGAACAGCCAGGGCCGCCCCAGGCACCCCCGCCCGACGACGACCCCGTCACAGCCGGTCTCCCGCACCATCCGCAGCGCGTCCGCCGCCGACCAGATGTCACCGTTGCCGAGCACGGGAATCTCCGGCACGTGCTCCTTGAGACGGGCGATCGCGTCCCAGTCGGCCGTACCGCCGTAGTGCTGCGAGGCGGTCCGTCCGTGCAGGGCGATCGCCGTCACGCCCTCCTCCACCGCGATCCGGCCCGCGTCCAGATACGTGAGGTGGTCGTCGTCGATCCCCTTGCGCATCTTCATCGTGACCGGCAGGTCCCCCGCCCCGCTCACGGCCTCCCGCAGGATCGCCCGGAGCAGCGGACGCTTGAACGGCAGCGCGGACCCGCCGCCCTTCCGCGTCACCTTGGGCACCGGGCACCCGAAGTTGAGGTCGATGTGGTCGGCGAGGCCCTCCTCCGCGATCATGCGGACGGCCTTGCCGACGGTGGCGGGGTCGACGCCGTAGAGCTGGATCGAACGAGGCTTCTCGCTCTCGTCGAAGTGGATGAGCTGCATGGTCTTCTCGTTGCGCTCGACCAGCGCCCGGGTGGTGATCATCTCGCTGACGAACAGCCCCTTGCCCCCGCTGAACTCCCGGCACAGGGTGCGGAAGGGCGCGTTGGTGATCCCGGCCATGGGGGCGAGGACGACGGGCGGTCGGACGGTGTGCGGGCCGATCCGCAGGGGCGTGGTGTCGGTGAGCGCGGTCGTGGACATTCCCCCATTGTCACGCACGCCCCGGGGTACCCGTGCATTGATCATGTACTAACCATTAGTTAGACGCACTATCGAAATCGGCGTACGATGAAACGCATGCCCGAGCTCAGTCACCGTCGACGCATGCTGGTCCTGGCGATCTGCTGCATGAGCCTCCTGATCGTGAGTCTCGACACCACCGCCCTCAATGTCGCCCTGCCCGCCATGCAGCGGGGCCTGGACGCCGGCACGGCGGGCCTCCAGTGGACGATCGACGCGTACACGCTGGTCCTCGCCTCCCTGCTGATGCTGGCCGGCTCCACGGCCGACCGGATCGGCCGCAAGCGCGTCTTCATGGCGGGCCTGATCGTCTTCACGATCGGCTCCGCGCTGTGCTCCGCCGCGCCGAACCTGGAGGCGCTGATCGTCTTCCGCATGGTGCAGGCGGTCGGCGGTTCGATGCTCAACCCGGTCGCGATGTCGATCATCACCAACACCTTCACCGACCCGCGCGAGCGGGCGCGGGCGATCGGCGTGTGGGGCGCGGTCGTCGGCATCTCCATGGCCGCCGGGCCGCTGGTCGGCGGGGTGCTCGTGGACTCGGTCGGCTGGCGCTCGATCTTCTGGGTCAACCTGCCGGTCGGTCTCGCGGCGCTGCTGCTCACCCTGAGGTACGTCCCGGAGTCCCGGGCGCCCAGGGCCCGTCGCCCCGACCCGGTCGGACAGCTCCTGGTGATCGCGCTGTTCGGTTCGCTGACGTACGCGATCATCGAGGCGCCGGAGTCGGGCTTCTCGTACGTCCTGCCCTTCGCCGTCGTGGCCGTCGTCGCGCTGGCGGGGCTCCTCTGGTACGAGCCCCGGCGGGACGAACCCCTCATCGACCTGCGGTTCTTCCGGTCCGCGCCGTTCAGTGGCGCCACGGTGATCGCGATCAGCGCGTTCGCGGGGCTGGGCGGGTTCCTGTTCCTGTCGACGCTGTACCTCCAGAACGTCCGGGGGCTGGACGCGCTGCACGCCGGGCTGTGGATGCTGCCGATGGCGGTGCCGATGTTCCTGTTCGCGCCGCTCGCCGGGCGGCTGGTGGGGAGCCGGGGGCCGCGGCTGCCGCTGGTGATCGCGGGGGTGATGACTACGGCGAGCGGGGTGCTGTTCGCCGCGTTCGACGCGGAGACCTCGAACGTGACCCTGTTCCTCGGATACGTGCTGTTCGGGATCGGGTTCGGGCTGGTGAACGCGCCGATCACGAACACGGCGGTGTCGGGGATGCCGCGCGCCCAGGCCGGGGTGGCGGCGGCCGTCGCCTCCACCAGCCGTCAGCTCGGACAGACGCTCGGGGTCGCGGTGATCGGGGCGGTGCTGGCCTCGGGGGTGGGTTCGTCGTCGTACCGGGAGAGGTTCGTGTCCGCCGCGGTGCCGGGGTGGTGGATCGTGGCCGGGTGCGGGTTCATGGTGCTGGTGCTCGGGGCGGTGACCAGTGGGACGTGGGCCCGGCGGACCGCGGAGCGTACGGCTGAGCGGTTGGAGTCGGCGGAGGTCCGCGAGGCGGCGGGGGTCGTCGCGTAGTCCGTCGGCCGGCGGCCGGTGGGGGCCGGTCGCGCAGTTCCCCGCGCCCCTGGGTGGGTGACCTCAGCCGAGTCGAGACAGCACCCGGCGCCACCGGCCGGCGCAGCGCTCAGCCCAGGCGGCTCAGTACTGTCCGCTCCACCGCCGGTACGAACCGCTGGCCCGTCAGGGCCAGGGCCATCGCCGCTGCCACTCCTGCCCACGCCAGCGGGCCCAGGGGGGTGCAGCCGAAGAGTTGGCTTGCTCCCGGGGTTTCCACCAGGGCGACCAGGGCCGCCGCGGAGCCCAGGGACGTCACACGGACCAGGGGGCTCTCCCGGCGGTCCGCCAGGGTCTGGGCCAGCTGGGTGCCCACCACCGCGCACAGCGCCATGGTCGTCGAGCGGCGGGCCGTGCCCGGGGTGAAGCGGCCGATGAGCCAGGCCACCGTGGCGCCCAGGCAGGTGGTGACGGCGCGGTCGCGGATCTTGCGGGTGAGGGAGGTGCCCAGGATCGTGTCGACCGAGGGGTTGTCCTCCGTGGGCTTCTCCGTCGGTGTGACCGCCACGGCCATCGCCGGGAACAGGTCGGTGAAGAGGTTGACGAGGAGCATCTGCCGGGTGGACAGGGGGGCCGCGCCCGACAGCAGGGTGCCGAGGATGCCGAAGCCCACCTCGCCCGCGTTGCCGCCGATCAGGATGGCGATGGCGTCCGCGACGCTGTGCCACAGGGCGCGGCCCTCGCGGACGGCCTCGATGAGGGCGGTGAGGTCGTCGCCGGTGAGGACGAGGTCGGCGGCGTTGCGGGCGGCGGCGGAGCCGCGGGCGTTGATGCCGACGCCGATGTCGGCGGCCCGGATGGCGGCCGCGTCGTTGGCGCCGTCGCCGACCATGCCGACGACCCGGCCCGCGTCCCTGAGGGCCTCGACGACCTGGAGTTTCTGCTCGGGCGCGACCCGGGCCACGACGTCGGCGTCGCGCAGCATCCGGGAGCGGGCCGAGCGGTCGGCGGCGGCCAGTTCGTCGCCGGTGACGACCGTGGCGTCCTCGGGCCAGCCGAGGTCGGTGGCGATGGCGTGGGCGGTCTGCGGGTGGTCGCCGGTCAGCACGACCGGTCGCACGCCCGCCTCGCGCAGTCCGCGGACCAGGTCGGGGGAGGTGTCCCGGGCCACGTCGGCGAGGCCCAGCAGGCCCACGAACTCCAGGTCCCGCAGCGGCTCCTCGAGTACGGCCTTCTCGTCGCCGTCGAGCGGCCGCCGGGCCACCGCGAGGACCCGCAGACCGTCGGCCGCCAGGGAGTGGGCCCGCTCGGAGGCGTCGGCGGGCAGGTCCGCGCAGGCGGGCAGGACCGTCTCCGGGGCGCCCTTGAGCACCAGGACCGGGGAGTCGTCGCCGGCCTGTCCGACGGCGGCGGCGTAACCGCGGCCGGCCTCGAAAGGCAGGCCCTCCCGCTGCGTCCACTCCTCGTCGGGGGCGGCCGCGTCCAGGACGGCCTCGTCGGTGGCGTGGGCCGGGCGCTGCTCGGAGTCACCGTCGAGCTGGGGGCAGGCGCGGGCCGCGATCCGCAGCGGGCCGTCCGCGTCGGGCTCGCCGGCGGCGTGGACCCGGCCGTCCGCGTCGGCGACCCGGACCAGGCGCAGCCGGTTCTCGGTGAGGGTGCCGGTCTTGTCGAAGCAGATGGTGTCCATGCGGCCGAGGGCTTCGAGGGTGCGCGGGGCGCGGACCAGGACGCCGTGTGCGCTGAGCCGGCGGGCGGCGGCGAGCTGCGCGACGGTGGCGACCAGCGGCAGCCCTTCCGGGACGGCGGCCACCGCGACCGCGACGCCGCCGCTGACCGCCTGCCGCAGGGGTGTGCCGCGCAGGAGGGCGAGCCCGGTGACCGCGGCGCCGCCCGCCATCGTCAGCGGCATCGCCTTGCGGGTGAGTTCCTGGAGCCGGGCCTGGACCCCGCCGGCGGCCGGGGTGCGGGCGGCGAGGGCGACGGCGCGGGCGGCCTCGGTGCGGTCGCCGGTGTCCACGACGACCGCGCGGGCGTTCCCGGCCACCACGGTCGTTCCCTCGAAGACCATGCAGTGCCGTTCGGCGACGGGGGCGTGCGGGCTCGGGTCGGTGGACTTGCCCACCGGGAGGGACTCGCCGGTCAGCGCGGACTCGTCGACCTCCAGGCCGTCCTGCCAGAGCAGGCGGGCGTCGGCGGGAACGACGTCGTCCAGGGTGAGCTCGATGACATCGCCCGGGCGCAGCCCGGCGGCGTCGACCACATGTGGTTCCGCGTCGCCCTCCTCCGCGACCCGGGCCTTCTGCTTCTGCTGGGCGAGCAGCCCGGACAGGGCCCGCTCGGCGCGCAGCCGCTGGAGGCCGCCGACGAGCGCGTTGAGGTCGAGGGCGCCGACCACCAGCAGGGCGTCCATGGCGGACCCGAGGATCGCGGACGCGGCCGAGCCGACCGCGAGGACGGGGGTGAGCGGGTCGTCCAGCTCTCCGCGCACGGCCCGGGCGAGCTGCGCCGACCACCTGACGGGGGCCAGCACGGGCAGGCGTACGACGGCGTCGGCGGCGGTGCGGACCCGTGCGGTCGTCTGTTCGGCGAGCGTCGGTTCCGGGGGTGCCTGCTGTTCCAGCCGGTCGCGTACGTCGTCCGGGTCCAGGGCGTGCCAGGGCACCCGGGGGCGCGGGTGCGGGAGGCTCGTGGCCGCCACCCGGAGGGCGGTGCGGGTGCCGGTGAACAGGGCGGCGGCCGCGGCCATGTCGACGGGTGCGTGCCGCAGTCCGGGGAGTGCCGTACGGCGTCGGCTGCGGCCCGACTCGCCGACGGCGACGAGGAGGCCGGACAGGGCGGCGCCCGAGCGGGCCAGGGTCTGGGAGCGGCGGCCGACCGCGCGGGCCGCCGGTACGGCGGTCAGCAGCCGCCAGACGTCGGGCAGTCCGTGCGGGGCGAGGACGTCGGCGCCCCAGGCGACCGCGCAGCCGCCGTCGGTGAGGGAGACGGCCACGTCGCCGCGGAGCAGTCCCGCGACGACGTCGGCGTCCTGCGGGCGGGCGACGGTGAGGACACCGCCCTCGTCGTTGCGGAGTCCGTCGACGATGTCCGGCAGCGGCCGCCCCGCGTCCACGACCTGGTCGGCGAGGCCGGTGAAGTCGGCCAGCGCGGGGTCGTCCAGGACGACGACCCGCAGTCCGGCGCGCCGGGCCGCGTCCAGCACGGGTTCGGCCCAGGGGTCGGCGCCCGCGCCCGGGGTGCGCAGGGCGCTCGGGTGCAGCAGGACCGTGCCGACGGTCTCCAGTTGGCGCAGTCGTTCCGGGTCGCGCACCAGGACGCCGGACCGCGACAGGGCCGTGCCGAGTACGGCGTGGAAGGCGGCGGGGCCGTAGCGGGCGGCCTTGGGGGAGCCCGCGAGGACGGCCTCCGCGGCCTCGGTCACGTCGTGCTTGACGAGGAGCGCGGCGACGGCGCCGGCGATGCTGCCGGCCGCGGCGTGGCTCGCGTAGTCCTGGGCGGGTGAGGGGCGCGGGGCCGGGCGCAGGGCCGGGTCGGCGGGCACGCTGTCACGGTCGGGGACGCACAGGTCGTCGTGCACCGTCTCGAAGGCGGCCGTCCGCACCAGGGCCTCGGTCAGCTGGCAGGAGCGCAGCGTCCCGTCGAGCAGCAGGGAGGTGGGGCTCTGGCCGGCGCCGTGCACGGCGGCGTTCACGACGGCCAGCGCCACGTCCATGCGGGCGCTTCCGAGCCGTCCCCGCAGCCAGCCCCGGAAGCGGGGGTTCTCCCGCAGCAGGGTCACGACCGCCGTCACCGGCCGCGGGGAGGCGGGCAGCTTCAGCGCGGACCCGGTGACCGCGGCGACGACTCCGACGGCGTCGGCGGCGAGCGCCAGGGCGGCGGTGCGCACGGAGCCGGGGTCGCCGGGGTGGGCGAGTTCCTCGACGTCCTGGTCGTCCGCCACCAGCCCGTACCGCTCGGCGAGCACCGAGACCCGCTTCTCGACGCGCTCGGCGGCCACCCCCTCCACGGCGGTCACGACGAGCCGCCCGAGGCCCTGGTCCCAGTAGGCCAGCGCGATGTCGGGGTGCTCGGCGAGGGCGCTGACGAGACGGCGGGCGCGGTGCTCGGTCGGGGTGTGTTCCCCGGGTGCCGGGTCCGCGTGCGGGCGCAGGGGCAGGTGGACGCGGTGGCCCGCCCGCCAGTTCCGGGACGCTCCCGGGAGGGCGGCCCGGGCGGCCCGTGTCGTACGGGCCGCGAAGTCCGCGGTGCGCACACCGGCGCGGGCCGTTCCCGCCACCGCCCCCGCCGCCACGCCGACCGCGGTGGGCGTACCCCTGGCGAGCAGGCGCGGGCCGGCCAGGACGAGGCCCGCGGCCGCTGTCGTGAGTCCTCGGTTCATGGG
>NZ_LJBR01000305.1 GCF_001282115.1 Streptomyces sp. NRRL B-24085 | reverse complement strand
GGGTACGCCCGCCGCCCCGGCCGCCACGCCGACCGCGGTGGGCGTACCCCTGGCGAGCAGGCGCGGGCCGGCCAGGACGAGGCCCGCGGCCGCTGTCGTGAGTCCTCGGTTCATGGGTCGTCCTCAGTCGCCGGATCGGGTACGGCCCGTGGTGGCGCCCCCGGGGCCGCCTCGCCCGGACGGCGCCGCCGTCTCGTGCGGAGGGAGCTTGTCGGAGGGCGTGGGCGGCGCGGCGGCCGCCTGGCGGGACGCGGGGTCCGGCTTGCCGTGGGTCGAGGCCAGGACGCGGGGCGTGGGCCGGCTCTCGCCGCCGGACTCCTCCCGGCCCGGCCTGGGCTGGGTCAGCCACGCCACCGCGGCCCCGGTGACCGCGACGGGCCATTCGACGATGCCGGCGACGCCCAGCACCCCGGCCCCGGCGTACACCGCGAGCCGCCGGCCGCGTGGGGACACCGCCCCGACCCGGTCCAGCGCTCCCTCGGCCACCCGGCCCACGGTCCCGGCCCCGGGCACCTTCCCCAGCACCGATGCGGCCGCCCGCAGCGGCTGTGGGAGCCCTTGCGCCGGTGACCGCGGTTCTGCTGCCTGCTGCGACGACTTCTGCTCGGCCATGGCTCGCCTCGCATGTGGGGGGGTTCTGTCCTTCGGACGGACCGGGTTCCCGTACTTCGGACACTCATCCCCACCTGCGGCGACCGAGGCGGAAGGACGCGTGCGGGCGCCTCACGCCCGCGCGGCCGGCACCCTCTCCACGGCGATCGCGTGCAGCCGCTCCAGGCGCCGCCGGGACTCCTCGTCGGCGGGGGCGTAGGTCACCATGCGGGGGCCCGCCTCGGGGCCGAGCCAGAGGTCGGTGTGGTCGACGGAGACACGGCCGACGTAGCGGTTCATGAACTCCTTGCGGCGGCCCCGGTGTTCGATGACCTCGTGGCGGTCCCAGACCTCGCGGAACTCCGGGGACTCGGTGCGCAGCCGCTTCAGGAGCATCTTCCAGGCGGGTTCGGCGAGATGGCCGGCCATGGTGGCGCGGAAGCGGGCGGCCATCAGCCGCTGCACCTCCGGGAGGTGGACGATGGAGGAGCGCCAGTCGTCGTTGGTGTAGGAGAGGATCATGCAGTTGCGGTCCTCGGCCGGCACCGTGTCCAGGTCGCACAGGAGCAGGCCGTAGGTGCGGTTGTAGGCGAGGATGTCGTAGCGGCTGTTCTGCACGCAGGCCGGGAGCGGCTCCAGCTGTTCGAGCACGTGCCGGACGGCCGGGGTGATCGACGGGCAGGCGGTGGCGGGGGTCGGGTCTGCCGCGCCGGCGAGCTGGAAGAGGTGCGAGCGCTCGCTCGGGTCCAGCAGCAGGGCGCGGGCGAGGGCGTCCAGGACCTGCACGGAGACCTGGATGTCCCGGGCCTGCTCCAGCCAGGTGTACCAGGTGACGCCGACCGCGGAGAGCTGGGCGACCTCCTCCCGGCGCAGGCCCGGGGTGCGGCGCCTGCGGCCTCGGGGCAGGCCGACCTGCTCGGGGGTGATGTGCTCGCGGCGGTGGCGCAGGAAGGCGGCGAGCTCATGGCGCCGGATCACGGACAGGGACGCGGTCGCGGGTACGGCTGTCTCCTGGGCCACGGTGGTCATGCCTCCAGCCTGCCTCCACCGGGACCCTGTTGCCAGGTGGTTCTTCTACCAGGATAAGAAGACTCTGGTACCCGTCTGGGGGTGGGCGCAGGCTCGGGGACGTGACCACCGAAACCACCACTCCACGCCCCGTCCGCGCCGCCGCGCCACCCGAGCTGGGCGGCCTCGGACTGTTCACGGTGCTGCTCGCCGCGGCACTCCCGCTCATCGACTTCTTCATCGTCAACGTCGCCCTGCCCAGCATCGGCGCGGACCTCTCCGCGAGCGAGTCGGTCCTCGAACTCGTCGTGGCGGGTTACGGGTTGGCGTACGCCGTCCTCCTCGTCCTCGGCGGCCGGCTCGGTGACCTCTTCGGGCGCCGCCGGCTGTTCCTGGGCGGCATGCTGGCGTTCGGGCTGACCTCGCTGGCGTGCGGGCTCGCGCCGACCGCGTGGACGCTGGTCGCGGCGCGGGTCGCGCAGGGCGCCGCGTCGGCCGCGATGCTGCCCCAGGTCCTCGCCACCATCCAGTCGGCGACGGCCGGGTCCCGCCGGGCGCGGGCGATGGGCCTGTACGGCGCGACGGCGGGCCTCGCCATGGTGGCGGGCCAGATCCTCGGCGGGGTCCTGGTGGCGGCCGACATCGCGGGCACGAGCTGGCGGGCCGCGTTCCTGGTGAACGTCCCGGTCGTCGTGGCCGGCCTGTTCCTCGGGGCCCGTACGGTCCCGGAGACCCGCTCCCCCCGCCCCGAGCCGGTGGACGGGCCGGGCACGGTCCTGCTGGCGGCGACCCTGCTGGCGCTGCTCGCCCCGCTGACCGAGGGCAGGGCGGCGGGCTGGCCGCTGTGGACGTGGCTGTCGCTGGCGGCGTTCCCGTTCCTCGCGGGGGCGTTCTTCGCGGTGGAGCGCCGGGCGGACCGCGCGGGCCGTACGCCGCTCGTCCCGCCGAGCCTGTTCGCGCTGGTGTCCCTGCGGCGCGGCCTGCTGCTGATCGTGCCGTTCTCGATGGGGTTCGCCGGCTTCATGTTCGTGATCGCGGTGGCCCTCCAGGAGGGGGCGGGCCGCAGTCCCGTGCAGGCGGGCCTCGCGCTGGTCCCGCTGGCGGTGACGTTCCTGGTCACGTCGGTTGCCGGGCCCCGGCTGATCACCCGCTTCGGCACCCGGGTGGTGACGGCGGGCGCGCTGGTCCAGGCGGTCGGTCTGGGGCTGATGATCCTGGCGGCCCGTTCCTCCTGGCCGGACCTCGGGCTGCTGCCCCTGCTGCCCGGTGGTGCGATCGCCGGGGTGGGCCAGGCCCTCCAGCTGCCGGTGGTCTTCCGGATCGTCCTGTCCGAGGTACCGCCCGCGCGGGCCGGGGTGGGCAGTGGTGTGATGGTCACCACCCAGCAGGCCGCCCTGGCGCTCGGCGTGGCCACGCTGGGCAGCCTCTTCCTCACCCTGGTGCCGGGCATGGGCATGCGGGACGCGCTGGTGACGACGCTGCTGGTCCAGCTGGCCGGAGTGGCCCTGACCGGTGTGCTGAGTCTGCGGCTGCCGCGGACGGTCGACTGACGGCGCGGCTCAAGTCCTGGCGAACGCCCCGTGAAGATACCGCTGTTGATGTTGTTCTTGCTGCACACTCCTTGCCGGAGGCGAGGCAGATGGTGCAGACCGGCACGAGCAGGGTGAGCCGCTTCGACCAGCACGGGCGCCAGCACGTGGTCCAGGTGGAGCGCAAGGGCGCGCAGCGCACGATCAGGTGCGACACCTGCGGCTGGCGCAGGGCGGCGCAGTTCCTGCCCTGGCTGAAGGCGGAGGAACATCTCGCGGAGGCCCACCAGGCGACGGTGGATCCCTCGCAGTAGCGCGTCGGCGGTCAGGCCGTGAGGCCCCGGACCAGCAGGTCCACCAGCGCCGTGAACTCCGCTTCGGCGCCGGGCTGTTCCCACTCCCCTGCATAGGCGGGGTCGTGGTAGCGGCCGGTGGCGTGGAAGACGGCGAGGGCCGCGACGGCCGGGTCGGCGACGGTGAAGACGCCCGCGTCGACGCCGTCCCGGACGATGCGGGTGAGCTGGCCGGTCAGCTCGGTGAGGTGCTCGCTGACCGCCGTGACGTTCTCGCCGGTCAGGACCGTGTACGTGGCGAACAGCTCCGGATCGTCGCCCGCCTTGCGGCGCTTGGCCTCGAAGAGGGCGGCGAGCCAGTCCCGCAGCCGGGCCTCCGGGGCGCGGTCCTGGGCGGCGATCTCGGCCAGCATGCCGGTCGCCCGGTCCAGCCACCGCTTCGTCACCGCCTCCCGCAGCGCCGCCTTCGTGCGGAAGTGGCGGTAGACGCTGCCGTGGCTGACGCCGAGCGCGCGTGCCACGTCCACCACGGTGGCCTTGGCGGGGCCGTGGCGGCGCAGCACCTCCTCGGTGGCTTCGAGGATGCGCTCGGCGGTCAGGATCTCGGTGGTCGGGGGCATGCCTAGACGGTACCTGCCACGACACTCACCACCGGCCGGCCCCAACTCGACCGACCCGCAGCAACGACCGGCAGCACGGCGCTCACCACGGGCCGGACACGACTCGACCGACCCGCACGACACCCACCCAGGGGCGCGGGGAACTGCGCGACCAGCCCCCACCGACCCGCAGCAGACCCCCGACAGCCGCCGGCGACCGGCCGCACCGTGTTCACTTCTCGCTGTCCAGCATGGCCATCTGCGGCGCCGCGTACCGCTCGCCCGCCGCCGCGTCCGCCGGTACGGCCGCCTCGACGGCGGCGAGGTCCGCGGCATCCAGGGTTACGTCCAGCGCCCCCAGGGCCTCCCCGAGCCGCTCGCGGGTCCGCGCGCCGACCAGCGGCACGATGTCCTCGCCCCGGGAGGCCACCCAGGCGATGGCGATCTGCGCGACGGTGACGCCCTTCTCCTCGGCGATCTTGCGCAGGGACTCGACCAGCGCGAGGTTGTGCCGGAGGTTCTCGCCCTGGAAGCGGGGCGCGTGGGCCCGGAAGTCGTTCGCGGGAAGGCGCCGGTCGGCGGTGAGGTGGCCGGAGATCAGCCCACGGGAGAGCACTCCGTACGCGGTGACGGAGATGCCCAGCTCACGCACGGTGGGCAGGATCTCCCGCTCGGGGCCCCGGGATATCAGCGCGTACTCGATCTGGAGGTCGGAGATCGGCGCGGTGGCGGCGGCCCGGCGGATGGTGTCGGCGCCGACCTCGCTGAGCCCGATGTGCCGGACCCAGCCCTTCTCGACCAGTTCGGAGATCGCGCCGACCGTCTCCTCGATCGGCACCTCGGGGTCGAGCCGGGAGGGGCGGTAGACGTCGATGTGGTCGACGCCAAGGCGCTGGAGGGAGTACGCGGCGAAGTTCTTCACGGCGGCCGGGCGGCCGTCGAAGCCGGTCCAGCCGCCGTCCGGGTCGCGCAGGGAGCCGAACTTCACGCTGAGCAGCGCCTTCTCGCGGAGGGCGGCCGGAGCCGTCCGCAGCGCCTCGCTGATCAGCAGTTCGTTGTGGCCCGAGCCGTAGAAGTCGCCGGTGTCCAGCAGGGTGACGCCGGCCTCCAGGGCGGCGTGGATGGTGGCGATCGACTCGGCCCGGTCGCTCTCGCCGTACATGCCGGACATGCCCATGCAGCCGAGTCCGAGCGCGGAGACCTGGGGGCCGGTGGTACCGAGGGTTCGGGTTCGCATCGTCATGTCATCCACCTTGCCATGACAGCTGACAGATTTCAATATCTGTCAGCTGTCACTTGTCGGCGGTCTCCACCGATTCAGTCGGTGGTCGCCAGCTTCGCTCCCAGCAGCACGAAGGACCCCGCGAAGCTCCGCCGCAGCCAGGCCATCACCCGGGGCCGCGAGATCACATGGCTGCGCACCGAGGCCGCGAGCACCCCGTAGCCGGCGAAGACCACGAAGGTCGCCAGCATGAAGACCCCGCTCAGCGCCAGCATGCGCGGCAGGGCATGCGGCTCGGCCGGGTTCACGAACTGGGGCAGGAACGCGAGGAAGAAGATCGTCAGCTTCGGGTTGAGGAGGTTGATCAGCACGCCTCGGACGATGACGCGGCCCGCGGACCGGGGCGCGTCGCCCTGGTCGACGTCGATCACCGTCCTGTCCCGCACGGTCGCCCAGGCCATGTACAGCAGATAGGCGACTCCGGCGTACTTGACCGCCTGGAACGCCACGGCGCTCGCGTTCAGCAGCGCGGCGAGCCCGGTGACGGTGGCCAGGACGTGCGGCACGATCCCGAGGGTGCAGGCGAACGCGGCGACGACGCTCGCGCGCCGGCCGCGGGAGAGCCCGGCGGCGAGCGTGTAGACGACCCCGGTGCCGGGGGTGGCGACCACGACGAGGGTGGTGAGGAGGAAGGCGAGGCTCATGGGGCCAGCCTGGACACGGAAAGGCCCCCGATACAGGTCCACACGGAGACCTGTATCGGGGGCCACTCGTCAGGGACGCCCCAGGTGCGCCCCGTCAGGGGCGCGGGGAACTGCGCGACCGGCCACGACGCGTCCGCGCACGACGACGCACCGCCGGCCACCGGACCTCACATCCGGCGGACCTCACAGCCCAGAGACGCGGCAGCCGACGGACCTAGCAGCCGACGAGACGCGCGGCCAGGTAGCCCTCGATCTGGTCGAGGGAGACGCGCTCCTGCTTCATGGAGTCGCGCTCACGGACGGTCACCGCGTTGTCGTCCAGGGTGTCGAAGTCGACCGTCACGCAGTACGGCGTACCGATCTCGTCCTGACGCCGGTAGCGGCGGCCGATCGCGCCGGCGTCGTCGAACTCGATGTTCCAGTTCTGGCGCAGCGTCTGGGCGAGGCCCTTGGCCTTCGGGGACAGCTCGGCGTTGCGGGACAGCGGCAGGACCGCGACCTTCACCGGGGCGAGGCGGTGGTCGAGACGCAGCACCGTGCGCTTCTCCAGCTTGCCCTTGGCGTTGGGGGCCTCGTCCTCGACGTAGGCGTCGAGCAGGAACGCCAGCATCGCGCGGCCGACACCGGCCGCGGGCTCGATGACGTACGGCGTCCAGCGCTCGCCGGCCTCCTGGTCGTAGTAGAAGAGGTCCTGGCCGGAGGCCTTGGAGTGGGCGTTGAGGTCGTAGTCGGTGCGGTTGGCGACGCCCTCCAGCTCACCCCACTCGTTGCCGCCGAACTGGAAGCGGTACTCGATGTCGGCGGTGCGCTTGGAGTAGTGGGAGAGCTTCTCGGCCGGGTGCTCGTACCAGCGCATGTTCTCCTCGCGGAGGCCGAGGCCGGTGTACCAGTTCCAGCGCTGCTCCATCCAGTACTCCTGCCACTTCTCGTCCTCGCCCGGCTTGACGAAGAACTCCATCTCCATCTGCTCGAACTCGCGGGTGCGGAAGATGAAGTTGCCGGGCGTGATCTCGTTGCGGAAGGACTTGCCCATCTGCGCGATGCCGAACGGCGGCTTCTTGCGCGAAGCGACCTGCACCTGGGCGAAGTTGGTGAAGATTCCCTGCGCGGTCTCGGGACGCAGGTAGGCGACGGAGCCGCTGTCCTGGGTCGGGCCGAGGTGGGTGGAGAGCAGGCCCGAGAACTGCTTGGGCTCGGTGAACTGGCCCTTGTTGCCGCAGTTGGGGCAGTTCACGTCGGCGAGGCCGTTCTCCGGGGCGTGCCCCTTCTTGGCCTCGTACGCCTCCTCCAGGTGGTCCGCGCGGAACCGCTTGTGGCAGGAGGTGCACTCGGTCAGCGGGTCCGTGAACGTGGCCACGTGACCGGACGCGACCCAGACCTCGGGGGCCAGGATCACGGACGAGTCGAGACCGACCACGTCCTCACGGGACGTCACCATGTAACGCCACCACTGACGCTTCAGGTTCTCCTTGAGCTCGACACCCAGCGGTCCGTAGTCCCAGGCGGCGCGCTGGCCGCCGTAGATCTCACTACAGGGGAAAACGAAGCCCCGGCGCTTGCTCAGGCTGACGATGGTGTCGATCTTGTCGGCGGCCACGGTGCTCTCTTCATGACGAATGGACGGCAGCGAATGCCTCAGGTTACCGGCGCCGCCACCCCCCGTATCAAATCGGTTCGGCACCGGGACTTTGTTGACAACGGTTTCCATATTTGATGAAAATGACTGTCATGAACGTACGACGACGCCTGATACCCATGATCGCCGCCGCCGGTGCCCTGGCCGCCCTCTCCGCCTGCTCCACCGACAGTGCCGCGGCGGGCGGCACCGGCAAGTTCGACGTCGTCGCGTCCTTCTACCCGATGGCCTTCCTCGCCGAGCAGATAGGCGGGGACCATGTCAGCGTCACCAGCCTGACCCAGCCCGGCCAGGAGCCGCACGACCTGGAGATCAGCGCCAAGCAGACCGCGCAGCTCCAGGAGTCCGACGCGGTGCTCTACCTCAAGAACCTCCAGCCCTCCGTCGACGAGGCGGTCGCCCAGGCCGGGGTCGGGACCACGATCGACGCGGCCACCCTGACCTCCCTGGAGGAGCACGGCAACGAGGTCGGCGGCCACGCGGCCGAGCACGACGACGAACACGGCGAGGAAGCCGGCGGCAAGG
The DNA here is from genome assembly GCF_001282115.1 of Streptomyces sp. NRRL B-24085. Taxonomy (GTDB): domain Bacteria; phylum Actinomycetota; class Actinomycetes; order Streptomycetales; family Streptomycetaceae; genus Streptomyces. The sequence goes on along the minus strand of NZ_LJBR01000305.1, from coordinate 10,637 downwards.
ACCCCCACATCTGGCTCGACCCGGTGAAGTACTCCGAGGTCGCCAAGGGCGTCGGCGCCGCCTTCGAGAAGGCCGACCCGGACCACGCGGCCGACTACAAGGCCAACACCGCGGCCCTGGTGAAGAAGCTCGACGCCCTGAACACCAGGTTCGAGGACGGGCTGAGGAACACCGACAGCAAGGTCTTCATCACCACGCACGCCGCCTTCGGCTACCTCGCCGAGCGCTACGGCCTGACCGAGGAGGCCATCAACGGCCTGGACCCGGAGTCGGAGCCGAGCGCCAACCGCGTCAAGGACCTTGAGAAGATGGCGAAGGCCGACGGCGTCACCACCGTGTTCTACGAGACGCTCGTCAGCGACAAGACCGCGAAGACCATCGCCTCCGACGCCGGGCTGAAGACGGACGTCCTCGACCCGATCGAGGGCATCACCGAGAAGTCGCGCGGCAAGGACTACTTCGCGGTCCAGGAAGCCAACCTCAAGGCGCTTCAGGCCGCCCTGGGAGCGAAATGACATCGGAGGACGGCATGACCGAACCCGTCGTATCCCTGCGCGAGGTCCGCGCCGACCTGGGTTCGCGGCCCGTCCTGCGCGGCATCGACCTCACCGTGCACCGCGGTGAGGTCGTCGCGCTGCTCGGCGCCAACGGCTCCGGCAAGTCCACCGCGATCCGCACGATCATCGGCCAGGTCCCCGCGGCCGCGGGGGAGGTCGAGCTCTTCGGCACTCCGCGCGGGCGCTTCCGGGACTGGGCCCGGGTCGGGTACGTCCCGCAGCGCACCACCGCCGCGGGCGGTGTCCCGGCGACCGTCACCGAGGTCGTCTCCTCGGGCCGGCTGTCCCGGGCCCGCTTCGGCGTGCTGCGCAAGGCGGACCACGCGGCCGTGCGCCGGGCCCTGGAGCTGGTCGGCATGGCGGACCGCGCGAAGGACTCCGTGAACGCCCTCTCCGGGGGCCAGCACCAGCGGGTGCTGATCGCCCGCGCGCTCGCCGCCGAACCCGAACTGCTGATCATGGACGAGCCGATGGCGGGCGTGGACCTGGCGAGCCAGGAGGTGCTGGCCCGGACCCTGCGGGACCAGGTCGCCGAGGGCACCACGGTCCTGCTCGTGCTGCACGAACTCGGGCCCCTGGAGCCGCTGATCGACCGGGCGGTCGTCCTGCGCGACGGCTGTGTGCAGCACGACGGCCCGCCCCCGCGCGCGGTCGGCCAGCACGCCCTGCCCGGGCACGACCACGTCCACCCCCACGACCACGACCACGAGCCGATCCGTACGGGACTGCTGAGCTGATGGACTTCCTCGACTACGCCTTCATGCAGCGGGCCCTGCTGGCCGCCGTCCTGGTCGGCATCACCGCCCCCGCCGTCGGCATCTACCTCGTCCAGCGCCGCCAGGCCCTCATGGGCGACGGCATCGGCCATGTCGCGATGACCGGCGTCGGCCTCGGCTTCCTGCTCTCCTGGTCGCCGGTGTGGATGGCCACCCTGGTCTCGGTGCTCGGCGCGGTCCTCATGGAGCTGATCCGCTGGTACGGCAGGACCCGGGGCGACATCGCCCTCGCGATGCTCTTCTACGGCGGCATGGCCGGCGGCGTGATGTTCATCAACCTCGCGCCGGGCGGCTCCAACGCCAACCTGACGTCGTACCTGTTCGGTTCGCTGTCCACGGTCTCCGCGTCGGACGTGACGGCGATCTGCGTGCTGGCTGCGTTCGTGGTGCTCGTCACCCTGGGGCTGCGCCGGCAGCTCTTCGCGGTCAGCCAGGACGAGGAGTTCGCCCGGGTCACCGGCCTTCCGGTGCGCGCCCTCAACCTGCTGACGGCGGTCACGGCCGCGGTGACGGTGACCGTCGCGATGCGGGTGGTCGGACTGCTGCTGGTGAGCGCGCTGATGGTGGTGCCGGTGGCGGCGGCGCAGCAGCTCAGCCGGAGCTTCGCGGCCACCTTCGCGATCGCGGTGGCGATCGGTGTGACGGTGACCATCGGCGGCACCGTTACCTCGTACTACCAGGACGTGCCGCCCGGCGCGACGATCGTGCTGCTGACCATCGGGGCGTTCATCCTGCTGACGGGGCTCGCCACTCCGCTGGCCCGGCGACGGGCCCGGGCGGCCGCCGCCGCGCAGCCCGCCCCGGACCCCGCGGAGTGTGTGATTCCGGCCAGTCGGGAGGCGGACGGCCCGGTCGGCGTCTGACCCGGCACAGGCCGGGCTGGCACAATGGCCCGGCAGCCGCCGAACGAAGGAGGAACCCGTGACGACCGCAGGACCGCCCGTGAAGGGCCGCGCCACCCGGCAGCGGGCCGCCGTGGCGGCGGCCCTCGACGAGGTCGACGAGTTCCGCAGCGCGCAGGAACTGCACGACATGCTCAAGCACAAGGGCGACGCCGTCGGTCTGACCACGGTCTACCGCACGCTCCAGAACCTCGCCGACGCGGGCGAGGTGGACGTCCTGCGCACCTCCGACGGCGAGTCCGTCTACCGGCGCTGCTCCAGCGGCGACCACCATCACCACCTCGTCTGCCGGGTCTGCGGCAAGGCCGTGGAGGTGGAGGGCCCGGCCGTCGAGAAGTGGGCCGACGCGATCGCCGCCGAGCACGGCTACGTCAACGTGGCGCACACCGTGGAGATCTTCGGCACCTGCGCGGACTGCGCGGCCGCCCAGGACTGACGCACCGGCCGTGTGCGCCGCGGACCGCCCGCACACGGCCGCCGGGGGCGGGTCCGGAGGTCAGTCCTCCGGCTCGCCCTTCATCGCTTCCTCCATGGCGAGCAGCTCCTCGTTCGGCACGGCCCCCCCGAAGCGGCGGTCCCGGGAGGCGAACTCGACGCACGCCCGCCACAGGTCGCGGCGGTCGAAGTCGGGCCACAGGACGTCCTGGAACACCATCTCGGCGTACGCGCTCTGCCAGAGCAGGTAGTTGGAGGTGCGCTGCTCGCCGCTGGGCCGCAGGAACAGGTCCACGTCGGGCATGTCCGGGTAGTAGAGGTACTTCGCGAGGGTCTTCTCGGTGACCTTGGACGGGTCGAGGCGGCCGGCCTTCACGTCCTCGGCGAGGGCCTGCGCGGCGTCGGCGATCTCGGCGCGGCCGCCGTAGTTCATGCAGAAGTACAGCGTGAGCCTGTCGTTGCCCTTGGTCTGCTCCTGGGCGACCTGGAGCTCCTTGGCCACGGACTTCCACAGCCGGGGCATCCGGCCCACCCAGCGCACCCGGACGCCGAGTTCGTCGAGCTGGTCGCGGGTCTTGCGGATGAAGTCCCGGTTGAAGTTCATGAGGAAGCGGACCTCGTCGGGCGAGCGCTTCCAGTTCTCGGTGGAGAAGGCGTAGAGCGAGATGTTCTTCACGCCGGCCTCGATCGCGCCCTGGAGCACGTCGAGGACCCGCTCGGCGCCGACCTTGTGCCCCTCCGTCCGGGGCAGCCCGCGCTCCTTGGCCCACCGGCCGTTCCCGTCCATGACGATCGCCACGTGCTCGGGGATCAGCTCACCGGGGAGCTTCGGCGCGCGGGCACCGGACGGGTGCGGCTCCGGCGCCCTGTACTCGCGCCGCCGGCGCCCCAGGATCCCGTTTACGGCCATGGTGCTTCTCGTCTCCTCAGTGGTGCTCTACGACTTCTCGACGTACCGGAGGGAGCGCAGCCCGCGCTCCATGTGCCAGTGCAGGTAGGCGGACACCAGCCCGCTGCCCTCCCGGACGTACCGCGGCTCGCTCGCGTCCGCGGTCTCCCAGTCTCCCGTAAGCAGCGCGGCGAGGAGTTCCAGGGTCTGCGGCGACGGTACGACGCTGCCGGGCACCCGGCAGTCCACGCAGACCGAGCCGCCGGCGGCCACCGAGAAGAAGCGGTTCGGGCCGGTCATGCCGCAGCGCGCGCAGTCGCTGAAGCTCGGGGCGTAGCCGTTGACCGCGAGGGAGCGGAGCAGGAACGCGTCGAGGACGAGGTGGGGCGCGTGCTCGCCCCGGGCGAGGGTGCGCAGGGCCCCCACGAGCAGCAGGTACTGCTGGACGGCCGGCTCGCCCTCGTGGTCGGTGAACCGCTCGGCGGTCTCCAGCATGGCCGTCCCGGCGGTGTACCGGGCGTAGTCGGAGACGATCCCGCCACCGTACGGCGCGATGGTCTCGCTCTGTGTGCACAGCGGCAGCCCGCGCCCGACGAGCTCGCTCCCCCGCGCGAAGAACTGCACGTCCACGTGGGAGAACGGCTCCAGCCGCGCCCCGAACTTCGACTTGGTCCGCCGCACGCCCCTGGCCACGGCCCGCACCCGCCCGTGCCCGCGCGTGAGCAGCGTGATGATCCGGTCCGCTTCTCCCAGTTTCTGCGTCCGCAGCACGACCCCGTCGTCCCGGAAGAGACTCATCGCACACCCCCGCGCCGGGTGCGCGGCACGGTGCCCTCTTCGCGGAACAGACTCATGAACCCATTCTCGCCTACCCGGGGCCGTGCTCGCCGGTGTCCCCGACTACGGCCGGCCCTCCTCTGCGGACCGGTACCCACCGGTGATCTTCGGCCGCTCCGCCGGGGTGGCCTCCCGGACCGCCTCCGGCGCCGCGTCCCACTCCCTGCCGCCGCCGTGGGGTCTGAGTTGGACGTACGGCCCCTCGTGCCCCATCACCACGCCGGACCTCCCGGTGCGGGTGTCCACGACGTACGAACCCACGGGCAATTTCGTCACCGATTCCCTCCAGACGCCGATTCCCTCGAACTCCCCGCCTTTTTCGGGTTTCACTCTTCCCGTCTCCACGGTGCTCTTCTTTCCCTACACTCGGCAGGAGTCTGTGCACTACAAGTGCGAAGCTGAACAAGGGGGTTGGCCATGGCCAATGGTTCACGGCAGGCGGCGTGGGAGTTCTTCGGCACGGAACTGCGGCGGCACCGGGAGGAGGTGGGGATGACCCAGGCGGAGCTGGGGTCACGCGTCTTCGTCTCGGGCGCTTATATCGGGCAGTTCGAGCAGGCTTTTCGAAAACCGCAACTGGATATCTCCCAGCGGATCGACGAAGTTCTACAAACCGACGGTATTTTCGAGCGGCTGTGCCGGAAGCTCATCGACGACAAGCGGTATGCGGATTACTTCGCGCAGGTCGTGGAGTTCGAACGCACGGCGACGAGGATCTGTGAGTTCGCGCCGACGGTGGTGCCCGGCCTGCTGCAAACGGCGGCTTATGCCGGAGCCGTGACGATCGCCGCGAATCCGTTCGTCACGGACGAGTATGTCGAGGAGAAGGTCGCCGCCCGCCTGGAACGGGCACGGATCCTCAAGGACGCGACCAGGCCCGAGTATTGGGTGGTCCTGCATGAGAGCGTGCTGCGCATCCCGGTCGGTGGTCCGCAGTCCATGGCCGAGCAACTGGACTACATCGCCCGGCTGATGCGGGACCGCAAGGTGTGGCTGACGGTGGTGCCGTTCGCGGCCGGGGCCTACGCCTCGATCGCCGGGATGCTCCAGCTCATGGAGTTCGACGACGCGCCTCCCCTCGCCTATACAGAGACGGCGTTTTCGGGGACGCTCATCGATGATCCGGCCGTGGTGAAACGGGCGCAGCGCGCATACGATCTGCTCAGGGTCGCCGCGCTGTCGCCGGAGGCGTCCCTGGCCCTGGTCGAGTCGGCGGCGGAGGACTTCAGACAATGCGCGAGTACGACCTGAGCAACGCCCGCTGGCGCAAGAGCAGCTACAGCAACGGCGAGGGCGGTAGCTGCGTCGAGGTCACCGACGGAGTCCCCGGGGCCATGCCGGTCCGGGACTCCAAACTCGGCACCGACAGCCCCGTCCTCGTCTTCCCCACCGGCGCCTGGACCCACTTCCTCGGGCTTCTCAAGTAGCGCCCACGGCGGCCCGGACCCGGTCCACGACCTCCCGGGCGCACCCCCAGGACAGGGTCACACCCGCCCCGCCGTGCCCGTAGTTGTGCACGAGGAGGCGGTCGCCGTGCCTCTCGTGGGTGAGCCGGACGCCGGTGCGGACCGGGCGCAGGCCCACCCGCTGCCCGATCACCCGGGCACCGGCGAGCCTGGGCTCCACGGCCGTGCAGCGCCGTACGATCTCGCGGGCCGCGTCCTCGTCGGGCCGCAGGTCCCAGTGGCCCGGCTCGGCGGTGCCGCCCAGGGCGACGGCGTCGGCGTGGGGGCAGATGCAGGTGAGTTCCTCGGCGCCGGGGGTGTCGTCGCAGAAGAAGGTGTCGATGCCCGGGTTCTCGACCACGACGAGCCGGCCGCGCACCGCGTCCACCGCCGGGTCGCCGGCGAGGAACCGGGCTTCCGCGCCGGTGCAGTTGACGATCACCGGGGCCTGGCGGAGGGCCTCGCCGAGGGTGTCGTACCGGCACTGCCGGACGGTTCCGCCGGCCCGCTCCAGACGTCGCCGGAGATGGTCGAGGTAGCGGGGCATGTCGACGAGCGGGGCCCGGTAGCGCCAGCCGGTGACATAGCCGTCCCGCAGGTCCTCGGGCGGGCACGGGAGCGCGCCGACGACCGTGCCCCAGGCGGGCATCTCGCGGGGGACCCTGGATTCGTGGGTGCCCTCCGTCAGCCGGACGCCGGTGTCCGCGTCCGCGCTCAGCGCGGTCAGCTCCGCGAGGGTCCGGCGGCTCCAGCGGTCGACCAGGTCACGCGGCCCGACGAGATACGGGACCCACATCGCGCCCGCTGCGGCCGAGGTCGTGGCGCCGGGGAGCCGGTCGGTGTCCACCCGGACGTCCAGGCCCGCCTCCGCGAGACACACCGCCGTGGTGAGGCCCGAGACCCCGGCGCCGATCACCACCGCACTGGCCGCCACCACTGCCTCGCCTCCGTCGTCGGGGCCTTCGAGGCTAACCGGACCAGCACGAACTCCCCCACCACCACTTCGGCCATTCACCGGGCGCCCGGCGACGGGTAGCCCTTAGGGCCCCTGAGGGGGTAAACCCCCCTGCGGATCGGGCAGTTGACCGGATGGGGCGACGGCGGGCGATCCGAGAGGCTCCTCGCATGAAGCAGATGACGAAGAGCCTCGCCCTGATCGCCGCCGCCTCCGGTGCCGTCTTCGGTGTCCTGACCCCGCTGTCCGCGTCCGCCGACTCCGGCGCCCCGGCGCTGAAGTGGACCAAGTGCGAGGGCGGCGGCCTCGATCCGCGCCAGCGGTGCACGACCGTCTCCGTGCCCATGGACTACGCCGACCCGGACGGGCCGACGATCGAGATCGCCGTCTCCCGTATCCGCAGCGAGAACCCGCACGCCCGGCGCGGTGCCCTGCTCCTCATCCCCGGCGGACCCGGCGGCGACAGCCTGAACGACCCGTCCGGGAAGGGGCAGAAACTGCCGGAGAAGGTGCGGGACGCCTACGACCTGATCGGCTTCGCACCGCGCGGGATGGCCCCCTCGACAACCGTCGACTGCGGCCTCGAACACCGGGACCTGGCCCGCACCACCCTGCTGCCCTGGCCTTCCCCGGACGGCTCCGTCGACGCGACCATGGCCGCCGGCAAGCGCATCTCCGAGGCCTGCGAACGCAACGGCGGCGAACTGATCCGGCACATCAGCACCCTCAACGAGGCCCGTGACCTCGACCGGGTGCGGGCCGCGCTCGGCGAGCGCAAGGTGTCCGCGTGGGGCGTGTCCTACGGCACCTACGTCGCCGACGCCTACCTCCAGTTGTTCCCCCGGCGCCTCGACCGTGTCGTCCTGGACAGCAACGACAACGCGGACCCCGTCCTCGGGGAGCGCGCCTGGCTCAACGCCTTCGAGCAGGGGGCCGAGGACAACTTCCCGGAGTTCGCCGCGTGGGCCTCCACACCCGGCAACCCCCACCGCCTGGCCGACACGGCCGCCGAGGTGCGCCCGTTCTTCCTGCGCCTCGCCGCCCGCCTCGACCGCGAGCCGATCCCCTGGCCGGGCGCCAACCCCGAGGAGCTGAACGGCAACGTCCTGCGCCAGTCGATGCTCGACTCCTTCTACGACCCGGACGACTACCCGGCCCTCGCCGAGCTGGTCCTCGCCGCCAAGAAGGGCACGGTGCCGCCCGCCCCGGCGGGCCCGCCCGAGGCCGTCATGCAGAACTACACCGCGGTCGCCGCCGCCACCATCTGCAACGACGTCGACTGGCCGGCCGACCCGGAGGTGTACCGCGCGGGTGTGGCCGAGAGCCGCTCCCGGTTCCCGCTGACCGGCGGCATGCCGAGGAACGCGATGCCGTGCGCCGCCTGGCCCTGGGAGCCGAAGGAGGCGCCGGTGCACGTCACCGACCGCGGCCCGTCCAACGTCCTGATGGTGCAGAACGCACGGGACGTCGCCACCCCGCTCAGCGGCGCCCTCAAGCTGCGCGAGGCGCTCGGCCGGCGGGCCGTCATGGTCGTCAACGACTCCACCGGCCACGACGCCTACCTGGACAACGGCACCGCGTGCGGCGACGCGGCGGTCTCCCGCTTCCTGGCCACCGGCAAGCGCCCCGCCGAGGACCTCTACTGCCCCGCCGACGCAACCAAGGGGTGAGCCCTCGGCGTCGATCATCGAGGAGACCGGTAACCGTCACCGAGCGAAGGAGAGCACCATCTCAGGCTCCGGAGAACTGTCCCGACGCACCCTCATGGCCGCCGGCACGGCCGCCGTGCTGACCGCCTCGACCACCACGAGCGCACACGCCGCCGAGGACGGCGTCACCGCCCGGCTCCGCGCGCTGGAGGAGCGGTACGACGCCCGGCTCGGCGTCTTCGCCCACCGCCCCTCGACCGGCCGGTCCGTGCGGTACCGCGCCGACGAGCGCTTCCCGATGTGCTCGGTGTTCAAGACCCTCGCCGCCGCGGCCGTCCTGCGCGACCTGGACCGGCACGGCGAGGTGCTGGCCCGCCGCATCCACTACACCGAGGACGACCTGGTGATCCCGGGCTCGGACCAGACGGCGGCCCATCTGGCGGAGGGCATGACGATCGCCGGGCTCGCCGAGGTGGCCATCACCTACAGCGACAACACGGCCGGCAACCTCCTGCTGCGCGAACTCGGCGGGCCCACCGCGATCACCCGCTTCGCCCGCTCCCTCGGCGACCGCGTGACCCGCCTCGACCGCTGGGAGCCCGAGCTCAACACCGCCGAGCCGTGGCGGCTCACCGACACGACGAGCCCGTACGCCGTCGGCCGCACCTACGGCCGGCTGGTCCTCGGCGACGCGCTGAACCGGCGGGACCGGGAGCTGCTCACGCACTGGCTGCTGCACAACACGACCAGCGTGAACCGCTTCCACGCGGGTCTGCCGAAGACGTGGACGATCGCCGACAAGACCGGCAGCGGCTCCTACGGCACCGCCAACGACGTGGGCGTCGTCTGGACCGACACCGGCGACCCGATCGTCCTGTCGGTGCTGTCGACCATGCCCGCGCCGGACGCCGTACGGGACGACGCCCTGGTCGCCGACGCGGCCGCGGTGGTCGCCGGCACCCTGGGCTGACCGGTCAGAAGCGGCGGACGTACCGCCGCTGCCAGGGGGTCTCCACCGCGCGCCGGTCGTAGTGCTCACGCACGTACGCGACCGCTTCCGGTGGGGGCACGCCGTCCAGGACCGCCAGGCAGGCAAGGGCCGTTCCCGTGCGGCCCTTGCCTCCGCCGCACGCGATCTCCACCCGTTCGCCGGCGGACCGCCGCCAGACCTCGCCGAGCACCGCACGAGCCTCCGCGCGGTCCACGGGCAGCCGGAAGTCCGGCCAGCGCAGCCAGCGGGACTCCCAGGGGACCTCGGGAGGCTTCCCGCCGAGCAGATAGACGCCGTACGCCGGTCGCGGCGCGGCCGGATCCAGCGGGTGCCGCAGACCCCGGCCCCGCACCAGGCGCCCGGACGGCAGTCGCAGGATGCCCGGCCCGTGTCCGTCCCACCCCTCCATGCCCCCATTCGAACCCGTCAGCGACGAGCGGGCAACCGAATCCGCTCCCCCGGTGGTCTGGTGGGCGAGGGAGGGTGCCAGATGCAGGCCGAACTAGAGGACCGGTTCCAGGAATTCGTCAGAGCCAGGTGGTCGCACCTCGTGCGGACCGCCTACCTGCTCACCGGCGACGCGCATCACGCCGAGGACCTGACGCAGACCGCGCTGGCGAAGGCGTACCGCTCCTGGCGGCGCGTGTCGGGCAGCGACAACCCGGAGGCGTACGTCCGGCGGATGCTGGTCACCTGCAACAGCGACCGCTTCCGCAAGCGGCGCGTGAAGGAGTCGCTGACCGACGAGCCCCCGGAGCGGGCGGGCCGTGACGAGGCGGTGGCCCGGGTCGACGAACGCGGCGTGCTGATGGCCGCCCTCGCCCAACTGCCGCCCAGGCAGCGGGCCGTGGTCGTCATGCGCTACTGGGAGGACCTGTCGGAGGCGGAGGCCGCCGAGGTGCTCGGCTGCTCGCAGGGCACGGTCAAGAGCCAGGCGTCCAAGGGACTGGCGAAGTTGCGTACGTATCCGGGGCTCGCGCAGGTCATGGACCGCGCCCCGCAGGGAGGCACGAGATGAGCGAGGAAGCGGAGCGGGACTTCGAGGAGCAGCTGCGGGAGCTGCTCGCCGAGGACGCGTACACGATCCGGCCCGCGCCGGTGCCGTACCCGCAGATCCGCCGCCGGGGCGTCGCCGAGCGGCGCCGGCGGGTGGTGGTGGCGGGCGCGGTACTGGTGACGCTGGCCGCGGTGCCGGTGGGGG
>NZ_LJBR01000304.1 GCF_001282115.1 Streptomyces sp. NRRL B-24085 | reverse complement strand
GGGTGGGGGCGGCGGTGGGCTTCACTGTCCGGGTTTCCTCGCTTGCCATGACACCCATCATAGAATCATGGGATGATTGGTTGTCCATCCCCGGGGCGCCCTCCGTCGTCCCGCCCGTGCGAAGGTGTGCCATGCCCCTGAGCCATCCCCGCCGTTCGGCGCTGTCCGAGCAGGTCATCGCCGCGCTGCGCAACCAGATCACCTCGGGCGAGTGGCCGGTCGGCTCCCGGATCCCGACCGAACCGGAGCTGGTCGAGCAGCTCGGGGTGGCCCGCAACACCGTCCGCGAGGCCGTCCGCGCGCTCGCGCACAACGGCCTGCTGGACATCCGCCAGGGCTCGGGGACGTACGTCGTGGCCACCAGTGAGCTGGCCGGCGTCATGCACCGCAGGTTCGCCGACGCGGACCCCCGGCACGTCGCCGAGCTGCGTTCCACCCTGGAGTCGTCCGCGGCGCGGCTGGCCGCCGAGCGGCGCACCGAGAAGGACCTCAGGCAGCTCGACGGGCTCCTGGCGCGGCGCGAGGAGGCCTGGGCGTCGGGCGACGCGGAGGCCTTCGTGACGGCGGACTCCACCTTCCACCTGGCCGTGGTGGCCGCCTCGCACAACGACGTGATGACCGAGATGTACGCGGACCTCGGCGAGGTGCTGCGGGACTGGCTGCGCGAGGACGTCGGCGAGGAGCTGACGCCGGAGACGTACATGGACCACACGCGGCTCGTGGACGCGATCCGCGCGGGCGACGCGGCGGCGGCCGCCGGGGAGGCGGCCGGCTACCCGTTCCTGTGCCGTCCGGGACGGTTCAGCGCGCCAGCTTCCGGTGGCTGACCCACGCCGAGCGGACCTCTTTCCAGCACCGGCCGGTCAGCCGCACGGTCTGCGCGGGCCCTGCCTCGACCTCGGGGCCGTCGGTGTCAAGGTCCCACCAGCGGTCGCACTCGATGTGCAGGCGGACGCCGTCGGTGCGCGGATAGGGGTTGTGGCAGTAGGCGGTCACCCGGGAGCCGGTGATCCTGCTGCGGCAGGAGGCACCGAACAGCTCCGAGGGAGCGGCTCCGGGCTCCTCCACGCGTGCGTGCGACATCGCTTCGTACGACAGGGACATCACGAGACAGACGGCTGCGGTCGCTGAGGCCAGGCTGCGGGACAGGCGCACAAGGGGACCTCCTCGGCCGTGCTGGGGAGGGAATCACGGGTGAACGCGTAATCCAGGGTGCCCAGTTGCAGGCCGTGCGCGCCCGGCCTGGTAGGCCGAACGGGGGACGCCCCGCTCCCAGCGGGAACGGGGCGTCGACGACGTAGGGGATCAGGCGCCGATCGCGTGAAGGCCGCCGTCCACGTGGATGATCTCGCCCGTGGTCTTCGGGAACCAGTCGCTCAGCAGGGCCACGATGCCCTTGCCGGCCGGCTCCGGGTCCTTGAGGTCCCACTCCAGCGGGGAGCGGTCGTCCCACACCGCGGCCAGGTCGCTGAAGCCCGGGATGGACTTGGCGGCCATGGAGCCGATCGGGCCGGCGGAGATGAGGTTGCAGCGGATGTTCTGCTTGCCCAGGTCGCGGGCGATGTAGCGGCTGGTGGCCTCCAGGGCGGCCTTGGCGGGGCCCATCCAGTCGTACTGCGGCCAGGCGTACTGCGCGTCGAAGGTCAGGCCGACGACCGAGCCGCCGTTCTGCATCAGCGGCAGGCAGGCCATGGTCAGCGACTTCAGGGAGTACGCCGAGACGTGCATGGCGGTGGCCACGGACTCGAACGGCGTGTTCAGGAAGTTGCCGCCGAGCGCGTCCTGGGGCGCGAAGCCGATGGAGTGCACGACACCGTCGAGGCCGCCGAGCTCCTCGCCGACGACGTCGGCCAGCCGGCCGAGGTGCTCGTCGTTGGTCACGTCGAGCTCGATGACCTTGGTGGGCTTGGGAAGCTTCCTGGCGATGCGCTCGGTCAGCGTGGGCCGCGGGAACGCGGTCAGGATGATCTCCGCGCCCTGCTCCTGGGCCAGCTTCGCGGCGTGGAACGCGATGGAGGACTCCATCAGCACTCCGGTGATCAGGACGCGCTTGCCCTCGAGAATTCCGCTCATGGTGTTCAGTGACCCATTCCCAGTCCGCCGTCAACGGGGATGACGGCTCCAGTGATGTACGAGGCGTCGTCCGAGGCGAGGAACCGCACCGTCGCGGCGACCTCCTCGGGCTGCGCGTAACGACCGAGCGGCACCTGCTTCACGATGGCCTCACGCTGCTCGTCGGTGAGCACCTTGGTCATGTCGGTGTCGACGAAGCCGGGCGCGACGACGTTGAAGGTGAGGTTGCGCGAGCCCAGCTCACGCGCGAGCGAGCGGGCGAAGCCGACCAGGGCGGCCTTGGAGGCGGCGTAGTTGGCCTGGCCGGGGCCGCCGTAGAGACCGACGACCGAGGAGATCAGGACGACCCGGCCCTTCTTGGCGCGCAGCATGCCGCGGTTGGCGCGCTTGACCACGCGGAAGGTGCCGGTGAGGTTGGTGTCGACGACCGAGGTGAAGTCCTCCTCGGACATGCGCATCAGGAGCTGGTCCTTGGTGATGCCGGCGTTGGCGATCAGGACCTCGACCGGGCCGTGCTGGGCCTCGATCTCCTTGTAGGCCTGCTCCACCTGCTCGGTGTCGGTGATGTCGCACTTGACGGCCAGGCAGCCCAGTTCCGTCAGGGCGGCCGGCGGCTCACCCGAGCGGTACGTGATGGCGACCTTGTCGCCGGCTTCGGCGAACGCGCGGGCGATGGCGAGGCCGATGCCCCGGTTGCCTCCGGTGACGAGAACCGAGCGGCTCAACGGATCACCCTTTCCCTTGGTCTGACACACCCGCCCGGACACCTCGATGACAGGCGGCTTCTCGGAAAACCTATCGGGCCGCTCCCGCCGGAGGACATTCGGGCACCGACAGTGGCTTACGGGACTCGCTGTCGGGTCCCTACAGAAAGATGCCGACAGCGGGCACAAACGTGTGGTCCGCACACGGGTCGCCGCGACATGATCGGGGCTGTCGTCGCCCACCCTCATGCCGACAGGAAGAGACCCAGGTGCCTCATACCATCGACGAAGCCTTCACAGCGCTTCCCCTACGTGGCCTCGCCGACGCCGCGCTGGCACGCGCGCGTGCGCTCGGCGCCGAGCACGCGGACTTCCGGTTCGAGCGGGTGCGCAGCGCGTCCTGGCGGCTGCGGGACGCCAAGCCGTCCGGGTCCTCGGACACCACCGACCTCGGGTACGCGGTGCGGGTCGTGCACGGCGGCACCTGGGGCTTCGCGTCGGGCGTGGACCTGACGATGGACGCCGCCGCCAGGGTCGCCTCGCAGGCCGTGGCCATGGCGAAGCTCTCCGCCCAGGTGATCCGCGCGGCCGGTTCCGACGAGCGTGTCGAGCTCGCCGACGAGCCGGTGCACGCCGACCGCACGTGGGTCTCGTCGTACGAGATCGACCCGTTCACCGTGCCCGACGAGGAGAAGGCGGCGCTGCTCGCGGACTGGAGCGCGCGGCTGCTGCGGGCGAACGGGGTCAACCACGTCGACGCCTCGCTGCTCACCGTGCACGAGAACAAGTTCTACGCCGACACCGCGGGCACGGTGACCACCCAGCAGCGGGTCCGGCTGCATCCGTCCCTGACGGCCGTGTCGGTCGACGAGTCCAGCGGCGAGTTCGACTCCATGCGGACCATCGCGCCGCCGGTCGGACGCGGCTGGGAGTACCTCACGGGCACCGGCTGGGACTGGGAGAGCGAGCTGGAGCAGATCCCCGAGCTGCTCGCCGAGAAGATGCGCGCGCCCAGCGTCGAGGCCGGCCTGTACGACCTCGTCGTCGACCCGTCCAACCTCTGGCTGACCATCCACGAGTCCATCGGCCACGCCACCGAACTGGACCGCGCGCTCGGCTACGAGGCCGCCTACGCCGGCACCTCCTTCGCCACCTTCGACCAGCTCGGCAAGCTGCGCTACGGCTCCGAGCTGATGAACGTCACCGGTGACCGCACCGCCGAGCACGGCCTCGCGACCATCGGCTACGACGACGAGGGCGTCGCCGGCCAGTCCTGGGACCTGGTGAAGGACGGCACCCTCGTCGGCTACCAGCTCGACCGGCGGATCGCGAGGCTGACCGGGTTCGAGCGGTCCAACGGGTGCGCCTACGCCGACTCCCCCGCGCACGTCCCGGTGCAGCGCATGGCCAACGTGTCGCTCCAGCCGGACCCCGCGGGCATGTCGACGGAGGACCTCATCGGCAGCGTGGACCGCGGCATCTACGTCGTCGGTGACCGGTCCTGGTCGATCGACATGCAGCGCTACAACTTCCAGTTCACCGGCCAGCGGTTCTTCAGGATCGAGAACGGACGGATCACCGGGCAGTTGCGGGACGTCGCCTACCAGGCGACCACCACCGACTTCTGGGGCTCGATGGCCGCGGTGGGCGGCCCGCAGACCTATGTCCTCGGTGGCGCCTTCAACTGCGGCAAGGCCCAGCCGGGCCAGGTCGCCGCCGTGTCGCACGGCTGCCCCTCGGCCCTCTTCAAGGGCGTCAACATCCTCAACACCACGCAGGAGGCCGGTCGATGAGCGCCCGCACCAACAAGCCGCACGAGATCGTCGAGCGGGCCCTCGCGCTGTCGCGGGCGGACGGCTGCGTGGTGATCGCCGACGAGCAGTCGACCGCCAACCTGCGCTGGGCGGGCAACGCGCTCACCACGAACGGCGTCACGCGCGGGCGCACGCTCACCGTCGTCGCGACCGTCGACGGCAAGGAGGGCACCGCCTCCGGGGTGGTCTCCCGGTCCGCGGTCACCGCGGACGAGCTGGAGCCGCTGGTGCGGGCCGCCGAGGCCGCCGCGCGCGGCGCCGGGCCCGCCGAGGACGCCCAGCCGCTGGTCACGGGCGTACCGGAGTCCCCCGACTTCACGGACGCGCCCGCCGAGACCTCCTCGGCCGTCTTCGCCGACTTCGCGCCGGCGCTCGGCGAGTCCTTCGCACGCGCGCGTGCGGGCGGCCGCGAGCTGTACGGCTTCGCCAACCACGAGCTCGTGTCGACGTACCTGGGCACGTCCACGGGACTGCGGCTGCGCCACGACCAGCCCAACGGCACCCTGGAGCTGAACGCCAAGTCGCCGGACCGGACCCGCTCGGCCTGGGCCGGACGCTCCACCCGGGACTTCAAGGACGTCGACCCGGCGGCGCTGGACGCCGAGCTCGCCGTACGCCTGGGATGGGCCGAGCGGCGCGTCGAGCTGCCCGCGGGGCGGTACGAGACGCTGCTGCCGCCGACCGCGGTCGCGGACCTGCTGATCTACCAGTTGTGGTCGGCGTCCGGGCGGGACGCGGCCGAGGGCCGGACGGTGTTCTCCAAGCCGGGCGGCGGCACCCGGATCGGCGACAGACTGAGCGAGCTGCCGCTGACCCTGCGCAGCGACCCGCACGAGCCGGGCCTCGAGTCGGCGCCCTTCGTGGTCGCGCACTCCTCCGGAGGGGACCAGTCGGTGTTCGACAACGGCCTGCCGGTCGCGGCCACCGACTGGGTCCGCGACGGCGAGCTGGCGCACCTGCTGACCACGCGGCACAGCGCGGGCCTGACCGGGCTGCCCGTCGCCCCGGCGGCCGGCAACCTCGTCCTCGACGGCGGCCAGGACATCTCCCTGGAGGAGATGGTCGCGAACACCACGCGCGGGCTGCTGCTGACCTGCCTCTGGTACATCCGGGAGGTCGACCCGGCCACGCTGCTGCTCACCGGGCTGACCCGGGACGGGGTGTACCTGGTCGAGAACGGCGAGGTGACCGGCGAGGTCAACAACTTCCGGTTCAACGAGTCACCGGTCGGGCTGCTGGGGCGGGCCACGGAGGCGGGGCGGACCGAGAAGACGCTGCCGCGGGAGTGGAGCGACTACTTCACCAGGGCCGCGATGCCGGCGCTGCGGGTGCCGGATTTCAATATGAGTTCTGTCAGTCAGGGCGTATAACCTCGTAGCCGACAGTCACCCGACTGCCCGAGGACCTTTCGAGGAGATACGAGAACCGTGACGGACATCGTCGACGAGCTGAAGTGGCGGGGGCTGTGGGCCCTGTCCACTGACGAGGACGCTTTGCGCAAGGCGCTCGCGGACGGTCCCGTCACGTTCTATTGCGGTTTCGACCCCACGGCGGCCAGCCTGCACGTCGGCCACCTGGTGCAGGTCCTCACCATGCGCCGGCTCCAGCAGGCGGGCCTGCGGCCGCTGGCGCTGGTGGGCGGGGCGACCGGTCAGATCGGCGACCCGCGCCCCACGGCCGAGCGCACGCTGAACGACCCGGAGACGGTCGCGAACTGGGTGAGCCGGCTGCGCGCGCAGATCGAGCCGTTCCTGTCCTTCGAGGGCGAGAACGCCGCGGTGATGGTGAACAACCTGGACTGGACGGCCGGGATGTCGGCCATCGAGTTCCTGCGGGACATCGGCAAGCACTTCCGCGTCAACAAGATGCTCACCAAGGACTCGGTCGCCCGGCGCCTGGAGTCCCAGGAGGGCATCAGCTACACGGAGTTCAGCTACCAGCTCCTCCAGGGCATGGACTTCCTGGAGCTGTACCGGCGGTACGGCTGCACGCTCCAGCAGGGCGGCAGCGACCAGTGGGGCAACCTCACGGCGGGTCTGGACCTGATCCACCGCCTGGAGCCCGACGCCTCGGTGCACTGTCTGGCGACACCGCTGATGGTCAAGGCGGACGGCACCAAGTTCGGCAAGACCGAGGGCGGCGCCGTCTGGCTGGACCCGGAGATGACGACGCCGTACGCGTTCTACCAGTTCTGGCTGAACGTGGACGACCGGGACATCTCGACGTACATGCGCATCCTGTCCTTCAGGTCCCGGGCGGAGCTGGAGGAGCTGGAGAAGCAGACCGAGGAGCGGCCGCAGGCCCGGGCCGCGCAGCGGGCGCTGGCGGAGGAGCTGACGACGCTGGTGCACGGCGCCGACCAGACGGCCGCGGTGATCGCCGCGAGCCGTGCCCTCTTCGGGCAGGGCGAACTGGCGGAGCTGGACGCCAAGACCCTGTCCGCGGCCCTTTCGGAGCTGCCGAACATCAAGGTCGACCGGTTGGCGCAGGTCGTCGACATGCTGGCCGAGACCGGACTGGTCGCCAGCAAGTCGGCTGCCCGCAGGACGGTCAAGGAGGGCGGCGCCTACGTGAACAACGCGAAGATCACCGCCGAGGACGCCGTCCCCGCTCCGGAGGACCTGCTGCACGGACGATGGCTGGTGCTGCGCCGGGGCAAGAAGAACCTGGCCGCGGTCGAGGTCACGTCCGCGTAGTCCTGGCACGCCAGAAGGGGGCGCCCTCCTCGCGGAGGGCGCCCCCTTCGTCGTACGGCCGTCAGATCCGCCGTTTCCTCTTGCCCAGCGTCGCCATGTAGAGCATGTCTCCGACGGCGACGATGATGATCGCGGCGATGAGCTGGAAGACGTGGCGGCTCCAGTCGATGCCGGGGGTCTCCTCCACGCCGAAGCCGCGCGCCATGGCGTTGCCGGCGATGGCGCCGAGCATGCCGAAGATGGTCGTCAGCCAGAGGGGACTGTGCTGCTTGCCGGGGATGATCGCCTTCGCGATCAGGCCCAGCACGAATCCCACGATGATCGCCCACAACCAGCCCATGGCTGCCTCCTCGTACGGCTCTACGTGAGCATTACGGCCAGTGTCGGTCCGTCGGCACTACGCCGCATGTCGGGTACGGCTGTACGTGCCGGGGGTGAGGTGGCCGGGCCCCGACGGCAGGTGCCCCGGTCTCGTAGGCGGCGCAGGCGCGGCGTACCGTGGAAGCTGTCCGGGCCCGGTGTCTCCACCGGGTGCGGAGCGGATACGGGGCCGGAGAAGTCCGATGCGGGCGGATGGTGGAATGTGATGCGGAAGCAGCATGCCGGCGGCGGCGCCCAGGTGTTCCGGATCACCGGCGCCCGGACGAGCCTCCAGGAGGACGTGCGCGGACGTCAGCGCAGGTACGTCATCTCGATGACGGTCCGTACGCTGTCGGTGGTGCTCGCGGCCACCCTGTGGAACGTCGAACGGCACGTCGCGATCGTGGCGCTGGTGCTGGGGGCGGTTCTGCCCTATATCGCCGTCGTCATCGCCAACGCGGGGCGGGAGAACGCGCCCTCGCTGCCGTCGACCTTCGTGACCGTCCCGGTCCGCCCGATGATCATGCCGCCGCGGGGCGAGGACGATGTCGCGGAACCCGTGCCGGAAGGCGGTGCGGGCGGTGCCGCGCCGGGCGCCCGGGGGGAACCGCGCGAGCGGACATGACAGGTGTTCCCGGCACCAAGCTCAAGAAAAGCTCAGATCAATCATGTTGTTCCAGTGCCGGGCCAAGGGTTACCCGTGACATACTTCGTACGCGCTCCGCATCCCCCGTCGGAGCGACAGACCGACGCCGGGCAGCTCCCCCCGTGGCTGCTCGGCGTCGCCTTTTCCACCTCGCTTGTGAGACGAAATCCGTGAGTGACGAGACCCCGATCTGCTCCGCGAAGGGCTGCCGCGTCGACGCCGTGTGGGTGCTCGCTTGGAACAACCCGAAGATCCACACGCCGGAGCGCCGCAAGACGTGGCTGGCCTGTGAGGAGCACCGGGAGCACCTGTCGCAGTTCCTCGGGGTGCGGGGCTTCCTCAAGGACGTCGTGAAGCTCGAGGACTGGCGGGCGCCCGAAGGGGCCTAGCCGGTCGGTCGGGCCTAGCCGCCGATCGCGGACATCGGCCGGTCCGGCTGGACGAAGGTCGGGTCGTCGAGGCCCGCGCCCGCCTTCTTGCCCCACATCGCCTCGCGCCAGATCCGGGCGATCTCCTCGTCGCCGGCGTCGGAGCGCAGGGCCGCGCGCAGGTCTGTCTCCTCGCGGGCGAACAGGCAGGTGCGTACCTGGCCGTCGGCCGTGAGCCGGGTGCGGTCGCAGGCCGCGCAGAACGGGCGGGTGACCGAGGCGATGACGCCGACGACATGGGGCCCGCCGTCCACGATCCAGCGCTCCGCGGGGGCCGATCCGCGCTTGTCCGCCCCCTCCTCGGTGAGGTCGAAGCGGGTGCGCAGGGAGGTCAGGATGTCCCCCGCGGTGATCATGCCGTCGCGCTTCCAGCCGTGCTGGGCGTCCAGGGGCATCTGCTCGATGAAGCGCAGTTCGTAGTCGTGCTCCACCGCCCAGGCCAGGAGGTCGGGGGCCTCGTCGTCGTTGAGCCCGGGCATCAGGACGGAGTTGACCTTGACCGGGGTCAGGCCCGCCTCGCGGGCCGCGTCCAGGCCGTCCAGGACGTCCTGGTGGCGGTCGCGGCGGGTCAGGGTCTTGAAGACGTCCGGGCGCAGGGTGTCCAGGGAGACGTTGACCCGGTCCAGGCCCGCCGCCTTCAGGGCCCTCGCCGTGCGCTTGAGGCCGATGCCGTTGGTGGTGAGGGACATCTGGGGGCGCGGCTCCAGGGCCGCGACGCGCTCGACGATGCCGACGAGACCGGGGCGCAGCAGGGGCTCGCCGCCGGTGAAGCGGACCTCCTCGATGCCGAGTGAGGTGACGGCGATGTCGATCAGGCGGACGATCTCGTCGTCGGTGAGCAGATCGGGCTTGGCCAGCCACTGCAGGCCCTCTTCCGGCATGCAGTACGTGCACCGCAGATTGCAGCGGTCGGTCAGCGAGACGCGCAGGTCGGTGGCCTGCCGGCCATAGGTGTCGATGAGCACGTGGGCCCCCTCCCTCGTCGCGGATCAGTCCCGAGTCCATCGGTTTCCGTCACTTGTGAGCCTACGTGACGTCACTGACAACGACAGTGCCCGATCCCACGACGTACGAAGCGGCCGCGTCGTAGGGAAATACGAGGCGGCCGCTCCGGGGGGTGTGTCAGTGGGCGCCGGTGCCGGTCAGGGACCGGACCTCCAGCTCCGCGTACTTGCCCTTGTCCGGCTCCTCCTTGGAGAGGTAGGTGCCGATGATGCCGAGCAGGAAGCCGACCGGGATCGAGATGAGGCCCGGGTTCTCCAGCGGGAACCAGTGGAAGTCGACGTCCGGGAACATCGAGGTGGGCTTGCCGGAGACGACCGGCGAGAACAGCACCAGGCCGACCGCCGTGACGAGGCCGCCGTAGATCGACCACAGGGCTCCGGAGGTGGTGAACCGCTTCCAGAAGAGGCTGTAGATGATCGTCGGCAGGTTCGCCGAGGCGGCGACCGCGAAGGCGAGCGCGACGAGGCCGGCGACGTTCAGGTCGCGGGCGAGGGCGCCCAGCAGGATGGAGACCGCGCCGATGCCGACGGTGGCCCAGCGGGCCGCGCTCATCTCCTGCTTCTCGGTGGCCTGGCCGCGCTTGATGACGTTGGCGTAGATGTCGTGCGCGAAGGACGACGACGAGGCCAGGGTGAGGCCGGCGACGACCGCGAGGATCGTGGCGAAGGCGACCGCCGAGATGGTGGCCAGCAGGATCGCGCCCCAGTTGGAGTCGACACCGCCCAGATGGAGTGCCAGGAGTGGTGCCGCCGTGTTGCCCGCCTTGTTGGAGGCGATGATCTCGTCGGGTTTGATGAGGGCCGCCGCGCCGAAGCCGAGGGCGAGGGTCATCAGGTAGAAGGCGCCGATGAGGCCGATGGCCCAGATGACCGACTTACGGGCGGCCTTGGCGGTGGGCACCGTGTAGAAGCGGATCAGGATGTGCGGCAGACCGGCGGTGCCGAGGACCAGGGCGATGCCTAGCGAGATGAAGTCCAGCTTGGTGGTGCCCGTGGCGCCGTACTTCAGGCCCGGCTCCAGGAAGGCCGCGCCCTTGCCGCTGTTGTCGGCGGCGGAGCCCAGCAGGTCGGAGACGTTGAAGTCGAACTTCAGCAGCACCAGGAAGGTCAGCAGCAGGGCGCCCGCGATCAGCAGGACGGCCTTGACCATCTGGACCCAGGTGGTGCCCTTCATGCCGCCGATGGTGACGTACACGATCATCAGGACGCCGACCAGGGCGACGATGCCGATCTTGCCGCCATCGCTGGTGATGCCCAGCAGCAGCGAGACCAGGACGCCCGCGCCCGCCATCTGGGCCAGCAGGTAGAAGATCGAGACGACGATGGTGGAGGTGCCGGCCGCGGTACGGACCGGGCGCTGGCGCATCCGGTACGCGAGGACGTCGCCCATCGTGTAGCGGCCGGAGTTGCGCAGCGGTTCGGCGACCAGGAGCAGGGCGACGAGCCAGGCGACCAGGAAGCCGATGGAGTACAGGAAGCCGTCGTAGCCGAACAGGGCGATGGCGCCCGCGATGCCGAGGAAGGACGCGGCGGACATGTAGTCGCCGGACACGGCGAGACCGTTCTGGAAACCGGTGAACTGTCGGCCGCCCGCGTAGAAGTCGGAGGCGTCCTTGGTCTGGCGTCCGGCCCAGACCGTGATGACCAGGGTCGCGACGACGAAGACCGCGAACAGGCTGATGATCAGCGGCCGGTGCTCGCTGGCCTCGCCGGCCGCCAGGGTGATCGCGGGGCTCATGCGCCGCCCTCCATCCGGGACTTGATCGCCTCGGCCTTGGGGTCGAACTTGGCGGCGGCCACGCGTGAGTACCACCAGGCGATGAGGAACGTGGTCAGGAACTGCGCGAGGCCCAGGACGAGGGCCACGTTGATGTTGCCGAAGAGCTTGGTGCCCATGAAGTCGCCCGCATAGTTGGACAGCAGGACGTACAGCAGGTACCAGGCGATGAAGCCGACGGTCAGCGGAAAGGCGAAGGAGCGGTAGGAGCGGCGCAGTTCACCGAACTCCGCGCTCTCCTGCACCTCGGTGAACTCCTCGGTGGTGGGGAGTTTGTGCGTCTCTTTCGAGGGTGGCGGTGCGTCGGTGGCCACGGACTCTCCTCGCGTGCGGGTGCGGTTGTGACGGGGATCGGGGGCGAGTGTCCTCGCGTTCCCTGTTCAAGGTCACGGCGCCGCGCTGGCGGCGGTTCAACTCGCTTTGCTTCTTTCCGAACTCACCTTGGGGAAGTCATTGCTGGCCAGCGACTTCGGGAGATAGCTTCGGCCTGCACCACCCGTCATGTACCTGCCCGAGCGACACCTGTGTCTCGGGCCGGTTTCGTTTCCGGATGATGTGGAGACCCCATGTCCCAGCCGCGTTCCAGACGTTCGAGACGCAGCCTCGCGCTCGCCGTTCCGGCCGTGCTGTCCCTCACGGCCTCGCTCGGCCTGCTGCCCGCGGCGGCCTCGGCCGCCCCCGCCGCGGGGCCCGCGGCGCAGGCAGCGGACGCGACGAACCTGTCGTACGTCGTCAACACCAAGCTGGACCACCGCACGATCGCGGCGGTGAAGAAGGCGATACCGACGGCCGGCGGCACCGTCGTGATCGCGTACGAGAAGATCGGCGTGATCGTCGTCCACTCCTCCGCGCCGGACTTCGCCCAGAAGATCCGCAAGGTGCGCGGGGTGCAGTCGGCCGGCGCCACCCGCACCGCGCCGCTGACCCCCGCGGGCACGACGGAGGAGGGCGCGGTCCAGGTCCTGTCGGACGCGCAGGCCGCGAAGGTGGCCCGGGCGTCGGCCGCCGCGCCGGACAGCGAGCCCCTGGAGGCCGACCAGTGGGACCTGCGGGCGATAGGCGCCGACAAGGCCGCCAAGATCAACCCGGGCAGCCGCAGGGTGACCGTCGCCGTGATCGACACCGGCGTCGACGACACCCACCCCGACCTCGCGCCGAACTTCTCCGCCTCTCAGTCGGCGAACTGCGACGGCGGTGTCCCGGACACCACCCCGGGCGCCTGGCGGCCGTACACCGCGGGCGACTACCACGGCACGCACGTGGCCGGTGAGATCGCCGCGGCCCGCAACGGCGTCGGCGTGGCCGGGGTCGCGCCCGGCGTGAAGGTGTCGGCCATCAACGTGACCGACCGGAACAACGGGCTCTTCTACCCCGAGAGCGTCGTGTGCGCGTTCGTGTTCGCGGCGGATCACGGCGTCGAGATCACGAACAACAGCTACTACGTTGATCCATGGCTGTACAACTGCATGGACGATCCAGATCAGCGGGCCATTGTTGACGCGGTCAACAGGGCGCAGTTGTACGCCCAGAAGAAGGGCACGCTCAGCCTGGCGTCGGCGGGCAACTCCAACGACGACCTGGACTCCCACGCGATCGTCGACGACTCGAGCCCCGACGACTCGACGGCCGTGCCGCGGACCGTCGACCCGCACGAGTGCTTCGACGTGCCGACGCAGCTCCCGGGTGTCGTCACGGTCAGCGCGACGGGCGTCAAGAACCTCAAGTCGTACTACTCCTCCTACGGCAAGGGCGTCATCGACGTCGCGGCCCCGGGCGGCGACCGGCTGTACCAGATCCCGGACACGCCCTCGCAGAACGGCCGCATCCTGTCGACCATGCCGAACGGCGAGTACGGCTTCCTCCAGGGCACCTCGATGGCCTCGCCGCACGCCGCGGGCGTCGCCGCGCTGCTGAAGTCGACGCACCCCAAGGCGAGCCCTGCCCAGTTGCAGGCGCTGCTGAAGGCGCAGGCGGACGCCACGAGCTGCCCGGCCTCGTACGACCAGGACGGGGACGGGACGCAGGACGCGGTGTGCGAGGGCGGCACCCGGGTCAACGGGTTCTACGGCTTCGGCATCGTCAACGCGCTGCGCGCGGTGAAGTGACCCGCCCGCCCCGACACTTCGCCCGACCCGGCACCACCCGCACGGACCGCTTGTACCGAGAACGAACTGGAGAGATTCTCATCATGACTGGGCCCCACCCGCGCTACCGGCGCACGATCGCGATCCCGCTCGGCATGGCCATCGCCACTGCCATGGCGTTCCTGCCCGCCACGGCGTCCGCGACCGGCCTGTCCGGCACCGCCGCCGGTGCCACCGGCGCCGTCAGCGACGTCCTCGCCTCCACCGCCACGGACGGGACGGCGCTCAGCTACGTCGTCAACGTTCGTCCCGGGCACGGTCCTTCGGCCCAGGTGAAGAAGGCCATCGTGAAGGCCGGCGGCACGATCGTGACGTCGTACGACCAGATCGGCGTGATCGTCGTCCACTCGTCGAACCCCGACTTCGCGAAGACCGTCCGCAAGGTCCGCGGGGTCGAGTCGGCGGGCAACACGCGCAACGCACCGCTGCCGGCGCAGTCGACGACCGACGAGGGGACGCCGAAGGCGCTCAGCTCGGCGCAGATGTCCGCCGCGCAGGCCGCCGCCGACGCCGGCCAGGACCCCCTGGAGTCGTTGCAGTGGGACCTGCCGGCCATCAAGGCGGACAAGGCGCACGAGAAGTCGCTCGGCAGCAGCAAGGTGACCGTCGCCGTGATCGACACCGGCGTGGACGACACCCACCCGGACCTCGCGCCGAACTTCGACCGGGCCGCCTCGGTCAACTGCGTGACGGGCAAGCCGGACACCGCCGACGGGGCGTGGCGGCCGAGCGCCGAGGAGAGCCCGCACGGCACGCACGTGGCCGGTGAGATCGCGGCCGCCAAGAACGGCGTCGGCATGACGGGTGTGGCGCCCGGGGTGAAGGTCGCGGGCATCAAGGTGTCGACCACCGCCGGCTACTTCTACACGGAGGCCGTGGTCTGCGGCTTCATGTGGGCGGCCACGCACGGCGTCGACGTCACCAACAACAGCTATTACACCGACCCGTGGTACTTCAACTGCACCGACGACCCGGACCAGAAGGCCCTCGTCGAGGCGGTCACCCGGGCCTCGCGGTACGCGGAGAAGCGGGGCGTGGTCAACGTCGCCGCGGCCGGCAACGAGAACTACGACCTCGCGGCCGACGAGATCACCGACCCGGTCTCGCCGAACGACGGCACGCCCTCGGAGCGGGTGATCGACCCGTCGGAGTGCTTCGACATACCGACCCAGCTCCCGGGTGTCGTGACGGTCGCGGCGACCGGCGCCAAGGGCGTCAAGTCGTCCTTCTCCAACTACGGCCTGGGCGTCATCGACGTCGCCGCGCCCGGCGGTGACTCGACGGCCTACCAGACGCCCGCGCCGCCCGCGACCAGCGGTCTGATCCTGGGCACGCTGCCCGGCGGCAAGTGGGGCTACATGGCCGGTACGTCGATGGCCTCGCCGCACGCCGCGGCCGTGGCCGCCCTGATCAAGTCGACGCACCCGTACGCCCCGCCGGCCCTGGTGAAGGCGTTGCTGTACGCGGAGGCCGACGCCACGCCGTGCACGGACCCCTACGACATCAACGGCGACGGCAAGGTCGACGCGGTGTGCGAGGGCTCCAAGAACCGCAACGGCTTCTACGGCTGGGGCACGGTGGACGCGCTGGACGCGGTGACGAAGTAGGGATACGGGACGATCAAGGGTCGTCCATATATTGATTCAGTCAATACTGCATAGTGCAGTCATGACTGCAATCAAGTTCGTGGTGCGGGAGGGCGCTCTTCAGGGGCGCCTTCCCGTGCCGGACCTGGCGCGCGCCTGTGTGGGCGAGTGCGCACTGGCCGCCGCCGAACTGGGGGCACGACGGGCCGGGCTCGCCGAGGTGCCGTCGGTGCTCGTGGACGACGGAGCGGTCGCCACCGCGTTCCGGAGCGAGCGCCACCTGCTGGTCGACGGCCGCGCGCCGGTCGCCTTCGCACCGCTGTCCCGGTTCTGGCGGACGGCGGACGGGTGGGTGCGGACGCACGCCAACTACCCGCACCACCGGGCCCGGCTGCTCGACGCGCTGGGGGTGCCGGAGGACGTGGCCGCCGTCGAGGCGGCGCTGGCCGAGCGGTCCGCCCTGGACGTCGAGGAAGCCGTGTACGCGGCCGGGGGTCTCGCCGTCGCCCTGCGCTCCCCCGCACAGTGGGCCGCACATCCGCAGGCGGCCGAGGTGGCGCAACGACCCCTGGTCGAACGGGGACGGCTGGACTCGGCACGCGCGCGTGCGTTCCCACCGGTCGGCACCTCTCCCCTGCTGCCGGCCGCCGGTCTGCGCGTCCTGGACCTGACCCGGGTGCTCGCGGGCCCGGTCGCCACCCGCACGCTCGCCCTGCTCGGCGCGGACGTCCTGCGCCTGGACGCGCCCCGGCTTCCCGAACTGCCGGACCAGCACGCCGACACCGGCCTCGGGAAGCGGTCGACGACACTGGACCTGGCCGTTGACCGGCAGACCTTCGAGGAGCTGCTCGGCGCGGCGGACGTGGTCGTCACCGGCTACCGGCCGGGGGCGCTGGACCGGTTCGGGCTGTCCGCCGAGGCCCTGGCGGAACGGCGGCCCGGTGTGGTCGTCGCCCAGTTGTCGGCGTGGGGCGCGTACGGGCCGTGGCGTGAGCGGCGGGGCTTCGACAGCCTCGTGCAGGCAGCCACCGGGATCGCGGTGCTGGAGGGATCGGCGGAGCGGCCGGGCGCGCTGCCCGCGCAGGCCCTCGACCACGGGACGGGCTATCTGCTCGCGGCGGCCGTGCTGCGGGCCCTGAACGAGCAGGCGTCCGACGGCGGGAGCCGGTTCGTGCGGCTGGCACTCGCACGGACGGCCCAGTGGCTGACGGACGGCGTGGACGGCACGGACGGCACGGACGGCGCGGACGCGGGCACGGTCCCGGAGGACGGCGAGGGCGCCCCCTACGACGGTCCCGGGCCCTGGCTGGCGGAGAGGGACAGCGCGCTCGGACGGCTGCGGTACGCCCTGTCCCCGGTGTCCTTCGAGGGCGGCCCCGTGGACTGGCGCCGGCCGCCGGTGCCGTGGGGGACGGACGCCGCGCGCTGGCACTGAGCGGGCCCGGACCGACGGCGGCACCCAGGACGCGCCTGTGGGTGGAATGCCGTACCACCACTTGTTTCCCGGCAGTTGCCCGGTTCTGTCCGTTGTCGTCAGGATCGTACGGTGACCCCGGCAAGACCCGCCTCCGAGGTGGCCGACGTGAGCGGTCGCCCACGGCGCCCCGGCACCGGCCGGGCGGTCGCCGTCCTCGTCCTCGCGGTACTGGCCGTGGCGACACCGCTGCTCGGTCCGTCCGCCGCGCTGCGCGGCACCGGGGAGGCCGCCGCGCCCGGGGCGGGCGGGGTGGCTCTGCTGCGGACGGTGCTTCTCACGGCGTTGTGCGTGCCGCTGGGCGAGCTGTTCGTGGGCAGGCTGGCCCGCTCGGTGCCCGGCGCTCCCCCGAACGTGCCGCGTTCCTGGGCTCCCCTTGCGGCCGCCGCCGGTTTCCTGGCCGCCCTGGGCCTGGCCTCGGTCGTGGCGACCGGCAATCTGGTGCCCCACGACCTCTCCGAGATCGACCTCGGCGGCCTGTACGCCTCGCGGGACGGCAAGTTGGCCCTGCTGGAGGTCAACGCGTTCCTGGTGGCCGGGCTGTGCGCCCGTTCGGGCCGCCCAGCCGCCCAGGTGTGGCCCTTGTCCGCGGTGGCGGCGGCGGAGGCGCTGCGCGCGCATCCGGCGACCGAGGACAGTCCGCTGGCCGGCGCCGGCCTGACGCTGGTTCACCTCGTGTGCGCGGCACTGTGGGCGGGCGGGCTGCTGCACGTGCTGCGGACGCTGCGCCGCTGGGGCCCCGCGGAGCCGGGCGTGGCACTTCTCGGGCTCTACGCGCGCGTGGCCGCCGTTCTGCTCGCCGCCGTCTCCGCGACCGGTGTGGCGAGTTCGCTGCGCCGCCTGCCGCCCGGCTCCGTCCCGGACGGCCTGACGGACACGGCCTACGGACGCGCCCTGCTCGCGAAGGTGCTCCTGGTGGTGGTCGTCGCCGCGCTCGCCCTGGGGCCAGGAACCGGCTGCGCCGCGCCCCCGACCCGCTGACCGCCTGCGCTCCCGCGCGTGCGGAGGTCGCGGCCCTGGGGCTGGTGGTCGCGGTGTCGGGGCTGCTGACGGCGCTGCCGCTGCCGATCCGCTGGTGAGGGCACCGCCCGGCACCTGACCGCGGCTCGGAGACGACTGGTCGGCCACGAGCCGGTCGGTGACGGATGGTCGGTGACGGTTGATCGGTGACGCCTGATCGGTGTCGGACAGCTGGTCTCGGACAGCTGATGTCGGCTAGTTGGTGACGAGCACCTTGAGCGCGGTGCGCTCGTCCATCGCCTTGTAGCCGTCGGGGACGCCCTCCAGACCGACGGTCATGTCGAAGACCGGTGAGGCGTCGACGGTGCCGTCCAGGACGTCGGGGAGCAGTTCGGGGATGTAGGCGCGGACCGGCGCGACACCGCCGCGCAGGGCGATGTTCCGGTCGAACATGACACCGAGGTCGACACCGGTGCCGCTGCCGTGCGGGACGCCGACGAAACCGATGGCGCCGCCGTCCCGGGTGATGTTGACCGCCGTGCGCATGGACTGCTCGGTGCCGACGGCCTCCACGACGGCGTGCGCGCCCTGGCCGCGGGTGAGTTCGCGGACGGCCTCGACGGCCGCGTCCCCGCGCTCGGCGACCACGTCGGTGGCGCCGAAGCGGCGGGCGATGTCGGTGCGGACCTGGTGGCGGCCCAGGGCGATGATCCGTTCGGCGCCCAGCCGCTTGGCGGCGAGCACCGCGCACAGTCCGACGGCTCCGTCGCCGACGACGGCGACCGTCACGCCCGGGCGGGCTCCGGCGCCGAGGGCCGCGTGGTGGCCCGTGCCCAGCACGTCGGAGAGGGTCAGCAGGGACGACAGCAGGCGGTCGTCGGAGGCCGCCTCCTTGGGCAGCCGTACGAGGGTGCCGTCGGCGTAGGGGACGCGGACGGCCTCGCCCTGGCCGCCGTCGTAGCCGACGGAACCCCAGAATCCGCCGTGCTCGCAGGAGGTGGTCAGGCCCTCGCGGCAGTAGTCGCAGACGCCGTCGGACCACATGAAGGGGGCTACGACGAGGTCACCCCGCTTGAGGGTGCGGACCTCGGAGCCGGTCTCCTCGACGACGCCGAGGAACTCGTGGCCGATCCGCTGCCCCGGCTGCCGGGCCGCCTCGCCGCGGTAGGCCCACAGGTCGCTGCCGCAGATGCAGGCGCGCAGCACCCGCAGCACAGCGTCGGTGGGCAGTTGCACCACGGGCTCGGGCACGTCCTCGACGCGCATGTCGTAGGGGGCGTGGATGGTCGTGGCGCGCATGGCGAGGGTCCTTCTCGTGCGAGGTCGTGACGGCGCTCAGGGGGTGGTCGAGCGCATCTCACCGTACGTCGCCAAGGCCCCCGGGCGCGCTTCGAGGGCTCGTCGGACGCCGCCGGCCAGCAGGAACTGCGCGGCGATGTACGTGAGCATGATCCAGAAGTCGGGTCGCGGGAGCTGGGGCCAGTCGGCGACGCCGGTGGCGATGAGGGTGTCCGAGAGGACGAAGAGCGCACCGCCGATTCCGGTGGCGGGGCCGAGCCGGGCGGCGGTGTACGCCATCGCCACGAGCAGGGTGCTGTAGCCGGCGACGGGGACGCGGAGGTCCGCCGGCAGGTCCGGCCACAGGAGGGCGACCAGGGTGACGAGGGAGAGGGCGTAGGCGGGGTCCGGGAGGAGGGCACGCGTGCGTGGCGTG
>NZ_LJBR01000303.1 GCF_001282115.1 Streptomyces sp. NRRL B-24085 | reverse complement strand
CCCCCTGTCTGTGACCCGCGCCACCCCTGCCCCGATTCACAGGGACTTCTCAAGGAGTCCCGGTCCGGCCGCCGGACCTGCCAGGATGGGCCGATGCCCACCTCGTACGACATCCCCGAAGTCCTGGACCGTCGCGAGGGCCCGTACGGAGAGGTAGTCCTGCGGCGGCACGGCGAGTTGCTCCAGATCATCGCCAACGGCTGCTTCCTGATGGACACCTCCGACGGCCGCTCGGAGCGGATGCTGGTCGACGCGGCGCTCGCCGCGCTCGACGACCGTCCGGACCCGCACGTCCTCATCGGCGGACTGGGTGTCGGCTTCTCGCTCGCACACGCGTCCGCGAACCCGCGTTGGGGCCGCATCACGGTCGTGGAACGGGAGCCGACGATCATCGACTGGCACCGCACCGGCCCGCTCTCGGCGCTCTCCGCGAAGGCGCTCGCCGATCCCCGGACGAACATTCTGGAAACGGATCTAGTCGGATTCGTCAATGAGACATGCGCCACTTTCGACGCGCTGTGCCTCGACATCGACAACGGCCCCGACTGGACGGTCACGGACGGCAACCACGACCTGTACGCGCACACCGGACTCACAAGCTGCGCAAGGGCGTTGAAGCCGGGCGGGGTACTGGCCGTGTGGTCGGCGAAACCCTCTGCGGAATTTGAGGGATCCCTAGCAAATGCCGGGTTCCAACAGGTACGTACCGAGGAGATCCCGGTTGCCCGGGGCGTACCCGACGTCGTCCATCTCGCCGTCCGACCTGGATAGCAAAGGTGTGACGCCTCCCCGTACTCTGCTTCCCTACGCCGATCATTCAAGCGTCAATCGCAGTCATGCGCAGACAAGGAATCACCCCACATGGTTCCGGAAAGCACTCCCCAGGGGCGGGCGATGGAGCAGACACACACCTCCCACAACGGTTCGACGGCTACCCCGGGCGCTCAGCGCCGGGTCCTGGTCGTCGAGGACGACCCGACGATCGTCGACGCCATCGCGACCCGCCTGCGCGCCGAGGGATTCCTCGTGCAAACGGCGGTCGACGGTCCGTCGGCGGTCGACACGGCCGAGGCCTGGCAGCCGGACCTGCTGATCCTCGACATCATGCTGCCCGGTTTCGACGGTCTGGAGGTCTGCCGCCGGGTGCAGGCCGCCCGCCCGGTGCCGGTGCTCATGCTGACGGCCCGTGACGACGAGACCGACATGCTGGTCGGCCTCGGCGTCGGCGCCGACGACTACATGACCAAGCCCTTCTCGATGCGTGAGCTGGCCGCGCGCGTGCACGTCCTGCTGCGGCGCGTGGAGCGGGCCGCGCTGGCCGCCGCGACGCCCAGGAGCGGCATCCTCCGGCTCGGCGAGCTGGAGATCGACCACGCGCAGCGCCGGGTCCGGGTGCGGAGCGAGGACGTCCACCTCACCCCCACCGAGTTCGACCTGCTCGTGTGCCTGGCGAACACCCCGCGCGCGGTGCTCTCCCGTGAGCAGCTGCTGGCCGAGGTGTGGGACTGGGCGGACGCCTCCGGCACCCGCACCGTCGACAGCCACATCAAGGCGCTGCGCCGGAAGATCGGCGCCGAGCGGATCCGCACGGTGCACGGCGTGGGCTACGCCCTGGAGACGCCGACGCCATGAGCGAGGGTCCGGCCGGCCGGAGAGGAGGCCCCAGGGAACCCTGGGGCGGCGTGAGCCCGTTCTCGATCAAGACCAAGCTGGGCGCCCTCGTCGTCATCGCGGTCCTCATCACCACCGGGCTGATGATGATCGCGATGCGCACGGCGACCGAGCTGCGCTTCATCACGGTCTTCTCGATGATCGCCACCCTCCTGATCACGCAGTTCGTGGCGCATTCGCTCACCGCGCCCCTGGACGACATGAACGCGGTCGCCCGGTCCATCTCGCACGGCGACTACACCCGCCGGGTCCGCGAGAACCGCCGGGACGAGCTCGGCGACCTGGCCCAGACGATCAACCGCATGGCGGACGACCTGGAGGCCCAGGAACGCCAGCGCAAGGAACTTGTGGCAAATGTCTCCCACGAGCTGCGCACGCCCATCGCGGGCCTGCGCGCCGTGCTGGAGAACATCGTCGACGGGGTCACGCAGGCGGACCCGGAGACCATGCGCACGGCCCTGAAGCAGACCGAGCGGCTCGGCCGGCTGGTGGAGACGCTGCTGGACCTGTCCCGCCTCGACAACGGCGTCGTCCCGCTGAAGAAACGCCGCTTCGAGGTGTGGCCGTACCTCTCGGGCGTGCTGAAGGAGGCCAACATGGTCGCCTCGGCGCGCGGGGGCATCGCCTCCGGATCCGGCAGTCACACGCGTACGGACGTCCACCTGCACCTCGACGTGTCCCCGCCGGAGCTGACCGCGCACGCCGATCCCGAGCGCATCCACCAGGTCGTGGCCAACCTGATCGACAACGCGGTCAAGCACAGCCCGGCCCACGGGCGGGTGACGGTCAAGGCGCGGCGCGGGGCGCAGCCCGAGTCGCTCGAGCTGGAGGTCCTCGACGAAGGACCCGGCATCCCGCGCTCGGAGTGGCACCGCGTCTTCGAGCGCTTCAACCGCGGTCAGATCATGCGGCCGCACGGTCCGGGCAGCGACGGCGGCACCGGGCTCGGGCTGGCGATCGCCCGCTGGGCGGTGGATCTGCACGGCGGCCGGATCGGAGTGGCCGAATCCGAGCGGGGTTGCAGGATTCTTGTCACCCTTCCGGGACTCCCATCTGTGCCAAGTTGACGTAAAGTTCGAAGCGGAGCCACAAGATCCACCTCTGTCCGCGCTGACGGACACGTGTGATCAGGCAGAGGGCCGCGCCGCCGTCGCGCAGAGCCCCGCCCCGCGCTTCCCTGCGACGGCTTCACGAACCGGAACCACGCTTGTTTCCCGCCATTTCCGCCCGCGAAACTCGCTGTTCGATGTGACTTACACGACGATGGACCGGCCCGACCTGACCTTCCCGCTCTCGGGGGCGTAGCCTTTATTCCCGCTGTCCATCACCTTGTGAGAAGCGGAAGAGGGCGGTTGCCGCCGTGTCGCCACAGTCCCCCAGTAACTCGAGCATCTCGACCGACGCAGACCAAGCGGGCAAGAACCCCGCTGCCGCGTTCGGCCCGAACGAGTGGCTCGTCGACGAGATCTATCAGCAGTACCTCCAGGACCCGAATTCGGTAGACCGTGCCTGGTGGGACTTCTTCGCCGACTACAAGTCGGGGGCTGCCGCTCCGGCTGCGGCGGGTACCGCGGCCGCGGGGGCCGCGGAGACCACCACCGCTCCCTCTGCCGCCCCGGCTCCCAGCGCCCCGGCCCAGGCTCCCGCGCCGGCCCCGGCCGCTGCTCCGGCCGCCCAGCCGGCCGCCGCGGCTCCGGCCCCGGCCAAGGCCGCCGCCCCGGCGGCTCCGGCCCAGGCCGCTCCGGCCGCCAAGCCGGCCGCCGCCAAGCCCGCCGCGAAGCCGGCCGCCGAGGGTGCCTCCGCGGAGGGCCCGGAGCTGGTGACCCTGCGCGGTCCCGCCGCCGCGGTCGCGAAGAACATGAACGCCTCCCTGGAGCTGCCCACGGCCACGTCCGTGCGCGCGGTCCCGGTGAAGCTGCTCTTCGACAACCGCATCGTCATCAACAACCACCTCAAGCGCGCCCGCGGCGGGAAGATCTCCTTCACGCACCTCATCGGGTACGCGATGGTGCAGGCCATCAAGGCCATGCCGTCGATGAACTGGCACTACGCGGAGAAGGACGGGAAGCCCACCCTCGTCAAGCCGCCGCACGTCAACTTCGGCCTCGCCATCGACCTGGTGAAGCCCAACGGCGACCGCCAGCTCGTCGTCGCGGGCATCAAGAAGGCCGAGACGCTGAACTTCTTCGAGTTCTGGCAGGCCTACGAGGACATCGTCCGCCGCGCCCGTGACGGCAAGCTGACGATGGACGACTTCTCGGGCGTCACGGTCTCCCTGACCAACCCGGGCGGCCTCGGCACCGTCCACTCCGTGCCGCGTCTGATGCCCGGCCAGTCGGTCATCATGGGCGTCGGCTCCATGGACTACCCGGCGGAGTTCCAGGGCACCTCCCAGGACACCCTGAACAAGCTCGGCATCTCGAAGGTCATGACGCTCACGTCGACCTACGACCACCGGGTGATCCAGGGCGCCGCCTCCGGCGAGTTCCTGCGGATCGTCGCGAACCTCCTCCTCGGCGAGAACGGCTTCTACGACGAGATCTTCGAGGCGCTGCGCATCCCCTACGAGCCGGTCCGCTGGCTCAAGGACATCGACGCCTCGCACGACGACGACGTCACGAAGGCCGCGCGCGTCTTCGAGCTGATCCACTCCTACCGGGTCCGCGGCCACGTCATGGCCGACACCGACCCGCTGGAGTACCGCCAGCGCAAGCACCCCGACCTGGACATCACCGAGCACGGCCTCACCCTGTGGGACCTGGAGCGCGAGTTCGCCGTCGGCGGCTTCTCCGGCAAGTCCCTGATGAAGCTGCGTGACATCCTCGGCGTGCTGCGCGACTCGTACTGCCGCACCACCGGCATCGAGTTCATGCACATCCAGGACCCCAAGCAGCGCAAGTGGATCCAGGACCGCATCGAGCGCCCGCACACCAAGCCGGAGCGCGAGGAGCAGCTCCGCATCCTGCGCCGGCTGAACGCCGCGGAGGCCTTCGAGACCTTCCTCCAGACGAAGTACGTCGGCCAGAAGCGCTTCTC
The DNA here is from genome assembly GCF_001282115.1 of Streptomyces sp. NRRL B-24085. Lineage (GTDB taxonomy): Bacteria > Actinomycetota > Actinomycetes > Streptomycetales > Streptomycetaceae > Streptomyces. Next base: position 8,130 of record NZ_LJBR01000303.1, on the reverse strand, counting down.
CCTGGAGGGCGGCGAGTCCGTCATCCCGCTGCTCGACGCGGTCCTCGACTCGGCTGCCGAGTCCCGCCTGGACGAGGTCGTCATCGGCATGGCCCACCGCGGCCGCCTGAACGTCCTGGCGAACATCGTCGGCAAGTCGTACGCGCAGATCTTCCGCGAGTTCGAGGGCAACCTCGACCCGAAGTCGATGCACGGCTCCGGCGACGTCAAGTACCACCTGGGCGCCGAGGGCACCTTCACCGGTCTCGACGGCGAGCAGATCAAGGTCTCGCTGGCCGCGAACCCCTCCCACCTGGAGACGGTCGACCCGGTCATCGAGGGCATCGTCCGCGCCAAGCAGGACATCATCAACAAGGGCGGCACGGACTTCACGGTCCTGCCGGTCGCCCTGCACGGCGACGCGGCCTTCGCGGGCCAGGGCGTGGTGGCCGAGACCCTGAACATGTCGCAGCTGCGCGGCTACCGCACCGGCGGCACGGTCCACATCGTCATCAACAACCAGGTCGGCTTCACGGCCGCCCCGGAGTCCTCGCGTTCCTCCATGTACGCGACGGACGTGGCCCGCATGATCGAGGCCCCGATCTTCCACGTGAACGGCGACGACCCGGAGGCCGTGGTCCGCGTCGCGCGGCTCGCCTTCGAGTTCCGCCAGGCGTTCAACAAGGACGTGGTGATCGACCTCATCTGCTACCGCCGCCGTGGTCACAACGAGTCGGACAACCCGGCCTTCACCCAGCCGCTGATGTACGACCTGATCGACAAGAAGCGCTCGGTGCGCAAGCTGTACACCGAGTCCCTCATCGGTCGCGGCGACATCACCCTGGAAGAGGCCGAGCAGGCGCTCCAGGACTACCAGGGCCAGCTGGAGAAGGTCTTCACCGAGGTCCGCGAGGCCGTCACGGCCCAGCCGGCCGCCGGTCCCGTCTCCGACCCGCAGGCCGAGTTCCCGGTCGCCGTGAACACCGCGATCTCCGCGGAGACGGTGAAGCGGATCGCCGAGTCCCAGGTCAACATCCCCGACACCTTCCACGTCCACCCGCGTCTGCTGCCGCAGCTCCAGCGCCGGGCGTCGATGGTCGAGGACGGCACGATCGACTGGGGCATGGGCGAGACGCTCGCCGTCGGCTCCCTGCTGCTGGAGGGCACCCCGGTCCGGTTGTCCGGCCAGGACTCCCAGCGCGGCACGTTCGGCCAGCGGCACGCGGTCCTCATCGACCGCGAGACGGGCGAGGAGCACACCCCGCTCCAGTACCTCAACGAGGACCAGGCCCGCTACAACGTCTACAACTCCCTGCTGTCCGAGTACGCGGTCATGGGCTTCGAGTACGGCTACTCGCTGGCCCGCCCCGACGCGCTCGTGATGTGGGAGGCGCAGTTCGGCGACTTCGTCAACGGCGCGCAGACGGTGGTCGACGAGTACATCTCGGCGGCCGAGCAGAAGTGGGGCCAGACGAGCGGTGTCACGCTCCTGCTCCCCCACGGCTACGAGGGCCAGGGCCCGGACCACTCCTCGGCCCGTGTCGAGCGGTTCCTCCAGCTGTGCGCCCAGAACAACATGACGGTCGCGATGCCGACCCTGCCGTCGAACTACTTCCACCTCCTGCGGTGGCAGGTGCACAACCCGCACCACAAGCCGCTGGTGGTCTTCACCCCGAAGTCGATGCTGCGCCTCAAGGCCGCCGCGTCGAAGACGGAGGAGTTCACCTCGGGTCAGTTCCGCCCGGTCATCGGCGACACGTCCGTGGACGCGGCCGCGGTCCGCAAGGTCGTCTTCGTGGCGGGCAAGCTGTACTACGACCTGGAGGCCGAGCGGCAGAAGCGCGGCATCACGGACACGGCGATCATCCGTATCGAGCGCCTGTACCCGCTGCCGGGTGCCGAGCTCCAGGCGGAGATCGCCAAGTACCCGAACGCCGAGAAGTACCTGTGGGCGCAGGAGGAGCCGGCGAACCAGGGCGCGTGGCCCTTCATCGCCCTCAACCTGATCGACCACCTGGACCTGGCGGTCGGCGCCGACGTCCCCCATGGGGAGCGCCTGCGCCGCATCTCCCGCCCGCACTCCTCGTCCCCGGCCGTCGGTTCCGCGAAGCGGCACCAGGCCGAGCAGGAGCAGCTCGTGCGCGAGGTGTTCGAGGCGTAACCCGCCTCGCGGGCAGTACGTCACCGGGCCGCATCCCTCTCCGGAGGGGTGCGGCCCGGCCGTTTCGGCCCACTTATCCTTGACGGCATGTACTTCACGGACCGTGGCATCGAGGAACTGGAGAAGCGGCGCGGCGAGGAGGAGGTCACCTTCGAGTGGCTCGCCGAGCAGTTGCGGACGTTCGTCGACCTCAATCCCGACTTCGAGGTGCCGGTGGAGCGACTGGCCACGTGGCTGGCCCGGCTGGACGACGAGGACGACGAGTAGCACCGAAGCGGCACGGGGCGCCCTTAGGGGCGCCCTTTGTCTTGCGCCACCGGGCCATCCGCGCGGGCGCGTCAGCCCGTACGCCTGCCCGGCCACGCTGTGCGCCGACAGCAGGGCCCCTGCCGCGCTTCGGCCACCGCTGCAAAGCCCCCGCCAAGGTGAGGCACTGGGCGCTCCTGGTGCCGCGCCCCGCGGTCAGTTGTGCGGCTGCGTCGGGTCATACGCCAGCCCGGCCACGCTGTGCGCCGACAGCAGGGCCCCCGCCGCAAGCCGGCCACCGCTGCGAGGCCCCCGCCACAGTGAGGTGCGGGACGCTCCTCGGGGCGCCGCCCCCTGTGCCACGTCGCTCGGTCAGTCGCGCGGGTGCGTCAGGTCGTACGACAGCCCGAGCGCGCCGTGCGCCAGCAGCAGGGTTCCCGCCGTGAGCCAGCCGCCGCTGCGGTGCCGCAGGCCCCAGGCGGCCAGGGGGAGGCCCGTGGCCATCTGGGCCAGGGCCAGGGCGCGGGCCTTCGGGTCGCCGGACCAGGGGAGCCAGGGCGTGAGGCGGCGGGCCGCGACCGCCTCGAGTTCGCCACGGACGGTGTCCGGCCCGTCCTCCCCCTCGACGGGGCGGGCGTCCGGCCGGTCCCGGGCCACCTCGCGGAGACGGTCGGCCGGTTCGCCCGGGGCGAGGCCGGCGGGGAGGTCCAGGCCCACGCGCGTGAGGACCGCGAGCAGGCCGCGCAGCCGGGCGCGGGCGTCGGCGACAGGATCCGGTGCGGTGAGCCGGTCGAGGGACTGGACGTCCAGGACCGGGTCGAGGCCCAGACGGGCCGCGAAGGTGCGCATGGCCTCGTCCTCGCCGGCCGGGGTGCCGTTGGTGAGCCAGACGTAGCCGACGGGCCGACGGAAGCCGGACGCGAGGGTGTAGCCGCCGCGGTCGGCGTCCCACCACAGCGCGAGGACGGGCCAGGGAGCGCCGACGGCCAGGGCGGTGGCCCAGCCCGTCATGACGCGGTCCACCGGGTCCTCACCGCGCAGCCACGGCCCGCCTTCCGGCACGAGGACGCTCCACCCCCGCCCCGCGCGCGTGAGCAGCATCCGCTCGCGCAGCAGCCGGGCGGCGAGGGCGACGGAGTCGGGTGCGGCACGGCAGAGCAGCAGGCCGCCGGGGGCCGGAGAGGTGCGACCGGCACGGGAGGTGGCTTCCGTCGACATGGTCACACGCTAGGTCGATCCATCCGGATTGGTCATATTTTCGACACCCGCCTCCCCGGAAAGAGTGCCTTGACTTTCGACCGCCACGATATATCGTGAATTGCAGGAGACGCGATATGGCGCGTTGCTACGGGGAGGTCTGCACCATGTCCGAGTGGTCCGTCACGGAGCCCAGGAAGCTCACCTTCGACGAGCCCGTGCACGAACTCCATGTACGCATCGTCAACGGCACGGTGAACGTGGTGGGCACCGAGGAAGGTTGCGCGCGCCTGGAGGTGTCCGAGATCGAGGGACCGCCTCTGATCGTCACCCAGGAGCACGGAACCCTCACGGTGGCCTACGAGGACCTGCCCTGGAAGGGTTTCCTCAAGTGGCTCGACCGCAAGGGCTGGCGGCGCAGCGCGGTCGTCTCGCTGGCCGTTCCGGCCGACACCCGCGTCGAGGTGGGGGTGGTCAGTGCCGCGGCCGTCGTGTCGGGCCTGCGCGGCCCGTCCGTGGTGAAGGGGGTCAACGGCGACACCACCCTCGTCGGCCTCTCCGGCCCCGTCCGTGCCGACACCGTCTCGGGGAACCTGGAGGCCCAGGCCGTCACCGGCGACCTGCGCTTCAACTCGGTCTCGGGGGACCTCACCGTCGTGGAGGGCTCGGGCCCCTCCGTGCGGGCCGACTCGGTCAGCGGCTCGATGATCGTCGACCTCGATCCGGAGGGCCCCACCGACGTCCGGCTGACCAGCGTCTCGGGGGAGATCGCCATCCGGCTCCCGCAGCCCGCGGACGCGGAGGTGGAGGCCAACACCGCGAGCGGGACGATCTCCAACGCCTTCGAGGGCCTGCGGGTGCGCGGCCAGTGGGGCGCCCACAAGGTCACGGGCCGCCTCGGCGCCGGTACCGGCAAGCTCCGCGCGACCACCGTCTCCGGCTCCATCGCCCTGCTGCGCCGCCCGCCACGGGAGGACGAGGAGGAGCCGTGGGAGACGGACCCCTTCGTGAAGGACGGTGCCCCGGGCGCCTACCCGGCCGACACCGCCGACCCGGTGGACAGCGTGCACGGCATCCCGGGGGACAATTCCGTTTCCGGCCCGGCCGACGGCCCCCACCGGACGGACGGCCCCACGGACGATCCGACCCGCGGCCCGGCCGACGGCACGACCGACAAGAAGGTGCTCTGACATGCCCCCCGTCTTCGCCCACGGCCGCCTCCGCCTGTACCTGTTGAAGCTGCTGGACGAGGCCCCGCGCCACGGCTACGAGGTGATCCGCCTCCTGGAGGAGCGCTTCCAGGGCCTGTACGCCCCCTCGGCGGGCACCGTCTACCCCCGGCTGGCCAAGCTGGAGGCGGAGGGCCTGGTCACCCACACCACCGAGGGCGGCCGCAAGGTGTACGCCATCACCGACGCGGGCCGCGCCGAGCTGGCCGACCGCAGCGGTGAACTGGCCGACCTGGAGCTGGAGATCCGCGAGTCGGTCGCGGAGCTGGCCGCCGAGATCCGGGCCGACGTGCGGGGCGCGGCGGGCGATCTGCGGCGCGAGATGCGGGCGGCCGCCACCGAGGCCCGCCGCGGCTCCGGCGGCGGCGCCAAGAGCACCGGCGAGCACGAGGCCCCGTTCGGGGACTTCACCGAGTACGCCGACAAGGAGGCGTGGCGCGCCGCCAAGGAGGAGATGCGCCGCGTCAAGCAGGAGTGGAAGGAGCAGGCCCGGCGCGCCAAGGACGAGAGCCGCCGCGCCCGCGAGGAGGCCCAGCGCGCCCGCCGCCAGGCCAAGGAGGCCCAGGACCGGGCCCGGGAGCAGGCCCAGGAGGAGGTGCAGCGGATCGCCCGGCGGGTGCAGGAGCAGGTGCAGGACCACTTCGCGCGCGGCGACTGGCCGACGGGGGTGCGTGAGGGCCTGACCGAGCTGGCCAAGGAGTTCGGCGAGTTCGGGAAGGACTACGGCAAGGGGTTCGGGAAGGACTTCGGCTTCGGCCGGGGCGGCGCGAGGTCCGAGAAGGCCGAGGGAACCCCGTCCGGCCCCCAGTACTCCCACACCCCGCAGGACTTCCCCGCCGACTACGAACCCTCCTGGGCCCACGAGGAACCCACCGGGGACCCGGCCCGCGACCTGGACCGCCTGCTCGACCGCTTCCGCGACGACATCCGTGACGCGGCCCGCGACCACGGCGTCACGGCCGAGCAGTTGCGCGACGCCCGCCGCCACCTGTCGACGGCGGCGGCCCACATAGGAGCACTCCTGCGAGCGCCGAAGGCGTGACCCGGCCGGACTCCGACAGTACGACGGCTCCGGCCCCTCCGGCCGGGCCGTACTGCCGGACCGGACGGCCTCCACCCAGCCGCCCCTCGCTCAGCCCGCCCTCCCTCAGCCGGCCCTCGCTCAGCCGGCCCTCCCTCAGCCGGCCTTCGCCTCGCCCTCGCCGTAGAGGACGCGCACGACCGACGCATAGGTCACCCCGTGGTCGGCGAGAACCTCCCCGGGCACACCCGGCCTGACCGTCAACGCCAGCAGGATGTGCTCGTCGCCGACATGACGGTCCCGCCGGGCCACGGCGATCCGCAGCGCCTTCTCCAGGATCTCCTTGGCGTCCCGTCCGAAGGAGCGCCGCCCGGACCACCAGCCCTTGCTCCTGCGGTCGCCGGACATCGCTCCGACCCCGTGCACCTCCTCCACCCGGGCGACGATCTCCGAGACGTCGATCCCGAGCCCGGCCAGCGCCTCGGCGTCCGCCTGGGACAGTCCGGCCCGGCGCCGCGCCTCACCCAGCGCCTCCCGCACCGCGCCCTGGCGCTCGGCGAGTCCGAGGGCGGCCAGCGCGAAGGAGGCCCGACTGGCCTCCCGGTCCAGCAGCGCGAGCAGCAGATGCCCGGCGTCCACGGACCCCGCCCCCACCGCCCCGGCATGCTCGACGGCGCCCACGACCACGGCCCGGGCATCCTTCGTGAGCCGCTCGAACATCAATGCCTCCCGTACTTCTTGTGCACGGCCTGCCTGCTCACTCCGAGTTCCGCGGCGATCTCCTGCCACGACCAGCCCTGATTGCGCGCACTGCGCACCTGCACCGACTCGAGCTGCTCCAGCAGCCTGCGCAGGGCGGCGACGGCGCGCAGTCCGACCCGGGGATCGCGATCACCGGCGCGCTCGGCGAGATCCGTTGCTTCGGTCATGATGTCAACTTACGTTGACAAGACCGGCACGTCAACCACAGTTGACAAACAACGACGGCCGGCCCGAACCCGGACCGGCCGCCGACAGGAAGAGAATCAGTCGTTCGTGAGCACGACCTTCCCGAACTGCTCACCCGACGCGACCCGTTCGAACCCCTCACGCGCCCGATCCATGGGCAGCACCTCGTCGATGACGGGCCGCACCCCGGTGGTGGCGCAGAACGAGAGCAGATCCTCCAGCTCGTCCTTGGTCCCCATGGTCGAGCCCACGACCTTGAGCTCCAGGAAGAAGATCCGGGTCAACTCGGCGTGCGAGGGGCGGTCACCGCTCGTTGCCCCGGAGATGACCAGCGTGCCACCGGGCCTCAGCGACTTCACGGAGTGCGACCAGGTGGCCGCCCCCACGGTCTCGATGACGGCGTCCACCCGTTGTGGCAGCCGCGCGCCCGACTCCAGCGCCTCCACGGCCCCGAGCTCCATCGCGCGCTTCCGCTTGGCCTCGTCCCGGCTCGTGGCGAAGACCCTCAGCCCCGCGGCCTTCCCCAGCACGATGGCGGCCGTGGCGACACCGCCGCCGGCGCCCTGCACCAGCACGGAGTCGCCGGGCCGCACACCCGCGTTGGTGAACAGCATGCGGTACGCCGTCAGCCAGGCCGTGGGCAGACAGGCGGCCTCCGCGAAGGACAGCTCCTTGGGCTTGGGCAGGACGTTCCAGGTCGGCACGGCCACCTGCTCGGCGAACGTTCCCTGGTAGCGCTCGGTGAGGATGGACCGCGGCTCCTTGGGGCCGACCCCGTGCCCGCTCTGTCCGATGACGGAGTGCAGGACGACCTCGTTGCCGTCCTCGTCGACACCGGCGGCGTCACAGCCGAGGATCATCGGAAGCTTGTCCTCCGCGAGGCCCACGCCGCGCAGGGACCAGAGGTCATGGTGATTGAGGGAAGCGGCCTTGACGTCGACGACGCTCCAACCCGGGCGGGCCTCGGGGGCGGGGCGCTCCCCCGACTCCAGTCCCGAGAGCGGGTTGTCGCGGTCGATTCGGGCGGCATAGACAGCGAACATGACCTTGACGATAGGGTCCGCCGACGGCACACGGAACCGGCCCGCGTTGTGACACATGCCCTCTTGCGAAACGGCGCGCCCATGGGGGTGCCGCGTTCGGTTGTGAGACGGCTGCGGCCCGGTGGGGGCGGGTCGCGCAGTTCCCCGCGCCCCTGAGTCGGCACACTCACCCACACCACGACGAACCGTTGGCCCCGACCTCAAGCGGCTGCGGCCCGGTGGGGGCTGGTCGCGCAGTTCCCCGCGCCCCTGGGGGTAAGACATGTGGACGCTCGTGCAGACGCTCACGGCGGTGAGGGGACGGGG